>JBIKOJ010000125.1:0-16219 GCA_044358135.1 Acetobacteraceae bacterium | reverse complement strand
ACCGCACCATCGCCGAGCCCGCCAATGCCTGACCAAGCCGCCCCGGGCCGCGGCCGATGAAGCGCGAGGCCCAGCGCAGCGGCGTCTTCACGCGCCGCGCCCTGATCATCGCCGGCGCCCAGGTGGCGGCCATCGGCGGCCTCGCCGCGCGCCTCTACCAGGTGCAGGTGGAGGAGGGCGCGCGCTACACCACCATGGCGGAAAGCAACCGCATCAGCGCCCGCCTCATCGCCCCCCCGCGCGGCCGGCTGCTGGACCGCAACGGCGCCATCCTGGCCGGCAACCGCCTCAACTGGCGGGCCCTGCTGGTGGCCGAGCAGACCGGCGACGTGGCCGCCACGCTGGACAATTTCGGCCGCATCGTGCCGCTGTCGGAGACCGAGCGCGCCCGCATCGAGCGCGAACTGCGCCGCCACCGCCGCTTCGTGCCGATCATGGTGCGCGAATTCCTCACCTGGGAGGACATGGCCCGCATCGAGGTGAACGCCCCGGAGCTGCCCGGCATCCTGGTCGATGTCGGCACCACCCGCGAATACCCGCACGGCCCCGCCATGGCGCACGTGATCGGCTACGTCGCCCCCCCGGCCGAGGCCGACGTGGCGGAGGAGCCGCTGCTGAGCCTGCCCGGCATCCGCGTCGGCCGCGCCGGGATGGAGCGGGTGCACGACACCGTGCTGCGCGGCCGCGCCGGCGCGGTGCAACTGGAGGTGAACGCCGTCGGCCGCGTGATCCGCGAGCTGGACCGGCGCGAGGGCACCCAGGGCCAGGACGTGAACCTCACCATCGACCTCGACCTGCAGAAATCGGTGCTGGAGCGGCTGGGCGACGAAAGCGCCAGCGCCGTGGTGATGGATGCCCGCAACGGGGAGGTGCTGGCCATGGCCACCAACCCCAGCTTCGATCCCAGCCTGTTCAACTCCGGCGTCTCCCAGGCGCAATGGGTTGCCTGGACCTCCAACCGCCGCGCGCCCCTCATCAACAAGGCCGTCGCCGGGCTCTACGCCCCGGGCTCCACCTTCAAGATGATCGTGGCGCTGGCCGGGTTCGAGGCACGGGTGATCACCGTCGGCGAGACGGTGTACTGCCCGGGCTACCTGGATTTCGGCGACCGCCGCTTCCATTGCTGGCGCAAATACGGCCATGGCTCGGTAGACATGCGCACGGCCATCAAGGTCAGCTGCGACTGCTACTTCTACGAGGTCGCCAAGCGCGTCGGCATCGACCGGATCGCCGCCATGTCCAACCGCTTCGGCCTGGGCACCAAGCTGGACATCGAGCTGCCCGGCGCGCGCGCCGGCCACGTGCCCACCCGCGCCTGGCGCATCGGCCAGGGCAAGGCGTGGAACATCGGCGACACCATCGTGCACGGCATCGGCCAGGGCTTCTTCCAGCTCACCCCGCTGTCCCTGGCAACCATGACAGCGCGCCTGGCCACCGGCCGCCAGGTGGAGCCGCACCTCACGCGCGCCATCGGCGGCGCCATGCAGCGCGGCCACCGGCCGGAGGACTGGCCGGCGCTGGGCGTGGGCGAGCGCGGCCTGCAGGTGATGCGCGAGGCGATGTGGGCGGTGGTGAACGAGCAGGGCGGCACCGCGCTCATCGCCCGCCTGCCCGCCGCCCCCGGCAGCACCGCGCCGCCCGCCCAGATGGCCGGCAAGACCGGCTCCGTCCAGGTCCGCAACGTCACCCGCGAGCAGCGCGAGCGCGGCTTCAAGTCGGAGAACCTGCCCTGGGAATACCGCCCGCACGCGCTGTTCGTCGGCTACGCCCCGCATGATGCCCCGCGCTACGCGCTGGCCGTGGTGGTGGAACACGGCAATGCGGGGTCGGAGGCCGCCGCCCCCGTGGCGCGGGACATCATGGCCGCCACCATGGCGCGCGACCCGGTGATCCGGTCGGATCGGCCGCGCGTCGCGGAAGGGGGGCCTGCGCGATGAGCGGGATGGAACGCCGCCTGATCCGCGACAACTCCTTCGACATCACCAGCAAGCTGTTCCGCATCAGCTGGCTCTATGTGCTGCTGCTCTCGGCGCTGGCCGGCGTGGGCTACGTGGCGCTCTACTCCGCCGCCGGCGGCGCGCCGGAGCCCTATGCGGCGCGGCACATGTTCCGCTTCGCCGTCGGCCTGGTGCTGATGCTCACCATCGCCATGATCGACATCCGCTTCATCCAGAAGATGTCCTGGCTCGCCTGGCTCGGCGGCGTGGTGCTGCTGGTGCTGGTGCTCAAGATGGGCAACGTGGGCAAGGGCGCGCAGCGCTGGATCGAGCTGGGCGGCATGCAGTGGCAGCCCTCGGAGCTGATGAAGCTCTGCCTCGTCCTCGCCCTGGCCTCCTGGTTCCACCGCGCCAGCTGGGAGCGGATGGGCAACCCGCTCTTCCTGATCCCGCCGCTGATCGCGGTGGCCATCCCGGTGGGGCTGATCCTGAAGCAGCCCAATCTCGGCACCGCCGTGATCACCGCCGTGGTGGGCGGCACGGTGTTCCTCGGCGCCGGGCTGCGCTGGTGGAAGGTGGCGCTGGCGGTGGGCGGCGTGGTGGCCGCCGCGCCGATCGCCTACAGCCACCTGCGCGACTACCAGCGCGCCCGCATCGACACCTTCCTCAATCCGGAAAGCGACCCGCTCGGCGCCGGCTACAACATCATCCAGTCCAAGATCGCGCTCGGCTCCGGCGGCATCTGGGGCAAGGGCTACCTGCAGGGCACGCAGGGCCACCTCAACTTCCTGCCGGAAAAGCAAACCGACTTCATCTTCACCATGCTGGCCGAGGAGTTCGGCCTGGTCGGCAGCCTCGCCGTGCTCGGCCTGCTCGCCTGCATCATCCTGGGCGGCATGCTGATCGCGCTGCGCTGCCGCCACCAGTACGGCCGGCTGGTGGCACTGGGCATCAGCATGAACTTCTTCATGTATGTGTTCGTGAACATCGCCATGGTGATGGGCGCCATCCCGGTGGGCGGCGTGCCGCTGCCGCTGGTCAGCCATGGCGGCTCGGCGATGATCATGGTGATGATCGGCATGGGCGTGCTGATGAGCGTGCACGTCCACCGCGACGTGGAATTCGACGAACGCCAGCGGGAGTTGTGACGATGCCCTTCCCCGCGCCCGAGCGCGCCCTGTTGCTGGCCGTGCGCGGCGTCGGCCCCGGCGTGGTCAGCCGGCTGGAGCAGATCGGCATCCACAGCCTGCCCGCCCTGGCCGGGCGCGATGCCGGGGCCATCTGCGCCGAGGTGTCCGCCCTGCTGGGCACCACCTGCTGGCGCAACGCCCCCAAGGCGCGTCAGGCCGTGGAAGCCGCGATCGCCGCGGCGCGGGAGGCCGCGCGGGCCTGATCCGCCACCTTGGCCAGGAACAGCAGCACCCGGCGCCCCACCGCCTGCCAGCCGGTCTCGCCCAGCAGCAACTCGTGCCCGCCGTCCAGCAGGTGCCACTCCACGTGCTCGGAGAGCGGCACTTCCAGCAGGTCGTCGGCATTGCCGTAGGGATCGTCGCGCCCCTGCAGGATCAGCGTGGGCGTCTCGATGGTGGCGAGATGGGCATGGCGCTCCGGCTCCGGCATCCGCCCCGGTGCATGGAACGGGTAGCCCAGGCATACCACGGCGGCCACCTCCGCCTGGCGCGCATGCAGCGTGGCCACCCGCGCGCCGGAGGAACGGCCGAACAGGATCGTGCCGCCGGGCCGGCCCTCCAGCGCCGTGGCCAGGCGCTGCTGCCTTGCGGCCAGGTTGCGCTCGTGGTGCCCGCGATGGTCCGGCGGCAGCATGTCCGCCTGGCCCACCAGCGTGCCCGCCAGGAATGGCGCCAGCACGCGCGCCAGGTGCCGCTCCACATGGTCGTCCGCCGGCCAGGAATCGCCGCCCAGGAAGGCGCCGTGATGGCTGGGGCCGATCTGCGTCCCCGGCGCCCCGAAGCCGCGCACCACCAGCACCGCATCGCGGTCGAGCCCCGCGAACATCGCCGCCGGCAGCACCGCCTCGGCGCCGGTCCAGCGCCAGCCGCCGGCCTCCAGCGAATGGAAGCCGGGGCCGAACGCCGCCGAACCCGCGGTGAAATGCCGCCGCCCGCCCGCCGTCACGATGTCGATGCCGGTCACCGCGAAACCCAGCTCGCGCCGGTCGGCCGAGGGGCTGACGTCGCAAGGCCGGAACACCGGCGCGCGCAGGGCAACGTCCCCCGGCGCGGCAGGCAGCGCAAAGGCGAGCCAGCCCGGTGCGCTCAGCACCGGCAGCCGCTCGGCCCCTTCCTCCCTGGCCACCGCAAGGCGCAGGCCCGCATGCCCCGCCCCCGCCGAAACCAACATTCCTGTCCTCCGCGACCTCGAATCGTGGCCGGACGCTAGGTCCAGCTCGTTAATCAGATGTCACTGGAAGTCTCAAAATGGGGTAAAAGATCCATGCCTGTGGCACGTCTCCATGTGGGCTACAGCGCCAGCAGCACCCCCGCCGCCGCCGTGGCCGCCACCACCAGCCACACCGGCAGCTTCCACAGCACCAGCGCCACGAAGGCCGCCAGCGCCACCGCGAAATCCGCCGGCCGATGCACGCTGCTCTGCCAGATCGGGTCGAACAGCGCCGCCAGCAGGATGCCCACCACCGCCGCATTCACCCCGCGCAGCGCCGCCTGCGCATTGGGCCGCCGCCGCAGCCCGTCCCAGAAGGGCAGGGCGCCGACCATCAGCAGCAGCCCGGGCAGGAAGATCGCCACCAGCACCACCGCCGCGCCCGGCACGCCGCCCGTCGCAGCCCCCAGGAAGGCCCCGAAGGTGAACAGCGGCCCCGGCACCGCCTGCACCAGCGCGTAACCGGCCAGGAATTCGTCCGCCGACACCCAGCCGGAGGGCACGAAGGCCCGCTCCAGCAGCGGCAGCACCACATGCCCGCCGCCGAACACCAGCGCGCCCGCCCGGTAGCCGGCCTCCGCCAATGCCACCCCCTGGCCCAACGGCGCCAGCACCGGCAGCCCCACCAGCAGCACCAGGAACGCCGCCAACGCCGCCAGCGCCGGCCCGCGCCCGATCGCGATGCCCAGCGGCGCCCCGGCCGAACCCGCCCCGTCCCGGCACAGCGCCAGCCCCAGCCCGGCACCGAGCACGATCACCCCGACCTGCGTCGCCGCCGAGGGCAGCAGCAGCAGCGCCACCGCCGCCGCCGCGGCGATCGTCGCCCGCGTGCGGTCCGGCGCCAGGCTGCCCGCCATGCCCCACACCGCCTGCGCCACCACCGCCACGGCCACCAGCTTCAGCCCGTGCACCACCCCGGCGCCGACCCCACCCGTCGCCAGGTCCACCCCATAGGCCGCCGCCATCATCACCAGGGCGGAGGGCAGGGTGAACCCGATCCAGGCCGCGATCCCGCCGGCCAGCCCGCCGCGCAGCATGCCCAGCGCGAATCCGGTCTGGCTGCTCGCCGGCCCCGGCAGGAACTGCGCCAGCGCCACCAGGTCGGCATAGGCTGCCTCGCTGAGCCACTGCCGCCGCGCCACGAACTCGGTACGGAAATAGCCCAGATGCGCCACCGGCCCGCCGAAGCTGGTCAGCCCCAGGCGCAGGAAGATCAGCAGGATGGCCATAAAGCCGTCCCGGGGCGGGGCAGGGTGGGTCACGGCGGGAAATCCTTGCGCGGGCGGTCCCGCGCAGCATTGGTCAGCCGGGCTGCAGAGGCAACTTGAACGTGATGTCGCTGCGCCCCCGCCCGGCCTCGATCCAGCCGAACCGGCGGTAGAACCGCTCCGCCCGCGTGCCGGCGCCGGTCTCCAGCATCGCCTCGCCCACGCCCTGCTCCGTCAGCCAGTCCACGCAGGCGCGCATCAGCGCCTGGCCCACGCCACGCCCCTCGCAGCCAGGCCGCACGAACAGCGCCCACACCTCGCCATCCAGCGCCGCGATGCAGAACCCCAGGATCGTGCCGTCCGCCTCCGCCACCCAGCCGCGGCCGCGAACCAAGATGTAGTCGTGATACATCGACCGCGTCACCCGCGACGGGTCCGACAGCTGGTTCTCGGTCACCGACAGCCGCAAGTCCCGCACCTCGTCCCAATCAGCCACGCGGGCAAGGCGCAGGGTGAAGCTCACCGCCGTGCCACCAGGAACAGCCGCCGGAACGGCAGCAGCGTGGTCCCGTCCGCCCGGCGCGGATAATGCGGCGCCACCGCCTCGGTATAGGCGGCCAGGAACTGCGCCCGCAGGTCTTCCGGCAGCGGATCCAGGAACGGCCGCAGGCTGGTCCCGCTCGCCCACTGCACCGCGGCGTTCTCGCCCGTCAGCGCGTGCAGGTAGATCGTCTCCCAGATATCCAGGGAGGCCGCGATCGGCTTCAGGATGTCCCAGTACTGCCCGGGCTCCAGGATCGGCGGCGCCCCGCCCACATCGGCCAGCAGCGACGCCCAGGGCCCCCGCGCCGCCACCTCATGCTGCAAGGCCCGGATCGGTGCCGCATGCATCGCCGGCATCTGCACCGCCAGCGTGCCACCCGGTGCCAACTGCGCCAGCAGGCGCGGGAACAGCGCGTCATGCCCGCCCAGCCAGTGCAGCGCGGCATTGGAATAGATCACGTCCACCCCGCGTCCCTCTGGTGCCTCGGCCGTCCAGCTCCCGAAATCCGCCTCCGCGAACCGGCACCCCGGCGCCGCGCGGCGCGCCTTCTCCAGCATCGCCGCCGAGCCATCGATCCCCAGCACATCGGCCCCCGGCCAGCGCTGCTTCAGGAACACGCTGACATTCCCTGGCCCGCAGCCCAGGTCCACCACCCCTGCCGGCGCATCCGCATCCACGCGCGCCAGCAGGTCCAGCGCCGGCCGCAGCCGCTCATCGCCGTAGCGCAGATAGACCGACGGGTCCCAGCTGGTGGCGATGCCGACTGGCTCAGACATGCGCCAGCACCGCGTCGCACACCCGCGCCAGGTCGGCCTCGGTCAGGTCCGGATGGATCGGCAACGCCAGGATGCGCCCGGCCAGGTCTTCCGAAACCGGCAGCGCCGCCCCGTCATGCGCGCCCTGGTAGGCCGGCTGCAGGTGCAGCGGCTTCGGGTAGTAGATCGCACTCGGCACGCCCGCTGCCTTCAACCCGTCCTGCAGCCTCGTCCGCGCCGCGCCATCCGGCAGCAGGATCGCATAGATCGCCCAGGCCGCCTTGCTGTCCGCCACCCGCATCGGCGTCACCACCGCGTTGCCCAGCCGCGAATCGTAGTAGCGCGCCACCTGCTCGCGCGCCGCCAGCTCGTCGGCGAACACCGTCAGCTTGCTCAGCAGCACCGCCGCCTGCAGCGTATCCAGCCGCCCGTTCATGCCGGTGCGCAGCACCTCGTAGCGCGTGGTGCCCTCGCCATGCGTGCGCAGGCTGCGATACAGCGCCGCGCGCTCGTCGCTCTCGGTGAACAGCGCGCCGCCATCGCCATAGGCCCCCAGCGGCTTGCTGGGAAAGAAGCTCGTCGCCGTCGCATCCGCCAGCGTGCCCAGCATCCGGCCCGACAGGCTCGCCCCGAAGCTCTGCGCGCAATCATCCAGCGTCACCAACCCCTCGCGCTGCGCGATCGCCGCCAGCGCCGGCCACTCCGCCGGCTGCCCGAACAGGTCCACCCCGATCAGCATCCGCGGCGTCAGCTTCCCCGCCGCCCGCACCTCGGCCACCCGGGCGGCCAGATGCGCCGGGTCGATCTGGAAGGTGCGCGGATCGACATCCACGAACACCGGCGTCGCGCCGAGCACCAGCGGCACTTCGGCCGTGGCGGTATAGGTGAAGGCCGGCAGGAACACCGCGTCCCCGCGCCCGATCCCCTCGGCCATCATCGCGATCTGCAGCGCATCGGTGCCGGAACTGATCGAGATGCAGTGCTTCGCCCCGCAGAATCTGGCGAGTTCCTGCTCCAGCTCCACCACTTCGGGCCCCAGGATGAACTGGCAATGCCCCAGCACCGCCTCCAGCCGCCGGCGCAGATCGGCTTCGATGCGCCCCTGCTGGCCCTTGAGGTCGACGAAGGGGATCGGGCGCGGCTGGTCGTTCATGTCGGCTCCTCAGGCACGCGCCGCGCCGCCCTCTGCCGAAGCAGGGCCGGGCGCGGCGTTGTGGGCGAATTCCGGAATCTGGCGGCCCAGCAGGGCCAAGGCGAGGCGGATATGGCCGCCGCGCGCCGCCAGCGCGATCTCGTCGATGGCACGGCCGACGATGGCGGCATCGGCGGTGCGCGGGGTGGCCATCAGCAGCCCGTCATGCCCGATCGGCACCGCGGGCTCGCGGCCGTGGAACAGCTCCTCGAACAGCTTCTCGCCCGGCCGCAGCCCGGTATAGCGGATCTGCACATCCGCATCCGGCCGCAGCCCGGCCAGCCGGATCATGTTGCGCGCGAGGTCGCTGATCTTCACCGGCTCGCCCATGTCCAGCACGAAGATGCCGCCCTGGCGCAGGAAATCCGGCGAGGTGTCCAGCGCGCCGACACCCCGTTCCGCGTCGGTCGTGCCGACAACACTGGCCTGCAATACCAGCCCCACCGCCTCGCGCACCGTCATGAAGTAGCGCTGCATGTCCGGGTGCGTCACCGTCAGCGGCCCGCCGCGCGCCAGCTGGCGCTGGAACAGCGGCACCACGCTACCGGTCGATCCCAGCACATTGCCGAACCGCACGGTGATGCAGCGCATTCCGCCTGAGGCGCGCCCCTGGATATCCAGCGCCTGGCAATACATCTCCGCCAGCCGCTTCGAAGCCCCCATCACGCTGGTGGGGTTCACCGCCTTGTCGGTGGAGATCAGCACCATCGCCGCCGCGCCGGCCGCCCGCGCCGCCTCGGCCACGTGGCGCGTGCCCAGCGCGTTGGTCAGCAACCCCTCGGCCGGGTTCGCCTCCACCAGCGGCACGTGCTTCAGCGCCGCGGCGTGGAACACCAGCTCCGGCCGCGCCCGCTCGAACACGTCGCGAATCCGTGCCTCGTCGCGCACATCGGCGATCACCGCCTCGCGCGGCACCAACGGCGCGGCCTCGCCCAGCTCCAGGTCGATCTGCCACAGCGCGAACTCGCCCGCGTCCAGCAGCACCAGCTTCGCCGGGCCGAGGGCCGCCACCTGCCGCGCCAGCTCGCTGCCGATCGAGCCACCGGCCCCCGTCACCAGCACCCGGCGCCCCTGCACCAGCCGCGCCATGCCCTCGCGGTCCAGCCGCACCTGCGGCCGGTTCAGCAGATCCTCGATCGCCACCGGCGCCAGCTGCAGGCCGCGCTCGCCCTTCCCCTGCGCGGGATCCAGGCTCGTGATCCGCGGCGCGCTCGCCACCCGCACCCCTTCCTGCTCCGCCACCGCCATCACCTGCGCCAGCGAGGTGCCCGCCAGCGCCGGGTCGGTCACCACCAGCGTGCCCGGCAGCCGCCCTTCCTCGCGCAGCCGCGCCAGCACCGCCGGCAGGTCCACGAGTCCCCCCAGGATCGGCTGGCCGTTGATCCGCCGCCCGGTCTGCGCCCGCCCGGTGGAAACCAGCCCCACCACGAAGAATGGCGGCGCCGCCTCCGCCCCCAGCGCGCGCAGGAACAGGTCGCTGCCCTCGCCCGCGCCCACCAGCAGCACCGCGGCTCCGCCCTGCTTCTGCCCGCGCCCCTCCTGCGACAGCCGATAGGCCAGGCGCGGGGCGGCCAGCAGCACGATCAGCGCCAGCGCATGCGCCACCGGAAAGCTCGGCCCGGGCATCGCCGCCCCGCCCTCGCGCAGCCCCACCGGAAACACCGCCGCCGCCGCCACCGAAGCCGCGGCCAGCGCCAGCAAATCCTGCGTGCCGGCGAAGCGCCAGTACTGCACCGAAAGCTTGAACGGCACGCCCGCCAGCAGCAGCGCCACCGCCGCCCAGGGCAGCGCCCACCACGGCCCCAGCAGGTCGTCGTTATTCCCGGGGGGGGCCACCAGCCAGCGCGCAAGCAGATACGCAGCCGCGGCCAGAAGCCCGTCCAGCCCCACGTTCAGCCCGATCCGCACCAATGCGCGCCGCGTCGCCATACCCTTCCTTACATCCCCCAACCGTGTCCCTGCCATAGGGCCCGTTTGCGGCACCATCGCGGCAGCCGGGACCGAAGCTTCAACGAAGTGTCACCACGCCGCCATTGTGGCCGCCCCCCTGGCGGCGTATTCCGGCACCAGATGACCCAGAAATCCCGCCGCCTCCCCTTCGGCAGCGCCGCCCCCGCCGACCCCGCCACGCAGGAGGCGGAGGCCGCCGCCTGGGCCTCCCCGCGCCACGCGCTGCCGCGCCGCCTGGCCCCGATCTGGCGCCTGCTGCTCGTCCTGCCCTGGACCCTGCTCTGCGCCATCCCCCAGGGCATCGTGCTGCTGCTGCCCGGCAGGCCCACCGCCTTCGTCACCCGCCTCTACTGGCGCGGCCTCTGTGCCATCCTCGGCCTCAGCCTGCGCGTCATCGGCACCCCGGCCCACGCCACCGCCGATGGCCGCCCTGTCGTCTATGTCTCCAACCACTCCTCCTGGCTCGATATCCTCGCCCTCGGTGCCCGGCTCGATGCCGCCTTCATCGCCAAGGAGGAGGTGGCCGGCTGGCCCCTCATCGGCTGGGTCGCCCGCCTCGGCCGCACCGTCTATGTCCGCCGCGCCCGCACCAGCACGGCCCGCGAGCGCGACGAGATGCGCACCCGCCTCGCCGCCGGCGACAGCCTGATCCTGTTCCCCGAAGGCACCACGTCGGACGGCGCCCGCGTCCTGCCCTTCCGCTCCGCCTTCCTCTCCATCGCCGAGCTGCCCGTCTCGCCAGAGGGGCTGCCGCCGATCGTCCAGCCCGTGTCCCTGGTGTACGACCGCCTCGCCGGCCTGCCCGTCTGCCGCGCCGCCCGCCCGGTCTTCGCCTGGTATGGCGACATGGAGATCGCCCCGCATTTCTGGCAGCTCGCCCGCCACCGCGGCATGCGCGCCAGCCTGCTGCTGCACCCGCCCCTCGACCCGCGCGATTTCCCCAACCGCAAGGCCCTCACCCTGGCGGTCTGGCAGGCCAGCGCCGACGGGGCCGCCCTGCTGCGCCAGAACCGCCCGCCCGTCCCCGCCGCCCCGCCATCCGCCGCCACGCCCCCCGCCACGCCGGCCCATGCCTAGCCCCGGCCCCCGGAAATCCTTGACACGGCACCACCCCCGCCGGCGAAACTGCGCCTGTTGCCCGGGAGTGCCCCCCCAGCCTTGCGCTTGACCTGTCGCCCCGCGACCCCCATTCCTCCGCCGTTAGGCTGGACCAGCCTTCGGCTGGACAAGAGGACGCGCGGATGACCAACACCAAGCGCCTCCACATGATCACGTGGGGCTGCCAGATGAACGTCTATGACAGCGGCCGCATGGCCGATGTCCTGGCCCCGCTCGGCTATGGCCCGGCGGACCGGCCCGACGATGCCGACATGATCATCCTCAACACCTGCCACATCCGCGACAAGGCGGCGGAAAAGGTGTTCTCCGAACTCGGACGCCTGCGCCTGGTGAAGCAGGCGCGCGCCGAGGCCGGCCAACGCACCATCCTCGCCGTCGCCGGCTGCGTCGCCCAGGCCGAGGGCGCGGAAATCCTCGCCCGCGCGCCCTATGTGGATATCGTCCTCGGCCCGCAAACCTATCACCGCCTGCCGGAGATGGTCGCCCAGGCCAGCCGCGCCGCCGGGGCCGTGATCGAAACCGATTTCCCCGCCGAGCAGAAATTCGATTTCCTGCCCGAAGCCGCCGCCCCCCAGGGCCTCACCGCCTTCCTCACCATCCAGGAAGGCTGCGACAAGTTCTGCAGCTTCTGCGTCGTCCCCTACACCCGCGGCGCCGAAGCCAGCCGCCCGGCCGCCTCGGTGATCGCCGAAGCCCGCCGCCTCGTCGCCTCCGGCGCCCGCGAGCTCACCCTGCTCGGCCAGAACGTCAACGCCTGGCACGGCGAGGGCCCCGATGGCGCCCCGCGCAGCCTGGGCTGGCTGATGCGCGAACTCGCCGAGATCCCCGGCCTCTGGCGCCTGCGCTACACCACCTCCCACCCGCGCGACATGGACCAGGAGCTGATCGACGCCCACCGGGACATCCCGGCCGTCATGCCCTACCTGCATCTCCCGGTGCAGTCCGGCTCGGACCGCATTCTGGCCGCGATGAACCGCAAGCACACGGCCGGCGAATACCGCGCCATCATCGCCCGCCTGCGCGCCGCGCGCCCCGATATCGCGCTCTCGTCCGATTTCATCGTCGGCCACCCCGGCGAAACCGATGCGGATTTCCAGGCCACGATGCAGCTGATCCGCGACGTCGGCTTCGCCAGCGCCTTCAGCTTCAAATACTCGCCCCGCCCCGGCACCCCCGCCGCCGGCGCCGCCCACCAGGTGGCCGAAGCGGTGGCCGATGCCCGGCTGCAGGAACTCCAGGCCCTGCTGCGCGAACAGCAGGCCGCCTTCAACGCCGATTGCGTCGGCCGCACCGTGCCCGTTCTCTTCACCGGCCACGGCCGCCATCCCGGCCAGATCGTCGGCCGCTCGCCCTGGCTCCAGCCGGTCCACGTCATCGGCCCGGAAACCCTGATCGGCACCGAAGCCAGGGTGAAACTCACCACCGCCCACACCAATTCCCTGTCCGGAACCCTCGCCGAAGCCGCCCTCACCCCTGCCCAGGAGCGAACCCCCGCTTGAGCGCCACCAACCTGCCCAGCCTGCCCGGCAGCATCCGCGCCGCGCAGGGCCCCGCCCAGGCCGCCGTCACCCTCCAGTTCGCCGACAACACATTGTTGTCGCTTCTGCTCGGCGACCACGACCGGCACCTGGTGCGCATGGAACAGGGATTGGGCGTGCGCCTGGCCTGCCGCGGCAACCGCCTCGCCGTCTCCGGTGATGCCGCCCGCGTCGAAGCCGCCCAGGGCGCCATCAACGGCCTCTATTCGAAGCTCCAGCGCGGCGAGGCCGTCGGCCCCAGCGAGGTCGATGCCGCCATCCGCCTCGCCGAGATCGAGGACCCCCGCCTGCCGCTGTCCGACTTGCCGGCCATCCGCACCAAGCGCGGCGCCATCGGCCCGCGCTCCCCGGGCCAGGCCACCTACATGGACCTGCTGGCCCGCCACGAGATGGTCTTCGCCCTCGGCCCGGCCGGCACCGGCAAGACCTACCTCGCCGTCGCCCAGGCCGTGGCCATGCTCACCGCCGGCAAGGTGGACCGCATCGTCCTCTCCCGCCCCGCCGTCGAAGCCGGCGAACGCTTGGGCTTCCTGCCCGGCGACCTCAAGGAAAAGGTCGACCCCTACCTGCGCCCGCTCTACGACGCGCTGCACGACATGATGCCCGGCGACCAGGTCACCCGCCGCATGGGCACCGGCGAGATCGAGGTCGCCCCGCTCGCCTTCATGCGCGGCCGCACCCTCGCCCACGCCTTCGTGATCCTCGATGAGGCGCAGAACACCACCCCGGTGCAGATGAAGATGTTCCTCACCCGCATGGGCGAGGGCACCCGCATGGTCATCGCCGGCGACCTCTCCCAGGTCGACCTCCCCGCCGGCACCCGGTCGGGCATGCGCGACGCGCTGGAAACCGTGGAAGGCGTCCCCGGCATCGCCATCGCCCGCTTCGACAAGCGCGACGTCGTCCGCCACCCCCTTGTCGCGCGCATTGTCGAAGCCTACGACCAACGCACCGCCGCCGAGGGCGACACCGCCCGCCGCCGCCGCGCCCAGCCGCAAGCCGAAGCGGCAGGCCCAACAGGAAAGTAGATGGACCCCTCCAGTAGACCCAGCCCCGCAATCGCGGGGCTCCCCCTCGCTCTCCCCCCCAGTCACCCGGCGGAGATCGAGGTCATCATCGCGGACCCCGCCTGGCGACGCTTCATGCCGCGCCCCGAGGCCGTCGCCCGCCAGGCCGCCCACGCCACCGGCGGGGCCGCGACCATCGTGCTGGCCTGCGATGCCGAGGTGAAGCGCCTCAACGCCCGCCACCGCGACCGCAACAAGCCCACCAACGTGCTCACCTTCGAGCCCGCCGCCCCGGGCCTGCCGGGCGAGATCGTCCTCGCCCTCGGCACCGTCCGGCGCGAAGCCCAGGCCGCCCAGCGCCGCCCCGCCGACCACCTCGCCCATCTCGTGGTGCACGGCATGCTCCACCTCCAGGGCCACGACCACGGCGAGGCCGGGCAGGCGCGGCGCATGGAAATGGCCGAATCCCGCGCCCTCTCCCGCCTCCGCCGCCCCAACCCCTGGAAGTCCGGCGGGCGCGGCCTGTGAGCGCCTCCCGCCATTCCCTGCTGGACCGCCTCCGCACCAAGCTCCGCGGCCGCGCCGAGCCCAGCGTGCGCGAATCCATCGCCGAACTCGTCCAGGAAGCCGCCGGCAACCAGGCCGGCCACAACGGCGCGCCGGAAATCGACCCGCACGAACAGGCCCTCATCGCCAACGTGCTCCGCCTGCGCGGCAAGCAGGCCGACGACGTCATGGTCCCCCGCGCCGACATCGTCGCCATGCGCGTGGATGTCTCGCTCGACGAGGCCCTCGCCCAGATCCGCGCCGACGGCCATTCCCGCCTGCCGGTCTACCGCGAATCCCTCGATGACATCGTCGGCATGGTCCACATCAAGGACGTCTTCGCCTATGTCGGCCGCGCCGACGCCTTCAACCTGGAAAAGATCGTCCGACGCCCCCTGCTCGTCGCCCCGCAGATCCCGGTGCTCGACCTGCTGCTGCAGATGCGCCAGGCCCGCATGCACCTCGCTTTGGTGGTGGACGAATACGGCGGCATCGACGGCCTCGTCACCATCGAGGACCTGGTCGAGGAAATCGTCGGCGACATCAGCGACGAGCACGACGAGCCCGAAGGCCAGATGTGGACCGAACGCCCCGACGGCACGATCGACATCGACGCCCGCCTGCCGGTCGCCGAATTCGAGCAACGCCTCGGCCCCGTCCTCACCGACGACGAGCGCAACGCCGATATCGACACGATCGGCGGCCTGGTCATGACCCTCGCCGGCCGCGTCCCCACCCGCAGCGAGGTGATCGGCCACCCCAGCGGCATCGAGTTCCGCATCCTGGAAGCCGATGTCCGCCGCATCCGCCGCCTCCGCATGCGCCGCCCGGCCCCCAGCACGGACGACTGACACAAAAAAAGCCCTCTCCCCTTGGGGGAGAGGGTTGGGTGAGGGGTCGAAGCAGACGACCCCGGAGCAAGCCCCGGGCCGTCCTGCTTTCACCACGTATAGCGCAGCCCGGCCGTGACCGCCTGGCCCAGCGTGCGGCTGGAGGTGGAGTTGGAATAGGCCACGAACAGCTTCAACGGCGTCTGCGTCTCCAGCACCGCCTGCGCCGAGGTCACCAGCGCATCGCGCCCGCCGCCCGCGTTCATCAGCGCGAACCCCGCACCCGGCAGGCCCGAAATCCGGCCCGACACCTTCGTGCGCTCGTCGCCGAACTCATGCGCCCAGGCCGCGCTCACCGAGCCGACAAGCCGCATGCCCTCGCCCACGGCGAAGCCGCGATCCACCCGCACCCCCAGCCGGGATTGCAGGCTGGTCAGTTCGCCACGGTCGATGTTGGCGCCAACCGCCCCCGCGCCATACTCGTTCAGCCCACCCTGGTGCAGCCGCAGCGCGGAGAAGCCCAGACTCGGCTCCACCTGCCAGCCAGAGACATCCATGCGCACACCGGTCTTCACCTGGCCACCCACGCCCAGGCTGCCGGTGTCGCCCTGCGACGTGGCGCCATAGAAGGCCAACGGGCGCGAAGCCTTGCCCTGCGCCGCCAGCAGGCTCACCTGCGCATCCACGAATCCCATGCCGTACGGGGTGCCGAGGCTGTAGCTGCCATATCCCGTCAGGTGCCCCACCTCGCCCTTCTGCTGCCCGCCATTGCCGGCGCGCCCACCACCAGGTGGGAAACCCCCACGGCCACGCCCAGCCGCAGCCCGGGCATCACCGGCGCATCCACGCCCACCGTCGCCCCGCCGCCGCGCACCGTGCTGCCCGGCTGGTTCGCCGTCCCGTTCGTCGTGCGCTGCGTCATACCGCTGCCCTGCATCCAGAACGTCAGGCCCTGCGCCGTGGTCACGGATTGCCCGCCGCCCTCCGCGATGCCGCTGCGCCGCGCCGAAAGCTCGCCGCCCACGCTGCCCATCGCCGCCAGGAACGCGTCACGCTGCGCCGAAAGCGTATCCGCATAGATCATCGGCGCCATCTGCCGCTGGTTCTCCAGCATCTGCGCCGGCGACAGCCCCAGGATCGGCGCGAACACCGCCACCTGCTCCGGCGTCGCCGCCGCACCACCCACCGGCAAC
>JBIKOJ010000297.1:0-4839 GCA_044358135.1 Acetobacteraceae bacterium | reverse complement strand
GGCGGTGGGGTGCGGGACGGGGCGGCAGTGGCGTGAGGGTGGGGGCCATGCCGAGGCCGGGGAGGCAGCGCAGGATCCAGTCACGGAGCAGGCCGTACTCGACCGAGACGGCATGGGGGGCGCGGCCATAGGTGGGGAGGGTGGGGATACGGGTGTGGTACGGGCCGAACTCGTCTTCCTCTTCCGCCCATTCCTCATCCCAGCCCTCGGCCGGGATGGTCCAGTTGCGACGGAGGAGGCTGGCAGAGAGGGCGACGGCGAAGGCGGGGAGGACGGCGATGACGAGGAGGGAGAGCAGCAGGGCCTGCAGCGCCGGATGCAGCACGGCGGGCGCAATTCGGGCGTTCGCCGTCGCGCCGATGGCGGGCCTGCCCCGCGGGGCGGCCGGATGGAAGGGGATGTGCTGCATAGTCAATTTTAATAACTGACTCTGCGGCGGACGGCAAGGAAAAAAAGCGGCGACGGGCCAATTTCTTCAGGGGGAGGGGGTGGCGGCGAGCCTGGCTTCGGCCCGCCTGAACAGGGTTTCCAGAACAAGGTCCTGCCCGGACTCCAGGGCCAGCGCCTGCAGCTGGTGGGTGCCGAGGCTGCGGTAGCTTTCGAACTGGCTTTCGCTGAACCACTGGTCCGAGGTGGGCTGCTGGGGGAATTGCTTCTCGGCGGCGCCGTAGGCGCGCACGTCCATCGGCACGTCGGCCAGCCAAGTGGGCTTGATGTAGAGCAGCTCGCCCTGGGCGGCGGGCAGGTCGCCCGTGGCGGGGTACTCGATGCGGCCGGCGGCGAAGCCCAGCAGGCCCGGGTTCTCGGCCCCCGGCTTGCGCGGGCCGATCCGGGTGGCGGTGAGGCTGACCCTGGCGCCGAGATCGACCGAGGCCTTGCGCAGGCTCTGGCCGAGATCGGCGAAGCTGCACTCCGGATCATGCGCGGCATCGACGACGACGATGAATTTGCAGCGGCGGCGCAGCATCTCGTAGAGGCCGAGATTGTCGAAATGGCCGCCATCGGAGAGGTAGATGGCGCCGCCATCGACGGAGCTGACGCCGCGCAGGTCATCGAGCAGGGCGCGGCGCTGTTCCGCGGGGGTGAGGCCGGCATGGGAGCGGGGGTGGCGCGGGTTGGGCGCCCAGAGGCCGAGGCGGACGTTGAACAGGGTCATCAGGAAGGCGGTGGCGGGGCGCGAGTGGTAGCCGGAATTGGGGCTGGCGGCGGCACCGGAGATGGTGAGGGCGGTGCCGAGGCCGAGACCGAGACCCTTCGGCCCCGGAGCGGACTCCTTCTCGCCGCGCAGGGTGTGGTTGAAGTGGGGCGTGGGGACGTAGGTCGCCGAGAGGCTGTCCGGCTCCTGGGGTTCGGCCGGGGGCAGGTAGTAGCCGCAATGCAGCGGGGTGGCGGTGAATGACAGGGCCTGGCGCTCCGCCCAGAGCGGGTTGGAGGTGCGGGTGACGTTGACGGCGATGTTGACGACGGGAAAGAGCGAGCGCGGCCCCGCCTGGCCGTTTGCATCGGACGGCACGAGGGCGGCCAGGCGCACATCGTCCTCGGGATCGAAGCCGGTGACGGGTTCCGGCCTGCGGCCCGCCGGGTTGCGGGCGGCGCCGAGGAAACCGCGCACGAGGCGGTTGCGGTAGACGGCGTGAAGGGTGAAGCGGTTGTTGTCGATGCGCAGCACCCATGCGGCGAGGAGCAGGACCAGGGCCAGCGCCACCTGGACACCCAGCAGAACATCGACCGGCACGCTGACCGGGCCGGGATCGGGGCCCGGGACGGCAGCGGGGGGCAGCTGCAGGAAGCCCCAGTAATCCTGCACGATGCGCCACAGCGTTGGCAGCTGCACGGGTTCCGAGCAGGCGGGGCAGAGCAGGGCCATGAGGGAGAATGGCTGGTCCGACACCCACCACTGCTGCACCGGGCCGAGCACGTAGGATTGCACCAGGGCGCTGAGCAGGGCGAGCAGCGTGGCGATGAAGATCGCGGCAAGCAGGGCGAGGCCGATATCCATCGCCTTGTCCCGCCACCTGGCGTCGAGATCGTTCAGCGCGGACATGCGGGTGAAGGCCTGATGGCCGAGCCAGGCGACGGCGGGGCCGGTGATCAGGGGGGAGAGAAGCTTCCCCCAGACGCCCGATCCCCAGCCGGAGTTGCCGCTGGGGATCACGATGTCGGTCAGCGCCAGGATCGGGAAGCCGATCAGGGCCACGCCGGTGGCGATGCGCTGGATGTCTGCGCTCATGGTCGCGGTCCATTCGCGGTCCAGCTCCGCCATCGCTGCCGGGGCGTTGCGGCGCAGGCCCATGTAGGTGCCGGCATGGATGATCATGGCCATGGCGAACCAGAGAGGGCCGGCCACGGCCAGCACCTCTACGCGGCCGGTGGCGGGGACCATGCAGCGGAGCAGCCACGGGCCGAGCCCGGTGAGCACGGCGCAGAAGAGGGTGGCGAGGATCCAGGGCCCGATATTGCTGCGGAACAGCCGCCGGGCGGCTTCGCCCCTGGCATCGGACCAGGCGGACAGGAAGGCCGATATCACGCAGACGGCGTAGATCGCGCCCAGCACGACGGCATCGCAGTCGCGCAGGAGGGTGGGCCCGGGGTTTTCCATGCCCACATCCTTCCAGGCACCGAGCGCGAAGGGGGCCAGCAGGGGCCAGGCGAGCGCGGTGTAGACGGTGCCACGCGCCCTTTCCCGGCTGATCCAGGGGGCGCTGGCCCCGGCAAGGGTGGCCGGCCCGCGGTGGGCGGCCTGCTGGTGGCTGGGGAGACCGTGGCAGAACCGGGCCGAGCTGACGGCGAGTGCCACCGCCGCGATGCCGAGCGCGCCGAAGCCGAGGGGAGGGATGTGCCCGGCGACCGAGATCAGCGTGCGGTAGAAGATGAAGCCCAGCACCAGCAGCAGCATCCAGGGCAGCAGCGAGGCCCAGGTGAGGAGCAGGTTGCGGGTGTAGAGGGTGAGGCCGGTCCAGGTATCCAGCGAGAACAGGCCGAGCTGGGGGGTGAGGAAGTTGCCGGATTGGCGCAGGCGGGTGAGCCAGGGGGCGTTGCCGCCGTGCTTCAGCTCCTCCTGCAGGGCATCGACGTTGCCATCGAAGGCGCGCAGGCGGGCGGCGAGATAGCCGCCGACATAGCCGCCGCCGGAGACGGTGGAGAGGTAGTGGAACTGCTTCAGCACGCCGAGGCGGGCAAGGCCCTGGACCACGCCGAGGCAGAAGGCGGCGCTGCGGATGCCGCCACCGGAAAGGCAGAGGGCGGCGGCCTCGCCGGGCGGTAGCTGAAGCGCGGCCTGTTCCTGCGCCAGCGCTTTCTGCGCGGTGATCGGGGGCGGGGTGGGTTCGGCCATTTTCTGCCTCCCGTTGAAATCTTCAACGAAGACAGCTTTGCAGATTTCGTTTCGATGTCAAGAAGGATTGGCGAGCCAGGCGGTGGCTTCGGCTTCGGCACCGGAGGGTAAGGGTGCTTCGGCGTTGCCCAGCCAGGCGGCGATGTCGGCCAGCGGGGCGGCGCGGGCGAGGTCGCGCAGCAGGAGGTGGTAGCCTTCCCGGTAGTAGAGCCGGCGGATGGGGGGGCCGGGAAGGCGGGACCAGGTGGCGCGGGTGGCGAGCTTGGGGATGATCTCGTCCTGCGCGCCGTAGAGGGCCAGGGTGGGGAGTGGCGGCATGCGGGGGGCGGCGGCCAAAGCGAGGTCCATCAGGTCCACCAGGCCGCGCAGCGTGTCGAACCGTGTGGCGCGGATGGTGAGCGGGTTGCGGCCGAGGGCGCGCAGGGCCTCCGTGTTGCTCGACGCGGTGATGCGGATGCCGGGGGCGCGGGTGACGGTGAGGCCCGGGGTGACGGAGGCGATGAGCCAGAGGCCGGCCTGCATGAACAGGTTCATGTTGGCGCGGCCCCAGACGGCGGGCGCGAGGAGGATGAGGCCGTCGGCCGGGATGTCGATGCCTCTTGTAGCCATGTGCATGAGCACCGCGGCGCCCATGCTCTCGCCCATGGCGACGAGGCGGGCCTTGGGATGGCGGGCGCGGAGCAGGGCGAGCATGGCCAGGGCGTCGTCTGCCAGGGCATCCGCGCCGGGCCAGAGGCCGCGGGCCTGCGTGGCACCGAAGCCGCGCTGGTCTGGGGCGTAGAGGGCGATGCCCTGGGCGGCGAGCGCGGGGGCCGGGAGCTCCCAGGCGTCCCGGCTGTCATTGAAGCCGTGCAGGGCGAGGAGGACGGCGTGCGGCTCCGTGGGCGGGAGCCAGGCGCGGTAGGGGAGGCGCATGCCGTCGCCCATGACGAAATGCGCGGTCTCCTGCACCGGGGCGTGGGCCAGGGGGCCGGGCGGGGCGGCCGCAGGGGTGCAGGCGGCCAGCGCGGCGGCGCCCAGCAACAGGCCGCGGCGGGGAACGGTTGAAAGCATGCGGGCCATGGCTATCATGCCGGCCCGCGCGCACGACAGCCCCGTGCCCCCACCGAACCCAAGGACTCCCCATGCCGGACGGCAACGCCTCGCCCATTCCCGGGATCACGCCCACCGAAACCATCCATGTGGACGAACGCACCGTGCCCTGCGACGGCGGCGGCGGGGCGCTGGGGCACCCGCGCGTGTACCTGCGCATCGAGGACCAGCAGGTGCTGTGCCCCTACTGCTCCCGCCTGTATGTGCTCAACGAAGGCGCCGGCGGCGACCACGGGCATTGATGGCGCGCACCGGCGAGGACGGAAGGAAGGCCAGGGCTCTGCCCTGGACCCGCTGGGGCCTTAGGCCCCAGACCCCTCGACCTTTTTCCGCCTTCGGCGGGAGGGGCCGACCGGGTTTGTGTCGCGCACCGAGACGGCCCCTCCCGCCGAAGGCGGAACAACTCATGTGGG
>JBIKOJ010000124.1:0-16264 GCA_044358135.1 Acetobacteraceae bacterium | reverse complement strand
CAGGCTCGCCGGCAGCAGCGCCTCACCGTCGGTCCAGCGCAACCCGCTCTCCTCCAGCGCATGGAACCCTTCCTGCAGGGCGGGATGATCCAGCGGCACCGCCACCTCCACCGCCCCGCGCACCACGAACAACCGCCACAGGTGCAGCCCGAGCCGGCGCGCATCGCGGTTGAGCCCCAGCTCGTCCGGCCGGCCATGGCGCGACACCAGCCGGATATCGCCGCAGGGCAGCGTGAGCGGGAACACCCACACCGGCCCGCGCTTCACGGGATCCACGCGCACGCCCTGCACCACAAGATGCAGGTCCGCGAAGGTGACGCTCCGCAGCGCCGGGGCGGCGTCAGGGTGCGGCATTCGGTCTCGTCCCCGCAGCGGCCGGCGATCCGGCCAGCGATGCCCCGGCCACGGGCGATTGGCCATCCCGCCGCGCCGCATAGGCCAGCGGCGCGCGCGCCGCCCAGAGGTTGATGGGATGGTAGAGCAGGACCAGCGGCACCTCCTCCTCCAGCACCTGCGCCGCCGCACGCTGCGCCTGCGCCCGCCGCACCGGATCGAAGCTGGTGAGCCCCTCCTCCACGATCCCGTCCAGCACAGGGTTGGCATAGCGGCCATAATTGCTCACCCCCAGGCTTCGCGCGGGGTCATGGGTTGCCAGCAGGTCGCGCGTGGTGGCCAGCGTATCCAGCGTGCTGGAGCAACAGGCGAACAGCAGGGCGGCGAACTCGCCCCGCCCGGCCCGGCGCGCCAGCGTGTTCCAAGGCATTGTTTCCACCGTGGTCGCAACCCCGATGCGCGACCACATCTGCGCCAGCGCCTCCGCCACCTGCGTGATCCCCGCGAACCGGTCGCTGGGCCCGTGCAGCACCAGCCGGAAGCCATCGGCGTAACCGGCCTCGGCCAGCAGGGCGCGCGCGGCCGCCACATCCTGCGCCGGGGCGGCGAGCCCGGCCACGTGCTGTGCGCTGCCGGCCGGCGCGATCTGGCCCGCCGGTACGCCTGCCCCGGACAGCAGCCGGTCGGTCAACGCCGCGCGGGCCACGGCGCGCGACAGCGCCTGGCGCACGCGCCGGTCACGCAGCGGGTTGGCCGCCAGCGGCGCGCCGCCCGGGCCGGCCACGAAGGCCCCGCCATCCTCGCGGGCAAGCTGGGGAATGACATAGACCGTGTTCGCGGCGGGCACCCGCGCCAGAGCGAACTCCGGCCGCGCCGCGAACATCTGCGCGTCGGCGGCGGAGGCGCGCTCCATCACGTCGATGTCGCCGGCCAGCAGGGCGGCGGCACGCACCGCATCGCGCGGGATGAAGCGAAGTGCCGCGCTGCGCCAGGGCAACGCCTCGCCCCACCAGCCGGCATGGCGGGCCAGCTCCACCGAGGCCTCCGGCACATACCCCACCACGCGGAACGGCCCGGTGCCCACGGCCTCGCGCAGGCTGTTGAACGCCTCCGCCTCCGTGGCGACAGTGGCGCTGCGGCGCAGGATCGGCACCTTGGCAAGGTCGTGCAGCAGTGTCGGCGTCGGCCGCGCCGTGCGCAGGCGCAGCGCGTGCGGGCCGAGCAGCTCCACCGCGGTGATCGCCTGCAGCTTGCTGGCCAGGCCACGCAGGCTGGTCTTCAGCCCTGCCGCCCGCGCGAAGCTCGCCGCCACGTCCTCCGCGGTGAACGGCGTGCCGTCATGGAAGGCAACGCCGGGGCGCAGCGCGATGTCCCACACCAGGCTATCGGCCACGCGCCACCCGGTGGCCAGCGCCGGCCGGGCCTTGCCTGCCGGATCGATGCCCACCAGCGCCTCGTAGATGTTCACGTGCACGGTGCCATCGCTGTTGGCCGCATAGGCATGCGGATCCAGGCCCGAGGGTGCCACCGCGAGCCCCATCACCACCCGCCCCTCGGCCAGGCGGCGCGGCTCGGCCACGGCCGGCAGGGCGACAAGGGCCGCCAGCAGGGCCGCGGCCAGGAGGCGCCAGGGCCGCCTCATGCGCCTGCCAGGGCGGCCAGCGCCGCATCGTCGCGCTTGCCCGCATTGGTCAGCGGAATCGTCTCGATCCGGCGCAGGATGGCCGGCACCATCGCTGCCGGCAGCACGGCCCGCAGCGCGGCGCGAACCTCCTGCAGCAGCGCCGCATCCGCCCCGGAAGCGGGCACCACGAACCCCGCCAAGCGCACCTCGCCCCCGGAGTGGCAGGCCACCACGGCGGCTTCGGCGACGCCCGGCAGCGCGCGCAGCGCCATCTCGATCGTCGCCGGCTCCACCCGCTGGCCGGCGATCTTCACCATCCGGTCGCGCCGGCCCAGCACCACCAGCACGCCATCCGGCGCCAGCCGCCCGATATCCCCGGTGCGGTAGATGCGCTTGCCGGGATGGCGCGGATCGGTCGGGAAACGTGCCGCCACCATCCGGCCGCCCACCCAGTCACCCGCCGCGGCGAAGGGGGTGCGCACCACCAGCTCACCCGCCTCGCCAGGCCCGACGGGGTGGCCCGCCTCGTCCAGGATGGCCACCTCCACCCCCTCGTTGAGATAGCCGGAGCCCACGCGCACCGGGTCGTGCCGGTCGTCCGCCGGCACGAACCATCCCGCCACCCGCGCCGCTTCGCTCAGGCTCAGCCCGTAGCTCACGCGGCACCCGGCCGGCAGGGCGGCACGGATCAGGGCAAGATCGGCCTGCAACAGCGCATCGCCGCCCAGCATCACCAGCCGCAGCCCGGCAAAGGCGGCACGCGCCGCCGGCAGCCCGGCCAGCACCGTCAGCAGCCGGGGCGTGGCATGCAGCACGGTGGCCTGGAACTGCCCCACCTGTTCCAGCACGCCGCCGAGGCCCAGCGCCTGCGGATCGGGCAGCGCCAGCTCGGCCCCGGCCATGAGGGCATAGAGCCGGTGCGACACCGCGCCGGACGTGGCGGGCGGGCCGATCACCGCCACGCGGTCCTGCGGGCCGAGCCGAAGCTGGCGAATGCGCTGGGCATAGTTGGCCAGGATGGCCTGCTGGATCAGCACCACCGCCTTGGGCGCGCCGGTGCTGCCGGAGGTGGAGACGATGAACACGGGCGCGGCGGGATCAAGCAGCACCGGGTCCAGCGGCACCGCGGCACCGGCGCACGAATCGAGAACCGGCACCGCACCATCGAGCCGCGCCGCCAGTTCCGGCGTGGCGACAACGCCCACCAGGCCGGCGGCGGCGATCCGGGCAGCGAGCATGGGGCCGGGTTGCTGGGGGTCCAGCAGCATGCAGGGCCGGCCAGCGGCCAGGCACCCGAACATGGCGGCGAGGTAGCGGGCGTCGTTGGGCAGCAGCACCCCCACCGCGCCCTCCGGCCACGCCGCCGCGCGCAGCGCCGCGCCCAGGCGGCAAGCCTGTGCATGAAGCTCGGCAAAGCTCAGGCTGCGCAGGCCATCGGCGACCGCGATTCGCTGCGGCTGGCGCGCAGCGTGCCCGGCGAGATGGGCCAGAATCGATCGCAAGCTCCACCCGGCATCGATCGCCGGTTCCGGCAGCCCCTCCGGCGGCGCCTGGTCGGCGGGGCGCGGCCCGGCGCTGAACCAGGCCGCATCGGCGATGGGCGGCAGATCGGAGCCGGTCACGGCGCACCCGTGATCGGGGAGAGGTTCAGCATGCGGGACCTTGTGCGATTGGCCGCGTGGCTGCGGCGCGCAGAGGGTGGCCCTCGATAGCTTAACAATGCAATCGCAAGAATGATTTCGTAACGATCCGCCGCAACCATGCACCCAGCCCAAGACACCGCAGCATGCGCCAGTCATCGAGAGAGGAGGAGGGAGCAGGGGGAACGTGGCGGAAGGGGAGGGATTCGAACCCTCGGTACGCTTTCACGCACACACGCTTTCCAAGCGTGCGCCTTAAGCCGCTCGGCCACCCTTCCGTCGCGGCGCGCTGAATAGCAGCGCCCCGCGGGCGCGTCTATGCCCCAACGGGGCTC
Source organism: Acetobacteraceae bacterium (assembly GCA_044358135.1). Taxonomy (GTDB): domain Bacteria; phylum Pseudomonadota; class Alphaproteobacteria; order Acetobacterales; family Acetobacteraceae; genus CAMDGX01. The sequence goes on along the minus strand of JBIKOJ010000124.1, from coordinate 12,332 downwards.
CAGCATCGCCCAAACGGCGCGTCAGGCATCCATCTTCAGGGCGGCCAGGAACGCACTCTGCGGAATTTCGACCTTGCCGAACTGCCGCATGCGCTTCTTGCCTTCCTTCTGCTTCTCCAGCAGCTTCCGCTTGCGCGAAATATCGCCGCCATAGCACTTGGCGGTCACGTCCTTCGAAAGCGCCCCGATCGTCTCGCGCGCGATCACCCGCCCGCCGATCGCCGCCTGGATCGCGATCTTGAACAGCTGCTTCGGGATCAAATCCTTCAGCTTTTCGCAGATCGAACGCCCGCGCCGCTCCGCCTGGCTCTTGTGCGCGATGAAGGACAGCGCATCCACCGGGTCCTGGTTCACCAGGATGGAGATGCGCACCAGCTCGCCCTCGGCATAGGCGTCCATCGCATAGTCGAAGCTGGCATAGCCGCGGCTGACCGATTTCAGCCGGTCGTAGAAATCGAACACCACCTCGTTCAGCGGCAGGCGATACACCGCCATGGCGCGGTTGCCGACATAGGTGAGATCCAGCTGCACGCCGCGGCGCTCGCTGCACAACGTCAGGATGGAGCCGAGATATTCATCGGGCACCATGATGGTGGCCTTGATCCACGGCTCCTCGATATGGTCGATCTTGGTCGGGTCCGGCATGTCGGCCGGGTTGTGCAGCTCGGTCATGCTGCCATCGTTGGCGAACAGCCGGTACACCACGCTCGGCGCGGTCGCGATCAGGTCGAGGTCGAACTCGCGCGAAAGCCGCTCCTGGATGATCTCCAGGTGCAGCAGGCCGAGGAAGCCGCAGCGATAGCCGAAGCCCAGCGCGGCGCTGCTCTCCGCCTCGAAGTGGAAGCTGGCATCGTTCAGCCGCAGCTTGGCCAGGCTGTCGCGCAGCTTCTCGAAATCGTCGGCATCCACCGGGAACAGGCCGCACCACACCACGGGCACGCTGGGCTTGAAGCCCGGCAGCGCCTCGGTGGCCGGCTGGCGGTCATCGGTGATGGTGTCGCCCACCGCGATGTCCGCCACCGTCTTGATGGCCGCCGTGATGTAGCCCATCTCGCCCGGGCCCAGATCGTCCACCGGCACCAGCCGCGGCGTGAACACGCCCACCTGCTCCACCGGATGGGTGATTCCGTTGGCCATCATGCGGATCTTCTGGCCCTTGCGGATGCTGCCGTCCTTCACCCGGATCAGGATGATCACGCCCAGATACTGGTCGTACCAGCTATCCACGATCAGCGCCTTCAGCGGCGCGTTCCGATTGCCGGTCGGCGGCGGCAGCCGCGTCACCAGCGCCTCCAGCACGCCCTCGATATTCAGGCCGGACTTGGCCGACACCATCACGGCGTCGGAGGCATCCAGCCCGATCACGTCCTCGATCTGCTGGCGCACCCGGTCGGGTTCGGCCGCCGGCAGGTCGATCTTGTTGAGCACCGGCACGATCTCGTGGTTCGCCTCGATCGCCTGGTACACATTGGCCAGCGTCTGCGCCTCCACGCCCTGGGAAGCATCGACCACCAGCAGCGAGCCCTCGCAGGCGGCCAGCGAGCGGCTGACCTCGTAGGCGAAGTCCACGTGGCCGGGCGTGTCCATCAGGTTGAGCACGTAATCCAGCCCATCATTGGCCTTGTAGGCCAGGCGCACCGTCTGCGCCTTGATGGTGATGCCGCGCTCCTTCTCCAGCTCCATGTTGTCGAGCACCTGCTCGGTCATCTCGCGCGCCGTCAGGCCGCCCGTGGCCTGGATCAGCCGGTCGGCGAGCGTGGATTTCCCATGGTCGATATGGGCGATGATCGAGAAGTTGCGGATGCGATCGAGTGGGGTGTCGGTCATTTGTGTCAGATAGGCGCTTTGCCTCTCCCTGTCAGCCTCGCAGCGTGGCGCCGGTGGCCTTGGCGACGGCCACCACCACCTTCTGCCCCGCCGCCTCGATCTCCTGGTCGGTCAGCGTGCGCTCGCGCGGCTGGAACACCACCTCGATCCCCAGGGATTTGCGGCCGGCCTCCATCTTGTCGCCCTCGTACACGTCGAACAGCGAAACGCCGGCAATCAGCGTGCGCTCCGCCCCGCGCGCGGCCTTCAGCACCGCCTCGGCCGGCACGCCTGCCTCCACCACGAAGGCGAAGTCGCGCCGCACCGGCTGGAACGCCGGCAGGTCAGGGACGGATTTCTTGCGCTTCTTCGGGTCCTGGATGGCATCCAGGAACACCTCGAACGCCACCGCCGGGCCCGTGAGGTCCAGCGCCGCCAGCACGCGCGGATGCAGCGCCCCGAACGTCGCCAGCACCGTCTTCGGCCCCTGCCGCACCGTGCCGCTCTGGCCCGGATGGTAGAAACCCGGAGCATCGGCGGTCACGCTCAGCGCCTCCATCGGCACGCCGAGGGCCGCCAGCACCGCCCAGAGGTCGGCCTTGGCCCCCATCGCATCCACCGCCGCCGCACCGCCCTGCCAATGGCGCGCACTGCCCCCCGCCCGCAGCCCGGCGGCCACCAGGCGCTGCCCCTCGGCATCCGGGAAGGCCGGCCCGATCTCGAACAGGCTCACATCGGCATGGCCGCGCGCGGCATTGCGCCCCGCCGCCATCGCCAGAGTCGCCAGCGGCGTCGGCCGCATCTGGTCGAGGTCGGAGGCGATCGGGTTCACCAGCCGCAGCGCCTCCGGCGCCGTGCCGAACAGCCGCGCGGTCTCCGATGGCATGAAGCTGAAGGTCACGCATTCCGCCATGCCCGAAGCCGCCAGGGTGCGCCGCGCCACCGCGCTGCGCTGCTGCCGCGGCGAGAGCGTGGCCGCCGGCACCGCGCCCACCACTGGCAGGGAGACCGGCGGCACGTTGTCCAGGCCCTTGAGGCGTAGCACCTCCTCGATCAGGTCGCATTCCTGTTCCATCGCCGCGCGCCCCTCGGCCGCCTTGGCGGCGCGATCCGCCGGCAGGCTGGGCGAGGGCTCCAGCGGGGTGGAACCGGCCACGTCGTTGCGCCACGACGGCACATTGACGGTCACGGAGGTCTCGCTGCGCGCCGCCACGGAAAAGCCCAGCCGTTCCAGGGAGGCGACGCACTCGTCGGCCGCCACCTCCATGCCGCCGAACTCGGCCACCCGGGCAAAGCGCATGGTGGCGGTGCGCTGCCAGGCCGGCATCGCGCCCGCCTCCACCACCTCGCTCGCCTCGCCGCCGCACAGGTGCTGGATCATCCGCGTCGCCGCCTCCACCGCATCCGGCAGCAGCGCCGGGTCGATCCCGCGCTCGAAGCGCTGGCGCGCATCGCTGATGATCTGGTGCCGCCGTCCCGCCAGCGCGATCGAAACGGGCTCGAACAGCGCGCATTCCAGGAACACGCTGGTCGTGCCCTCGTCGCACCCCGTCGCCTCGCCACCGACCACGCCGGCCAAGGACTGCACGCCATTGGCATCCGCGATCACGCAGTCATCCTGCGTCACGGTGTAGTCCTTGCCGTTCAGCGCCTTGAACGTCTCCCCCGCGCCGGGCCGGAACACCAGCCGCCCGCCCGCCACCTTGTCGGCATCGAACACGTGCAGCGGCCGGCCGAGATCCATGGTGAAGAAATTCGTCACGTCCACCAGCGCGTTGATCGGCCGCAGCCCGACGGCCACCAGCCGCTCCTGCAGCCACTTGGGGCTCGGCCCGTTCTTCACGCCACGAATGGTCCGGCCCAGCACCCAGGGGCAGGCCAGGGGCATCTCGATTGCCCACTCCACCGCGCTTGCGCCATGGCCCTGCACCTTCGCGGGCGCGAACGGCACCAGCGTGCCCAGCCCGGCGGCGGCAAGATCGCGCGCCACGCCACGCACCGAAAGCGCATCGCCCCGGTTCGGCGTGACGGCGATCTCGATCACCGGATCATCCAGCCCCGCCCACTCGGCATAGGGCATGCCCACGGGCGCGGACTCGTCCAGCTCCACGATCCCCGCATGGTCGTCGCCCAGCCCCATCTCCATGGCCGAGAGCAGCATGCCGGCACTCTGCACGCCGCGGATCTCGCCCACCTTCAGCACCACGTCCTTGCCGGGGATGTAGCTGCCGGGCGCGGCGAACACGCTCTTCATGCCGGTGCGCGCATTCGGCGCCCCGCACACCACGGAAACGATGCCGCTACCGGTATCCACCTTGCAGGCCCGCAGCCGATCGGCATTCGGGTGCTGCACCGCTTCCACCACATGCGCGACCACGAACGGCGCCAGCGCCGCCCCGCGATTCTCCACGCCCTCCAGCTCCAACCCGATATTGGTCAGCGCCGTGGTGATCTCATCCAAGGATGCATCCGTCTCCAGATGCGTCTTCAGCCAGGACAAAGGGAACTTCATGGCGTGTGGTCCTGATCAAGAAAGCAAGCATGTTCTTTTTTGAAAAAAAGAACCAAAAAACTTTCATTCGTTTGCGGCTCGCCCTGAAACGGGCCCAAACAAATAAAGTTTTTTTGCTTCTTTTTGTTCACAAAAAGAAGACTCTTCACTTGCCTACACCCCTTCATGCAGCATCGCCGGCGCCAGCGCGCTGAACCCGTAATGCCGCAGCCAGCGGATATCGCTCTCATAGAACGGCCGCAGATCGGGGATGCCGTGCTTCAGCATCGTCACCCGCTCAATCCCCATGCCGAACGCGAACCCCTGCCACTCCCGCGGATCGATCCCGCAATTGGCCAGCACCTTCGGATGCACCATCCCGCTGCCCAGGATCTCCAGCCAATCCCCGCCGCCGCCCAGCTCGCCGGTCTTGCGGTTCCAGCCGATATCCACCTCCATCGAGGGCTCGGTGAACGGGAAGTAGCTCGAACGGAACCGCACCGGCAGCGTGGTAATGCCGAAGAACGCCCGCAGGAAGTCGATCAGGCAGCCCTTCAGGTGCCCGAGCGTGATCCCCCGATCAATCACCAGCCCCTCCACCTGGTGGAACATCGGCGAGTGCGTGGCATCATGGTCGGCGCGATAGGTGCGGCCCGGCACGATCACCCGGATCGGCGGCGCCTGGTTCAGCATCGTGCGCACCTGCACCGGAGAGGTATGCGTGCGCAGCACCCGCTGCCGCCCCTCGGCGTCGATGCCGGGCACATAGAACGTGTCCATGTCCTGCCGCGCCGGATGATGCGCCGGAATGTTCAGCGCGCCGAAATTGCGCCAGTCATCCTCGATATCCGGCCCCTCGGCGATGGCGAAGCCCATGGCGCCGAAGATCGCGGCCATCTCCTCCATCGTCCGGCTGATCGGATGGATCAGCCCGGTGGGCGCCAGCCGTGGCGGCAGCGTCACATCCATGCGCTCGTGGGCCAGCCGCGCCTCCAGCGCCGCCTCCTCCAGCGAGGCGCGCCGCGCGTCGATCGCCGCGGTCAGCGCCTCCTTCAACTCGTTCAGCGCCGCCCCGCGCGCCCGCCGTTCCTCGGGCGCGACCTTGCCCAGTTCCTTGAGCAACCCCGTCAGCGAACCGCTGCGGCCCAGCACGGCCACGCGTACCGCATCCCAGGCGCGCAAATCGCCGGCGGCGGCCAGGGCGGCATCGGTCTCGGTCTTGAGGGCGAGAAGATCGTCGGTCATGGGCCTCGTCCGGTGATGCTCGCACACGAAAAAGGGCCGCCCCGCGCGGGCAGCCCTTCACGTCACGATCGGTATCCCTTGCGGGACGCGATCAGGCCAGGGCGGCCTGCGCCTTCTTCACGATCTCACCAAAGCTGGTGGGATCGTCATAGGCGATGGCGGCCAGAACCTTGCGGTCCATCTCGATGCCGCTCGCCTTGAGCGCCGCGATGAACTTCGAATAGGTCATGCCGTGCTCACGCACCGCGGCGTTGATGCGCTGGATCCACAGGCTGCGGAAATCGCGCTTCTTCACCTTGCGGTCGCGGTAGGCATACTGAAGGGACTTCTCCAGCCGCTCCAGCGCAATGCGATAATTGGTGGACGAACGGCCCACGAAGCCCTTGGAGGCATCGAGAACCTTCTTGTGGCGGGCGTGCGTTGTTACGCCCCGCTTGACGCGTGCCATGTGCTAGCGCTCCCTCAACCCAGACCGTACGGCGCCCACTGCTTGACGGTCAGCCCGTCAGCATGGGTCAGCGTCTGGCTGCCGCGCCCCTGGCGCTTCATCTTCTGCGGACGGTTGATCAGCCCGTGGCGCTTGTTGCCGGGGCCGGCCAGCACCTTGCCGGTGGCGGTGATCTTGAAGCGCTTCTTCACAGAAGACTTCGTCTTCAACTTGGGCATTTGCATCTCCTCAGGTCGGAAGCTGCCCCCACCGGAATGGCAGGCACAGCCGTCGCGGCCAGGCATGCCCACACAGGCCCGGACCCACAGACGAAGGCGGGCATATACCGATCCGCCCCCCGCCATGCAAGCCGCGCGCTTTGCCGCACACGCGCAGCCCCATATAACCCCGCGCATGGAAACACCCTTCCTGAAGATGCACGGCGCCGGGAACGACTTCGTCGTGTTCGACGAACGCGCCCGCAAGCTCGGCCTCACCCCCACCCGGGCCGCCGCCATCGCCAACCGCCGCACCGGCGTGGGCTGCGACCAGTTCATCGTCATCGAACCCCCGCCCCCGGGCTCCAGCGCAGACGCCTTCATGCGCATCCGCAACCCCGACGGCTCCGAAGCCGGCGCCTGCGGCAACGCCACACGCTGCGTCGTCTCCCTCCTCGCCGCCGAAACCGGCCGCACGGAGATCACTATCCAGACCATCTCCGGCCTCCTCCCCAGCCGCATGCTCCCGGATGGCCGCGTGCAGGTGGACATGGGCCCCGCCCGCCTGTCCTGGCAGGACGTGCCCCTGGCCCACGAGACCGACACCCTCCACCTCCCCCTCGCCCTGGGCCCTGTCAGCGACCCCGCTGCCTGCTCCATGGGCAACCCCCACGCCACCTTCTTCGTGCCGGATGTGATGGCCCTGCCCATCGAATCCCTCGGCCCCGCCCTGGAAACCGCCCCCATCTTCCCCGCCAAGGCCAATATCGGCTTTGCGGAAATCCAATCCCCCACCCGCATCCGCCTGCGCGTCTGGGAACGCGCCGCCGGCCTCACCTTGGCCTGCGGCTCCGGCGCCTGCGCCACCATCGTCAACGCCGCCCGCCGCGGCCTCACCGGCCGCCGCGCCACCATCGAGGCCGATGGCGGCCTGCTCGACATGGAATGGCGCGAAGACGGCCACGTGCTGATGACCGGCCCCGTCACCACCAGCTTCCGCGGCACCATCGACCTCGCCAGCTACCCCGAATGACCGTCGACATCCTCACCTTCGGCTGCCGCCTCAACACCTACGAATCCGAGGTGATGCGCGGCCACGCCCAGGCCCTCACCAACACCATCATCGTCAACACCTGCGCCGTCACCGCCGAAGCCGAGCGCCAGGCCCGCCAGGCCATCCGCCGCGCCCACCGCGAGAACCCCGAAGCCCAGATCGTCGTCACCGGCTGCGCCGCCCAGATCGCGCCGGAAACCTGGGCCACCCTCCCCGGCGTCACCCGCGTGCTCGGCAACGAAGACAAGCTGAAGCCCGAATCCTGGCTCCCCGGCGCACCCTCCGCCGTCTCCGACATCATGGCCGCCAAGGAAACCGCCCCCCACCTGGTCACCGAATTCGCCGGCCGCGCCCGCGCCTTCGTCCAGGTCCAGCAAGGCTGCGACCACCGCTGCACCTTCTGCATCATCCCCTTCGGCCGCGGCCCCAACCGCTCCGTCCCCATCGGCGCCATCGCCGAGCAGGTCCGCACCCTCGTCGCCACCGGCTACCGCGAGATCGTCCTCACCGGCGTGGACATCGCCAGCTACGGCCCAGACCTCCCCGGCCGCCCCAGCCTCGGCCAGATGGCCCGCCGCCTCCTCGCCGCCGTCCCCGAGCTCCCCCGCCTGCGCCTCTCCTCCATCGACCCCGCCGCGATCGACGACGACCTCTGGCGCCTGATCGAAACCGAGCCCCGCCTCATGCCCCACCTGCACCTCTCCATGCAGGCCGGCAGCGACCTCATCCTCAAGCGCATGAAGCGCCGCCACCTGCGCCAGCAGGGCCTCGATGTCATCGCCCGCGCCCGCACCCTCCGCCCCGGCATCGGCATAGGTGCGGACCTCATCGCCGGCTTCCCCACGGAATCAGACGAGCTCTTCGCCGAAACCCTCGCCTTCGTGGAGGAAGCCCAGATCCCCTTCGTCCACGTCTTCCCCTACAGCGAACGCCCCGGCACCCCCGCCGCCCGCATGCCCGCCGTGCCCGTCCCCGTCCGCCGCGAACGCGCCGCCCGCCTGCGCGAAGCAGGCACCCAAGCCGCCACCACCTTCCTCGCCGCCCAGATCGGCCGCACCCTCACCGTGCTGGCCGAAACCGAAACCGGCGGCCACAGCGAACACTTCGCCCCCGTCCGCATCACCGCCCAGCCCGGCCAGCTCCTCCAGGCCCGCGTCACCGCCGCCACCCCCGACCACCTTCTCGCGGAACCTGCCTGATGGCCCTCGGCTTCTTCTCCCGCCTCAAGGAAGGCCTCACCCGCTCCACCCAGAAGCTCACCGAAGGCATCACCGCCGTCTTCAAGAAGCGCAAGCTGGACGACGCGGCGCTGGAGGAACTCGAAGACATCCTCATCACCGCCGATCTCGGCACCGATGTCGCCGCCCGCATCATCACCAATTTCCGCCGCACCCGCTTCGGCCGCGAAGTCACCGACGACGAAATCCGCACCGCCCTGGCCGAGGAAATCGCCGCCATCCTCGCCCCCGTGGCCCAGCCGCTGGACATCAACCGCGCGCTCAAGCCCCATGTCGTCCTCGTCGTCGGCGTCAACGGCACCGGCAAAACCACCACCATCGGCAAGCTCGCCCTGCAATACCGCGAGCAGGGCCTGAAACCCGTCCTCGTCGCCGGAGACACCTTCCGCGCCGCCGCCGTCGAACAGCTCCAGATCTGGGGCCAACGCACCGGCGCCCCCGTCATCTCCGCCGCCGCGAACGCCGATTCCGCCGGCCTGGCCTTCGACGGCCTCACCCGCGCCCGCGCCGAAAACGCCGACGTCCTCCTCATCGACACCGCCGGCCGCCTGCACAACAAATCCGCGCTGATGGAAGAGCTCCGCAAGATCATCCGCGTGCTCAAGAAACAAGACGAAACCGCCCCCCACTCCATCCTGCTGGTGCTCGATGCCACCACCGGCCAAAACGCCATCCAACAGGTCGGCGTCTTCAAGGACATGGTGGACATCACCGGCCTGGTCGTCACCAAACTGGACGGCAGCGCCCGCGGCGGCATCGTCGTGGCGCTGGCCGAAGCCTACGGCCTCCCCGTCCACGCCGTCGGCGTCGGCGAAAAAGCCACCGACCTGCGCGCCTTCGATCCCATGGACTACGCTCGCGGGTTGGTGGGCACGTAAGCAAGACTCTTCTTTTTGTGAACAAAAAGAAGCAAAAAAACTTCCCGAATGGCGCCGTGCCTCCCACCTAAAGGTACAAAAGTTTTTTGCTTCTTTTTTTCAAAAAAGAAGATTCTTCCTTCCTTCAGACGGACTCCCAAATGACCGACACCCCTGCCTGGTCCCGCCGCACCCTTCTCGCCCAGGCCATGGGCCATGTGGATGAGGCCACGCGCGCCGTCGTCCCGCCCATCCATCTCGCCACCACCTACATCCGCGACCCCGACAACGGCTACAGCTCCGGCTTCATCTACGGCCGGCCCGACAACGCCACGATCCGCGAGGCGGAAACCATCATCGCCATGCTGGAGAATGCCGAGGCCGCGATGGTGCTGGGCTCCGGCATGTCGGCGGCCACCGCGGTGTTCCTGGCGCTGAAGCCCGGCGACCACATCCTGGCCTCCTCGGTCATGTACTGGGCCCTGCGCAACTGGCTGATGAACGACGCCACCCACTGGGGCCTGAAGGTCGATGTGGTGGACACGTCGGATCTCGCCGCCGTGGAAGCCGCCATCCGCCCCGGCGAAACCAAGCTGATCTGGCTGGAAACCCCGTCCAACCCGCTCTGGTCGATCACCGATATCCGCGCGGTATCCGATCTCGCCCACAGGCACGGCGCCCGCGTGGCGGTGGACAGCACCGGCGCCAGCCCCATCCTCACCCGCCCGCTCGATTTCGGCGCCGATATCGTCATGCACTCGGCCACCAAATACCTGAACGGCCATTCCGACGTCATCGCCGGCGCCCTGGCCACCAACCAGGCCGACGATTTCTGGGCCCGCATCAAGCGCGTCCGCTCCACCCTCGGCCAGATCCTCGGCCCGCTCGAGGCCTACCTCCTGATCCGCGGCATGCGCACCCTGCACCTGCGCGTCACCGCCGCCTGCGCCTCGGCCATGGAACTCGCCACCCGCCTGTCGAACCACGCCGCCATCAGCGAAGTCCTCTACCCCGGCCTCCCCACCCACCCCGGCCACGAACTGGCCAAGCGCCAGATGCAGGGCGGCTTCGGCGGCATGCTCTCCATCCGCATCCGCGCGGGCGAACAAGCCGCCATCAAGGCCGCCGCCCACGTCGACCTCTGGAAGCGCGCCACCTCGCTCGGCGGCGTCGAAAGCCTCATCGAACACCGCGCCACCATCGAAGGCCCCGGCTCCCCCTGCCCACCCGATCTCCTGCGCCTTTCCACCGGCATCGAAGACGTCAACGACCTCTATGCCGATCTCGATCGGGCGCTTAAAGCGTAAGGAAGCAAGCGCCTTCTTTTTGTGAACAAAAAGAAGCAAAAAAACTTCATTCGTTCGCTAACACCCATAGGCCCGTAGGGCGGATACGCGAAGCGTGATCCGCCACTTCGCTTCTCCCTTGCCTTGCTTCTCCGTGCCTCTGTGTCTCTGTGTTGAATCTTCTTCTTGCTTCCTTCTCTCCCCCCCCGAGCGGGGGGGGGGCTACCCTACCACCTCAGCCAACCCCACCCGCCCTGCCGCCAGGTCGGCCAGCACCGCCACATGCACATCCAGCGCATCGATCACCGGATACCCCACATCCCGCCCATCGAACGCCAGGTTCAAATCCGTCCCCGCCAGCACCACAGCCTCCGCCCCCGCGGCCACCATGCGCTGCCCCGCCGCCACGAACAGCGCCCGCTGCGCCTCCGAACACACCCCCGCCACCGCCACGTCCTGATAGGTCTGCCCGATCAGGTCGATCTCGCCTTCCGGCGCCAAGGCCTCGGTGCGCACCAGCTTGCCGTAGAACCCCGTCCGCATCACCACCCGCGTCCCCAGCAGCCCGACCCGCCGGATACCCTGGCCAGCGAAATACCCGTCCAGCGGCGCCACGCCTGAAACCACCGGCAACGGCGACAGCGCCACCAACTCATCCACGCAGAAATGCCCGCCCAGCGAGGTCAGCGCCACGCAATCGCACCCCGCCGCCTTCAGCCGCTCCACCAGCGGCAAATACGCCTGCGCCTGCTCCTCGCGCCGGTCGGCAAGGTTGTTGCGGATCAGTTCCTGAATGTCGCCATGCACGATCGTCAGCGCCAGCTTCTCCGCCCCCCGCGCCGCCACCGCGGCCACCAGGCGCTGGTAGTACACCACTGTCGCTGCCACCCCGATGCCGCCGATCAGTCCGATATGCATGGTCGCCTCCGGCCCGATGCGGGCAAGCTGGCGCACCCTATCCAGCACCCAACACAGCAGCAACATGGCGAGCCCTGCCCGGTGCTGTGAAAAAAATACGCCCTACAGGAATTTTTCTCTTGCCCATCGAAGCTCCGTGAATTATATTCACTGACATGGACACATCCCCTCCCACCCTCCCGGCCCTCATCGCCGGCCTGCGCACCGCCCTGGAAGCGGACGCCCGAGGTGTGTCCAATCTCCTCCTCACCCTCCTCCTCCGCCTGCTCGCAAGCCTCGAACCCCTCGCCCGCACCTGGCACACCACCACCCGCCAAGCCCCGGCCGAGTACGACGAGGATGGCCGCCTGCGCTTTCACCTGCGCCTGCGCGATGCCCGCCGCGCCCGGATTCTGTCCCGCGGCTCCCGCGGCCGTCTCCGCATCCCCACCTGGCGCGCCCGCAACCGCGGCGCCCGCGCGCTGCCCAGCCGCGCCCCCAAACCCGCACGCCCCATCACCGCCCGCGCCCCGCCGCACCCCATCCCCGCCTGAATCACGCCCCCACCCAGGCACCCAAACTCACGACCATTTCATTCCGATATCAAAATGACTATCCCAAACTTGCCTCCAACCCGCCCCGCCGCCATCCTCCCCTCACCGGAGGAAACCAACGATGCCCATCCAGTACACCCCCCTCTCCGGCGCCATCGGCGCCGAGATCCACGGCATCGACCTCGCCCGCGCGATAGACGCCGAGATCGCCGAGATCCGCCAGATCTGGCTCGCCCACAACGTCGTCTTCTTCCGCGAC
>JBIKOJ010000123.1:0-16308 GCA_044358135.1 Acetobacteraceae bacterium | reverse complement strand
GTGAGGGGTAAGCCCCACCCCCAGCGCCCGGCCCCTCGCCTCGGAACCCAGGCATGACCCTCCCCACCCTGATCGACCCCCGCTCGCCAGACTTCGCCGCCAACGCCCAGTCCATGCGCGAACAGGTCGCCGAAATCCGCGCCCATGCCGAAAAAGTCGTCCTCGGCGGCGGCGAGGTCGCCCGCAAGCGCCACCTCTCGCGCGGCAAACTCCTCCCCCGCCAGCGCATCGAAGCCCTGCTCGACCCCGGCACGCCCTTCCTGGAGCTTTCCCAGCTCGCCGCCCACGGCATGTATGGCAACGAGGTCCCCTCCGCCGGCATCATCACCGGCATCGGCCGCGTCTCCGGCCGCGAATGCGTCATCGTCTGCAACGACGCCACGGTGAAGGGCGGCACCTACTTCCCCGTCACCGTCAAGAAGCACCTCCGCGCGCAAGACATCGCCCGCCAGAACCGCCTTCCCTGCCTCTACCTCGTGGATTCCGGCGGCGCCAACCTCCCCAACCAGGACGAGGTCTTCCCCGACCGCGACCATTTTGGCCGCATCTTCTTCAACCAGGCCCAGATGTCGGCGGAGGGCATCGCCCAGATCGCCGTCGTCATGGGCAGCTGCACCGCCGGCGGCGCCTACGTCCCCGCCATGTCGGACGAATCCATCATCGTGAAGGGCCAGGGCACCATCTTCCTCGGCGGCCCCCCGCTGGTGAAGGCCGCCACCGGCGAAATCGTCACCGCGGAGGATCTCGGCGGCGCCGACGTCCACACCCGCATCTCCGGCGTCGCCGACCACTTCGCCGAGAACGACGCCCACGCCCTCGGCATCGCGCGGCGCATCGTCGCCACCCTCAACACCACCAAATCCCCCAACCTCGCGATCCGCGCGCCCCTCCCCCCGCGCCACAACCCCGAGGAAATCTACGGCATCATCCCCGCCGACCGCCGCCGCCCCTACGACGTGCGCGAAATCATCGCCCGCATCGTCGACGACAGCGCCTTCGATGAGTTCAAGAAACTCTACGGCACCACGCTGGTCACCGGCTTCGCCCACATCCACGGCTACCCGGTCGGCATCGTCGCCAACAACGGCATCCTGTTCAGCGAGTCCGCCCAGAAGGCCGCCCATTTCATCGAGCTCTGCGCCCAGCGCGGCATCCCGCTCGTCTTCCTGCAGAACATCACCGGCTTCATGGTCGGCCGCAAATACGAGAACGGCGGCATCGCCAAGGATGGTGCCAAGATGGTCACCGCCGTGGCCACCGCCAACGTGCCGAAATTCACCGTCGTCATCGGCGGCAGCTTCGGCGCCGGCAATTACGGCATGTGCGGCCGCGCCTACGACCCCCGCTTCCTCTGGATGTGGCCCAATGCCCGCATCTCCGTCATGGGCGGCGAGCAGGCCGCCAGCGTCATGGCCACCATCCGCCGCGACAACATGGAAGCCAAAGGCGAAACCTGGCCACCGGAAGCGGAGGACGCCTTCAAGCAACCAATCCGCGACCAATACGAAACCCAGGGCCACCCCACCTACGCCACGGCCAGGCTGTGGGATGACGGCATCATCGACCCGATCGACACCCGCCGCGTCCTCGGCCTCGGCCTCTCCGCCGCCCTGAACGCCCCCATCGCGCCGACGAAATTCGGCCTGTTCCGGATGTGATGGCGATGTTCACCAAGCTCCTCATCGCCAATCGCGGCGAAATCGCCTGCCGCATCATCCGCACCGCGCGCCGCATGGGCCTGCGCACCATCGCCGTCCATTCGGATGCCGACGCCACCGCCCAGCACGTCGCCATGGCCGATGAAGCCCACCGGATCGGCCCCGCCGCCCCGCGCGACTCCTACCTGCGCATCGAAGCCATCCTGGAAGCCGCCCGCATCAGCGGCGCCGAGGCCATCCACCCCGGCTACGGCTTCCTCTCCGAAAACGCCGCCTTCGCCGAAGCCTGCGCCGCCGCCGGCCTGATCTTCGTTGGCCCACCCCCCGCCGCCATCCGCGCCATGGGCGGCAAATCCCAAGCCAAGGCGCTCATGGCCGAAGCCGGCGTCCCGCTCGTGCCGGGCTACCACGGCGAAGCGCAGGACCTCGCCACCCTGCAATCCGCCGCAGACAGCATCGGCTACCCCGTCCTCATCAAGGCCTCTGCCGGCGGCGGCGGCAAAGGCATGCGCGTGGTGGACTCCGCCACCGACTTCCCCGCCGCCCTCGAAGGCGCTCGACGGGAGGCCCGCTCGGCATTCGGCGACGATCGCGTGCTCGTGGAGAAGTATCTCACCCGCCCCCGCCACATCGAAATCCAGGTCTTCGCGGATACACACGGCAACACCGTCAGCCTCTTCGAACGCGACTGCTCCATCCAGCGCCGCCACCAGAAGATCATCGAGGAAGCGCCGGCCCCGGGCATGACCACCACGATGCGCGCCGCCATGGGCGAGGCCGCCATTGCCGCGGCCCGCGCCGTCCACTACGTCGGCGCCGGCACCGTCGAGTTCATCGCGGAAGGCGACGCCTTCCACTTCATGGAAATGAACACCCGCCTCCAGGTCGAACACCCGGTCACGGAGGCCATCACCGGCCTCGACCTGGTCGAATGGCAACTCCGCATCGCCGCGGGCGAACCCCTCCCGCTCACGCAGGAGCAGCTCAGCATCACCGGCCACGCCATCGAAGTCCGCCTCTACGCCGAAGACCCCGCCCGCAACTTCCTCCCCTCCGTCGGCACCTTGGCTCACCTGAAACTCCCCGGGGATATCCGCGTTGATTCCGGCGTCCGCTCCGGCGACACCATCACCCCGGACTACGACCCGATGATCGCCAAGCTCATCGTCCACGCCCTAGATCGCCGTGCCGCCTTGGCCCGCCTCTCCCAGGCCCTCGCCCAAACCGAAGTCGTCGGCGTCCAAACCAACCTCCCCCTCCTGCGCGCCTTCGCCGGCGGCCAATTCGACACCGGCCTGATCGCCCGGCATCCGGAACTGCTGGACGGCACCGCCACCACCCCCGATCTCGCCCTCGCCGCTGCCGCCCTCACCATCCTCAACATCCGCGCCCAATCCGCCCTCACCCAGGGCGACCCCCACTCCCCCTGGTCCGCACAGGACAGCTGGCGCCCCAACCTGCCGGGCCACCAAACCCTCCTCCTGCGCCACCAGGGCGAAACCACCGAAATCACCGCCCACCCCGCCCCCAACGGCGGCTGGCACCTGGAATGGGACAGCATCCTGCACACTGTTCATTCCACTGGCCACGCCACCCCCCACGAAGCCGCCCTCCTGCTCCGTCTGGACAGCACCGCCGCCCGCGCCACCGTCATCGCCACCCCGCCCCGCCTCACCGTCGTGCTGGACGGCACCAACCACGTCATCGAGGAAATCGACCCCCACGCCCCGCCAGACTCCGCCAGCGCCGGGGCAGGGCGCATCATCTCCCCCATCCCCGGCCGCGTCGCCCGCCTGCTCGTCCAACCAGGCGACACCGTCGCGAAGGGCCAAACCCTCCTCGTTCTGGAGGCGATGAAGATGGAACTCCCGCTCACCGCCGCCGCCCCAGGCACCGTCGCTGCCGTCCGCTGCGCCGAAGGCGAGATGGTCGCCGAAGGCGTGGAACTCGTCACCCTGGAAGATAAGTAAGCATGTTCTTTTTTGAAAAAAAGAACCAAAAAACTTTTATCCGTTCGGCCCGGGAAAATGCGGCGCCATCGGATAAAAGTCTTTTTGCTTCTTTTTCTTCAGAAAAAGAAGTCTCTTCCTTTTGGCTTGAATAGGCCAGCACCAATGCCATATCATCGCGAATTCGCGAGGGGGCCACGGCCATGAAGCACTCCACGGTCACGCTGGACGACAAGTACCAGGTCGGCTCCGACCGGTTCTTCCTCACCGGCTCCCAGGCCCTCGTCCGCCTTCCCCTGCTGCAACGCCAGCTGGACCAGCAGGCCGGCCTCAACACCGCCGGCTACATCTCCGGCTACCGCGGCTCCCCCCTCGGCGGCGTGGACATCCAGATGTGGACCGCCCGCAAGCGCATCGAGGAAGCCCACATCGTCTTCCGCCCCGGCGTGAACGAGGAACTCGCCGCCACCGCCATCTGGGGCACCCAGCAGCTCCCCCACCTCCAGGGCGCCAAATACGACGGCGTCTTCGCCTACTGGTACGGCAAGGGCCCCGGCGTGGACCGCAGTGGTGACGTCTTCCGCCACGCCAACTACGCCGGCACCGCCCGCCACGGCGGCGTGCTGGTCATGGCCGGCGACGACCACGGCTGCAAATCCTCCACCGTCCCGCACCAGAGCGAGCTGGCCCTCACCTCGGCCCACATGCCCATCCTGGTCCCGTCCGACATCACGGACATCCTCCAGTTCGGCCTGCACGGCTGGGCCATGTCGCGCTGGTCCGGCCGCTGGGTCGGCTTCAAGCTGGTCGGCGACGTGATGGATTCATCCGCCTCCGTCGCCTTCGACCTGCCGGATTTCCGCATCATCCTGCCCGACGGCCCGCACCCCGATGCCGGCCTGCGCCTCAGCGACATCGGCGGCCGTATCCCCATCCTGCCGCTGGAGCAGGAAGCCCGCACCATCTCCATCGGCCTGCCGGAAGCCCAGCGCTACGCCCGCGCCAACGGGCTGGACCGCACCATCCTCAACCCCATCGGCGCCCGCCTCGGCATCGTCACCTCCGGCAAGAGCTACCACGACACCCGCCAGGCCTTCGCCGATCTCGGCCTGCCGGAACCCCCCGGCGTTCGCCTCCTCAAGCTCGCCCTCACCTGGCCCATCGACCCCGAAACCATCCGCAAATTCGCCCGGGGCCTCGAAGAAATCGTCGTCGTCGAGGAAAAGCACCCCCTCATCGAGCAGCAGATCCGCGACATCCTCTACGACGCGCCGGATCGCCCCCGCGTCCTCGGCAAGCGCAACGCCGACGGCACCGCCATGCTGAAGCCGCACGGCGAATTCACCAGCGCCGAAATCGCGCTCGCCATCGCCCCCCGCATCGCCCGCTACGCCGACAGCGAAAAGCTGCAAGCCAACGCCGCCCGCCTGCGCGACAACCTCGACGCGATCGCCAAAGCCGAAGTCGCCGCCCTGCGCCGCCCCTATTTCTGCTCCGGCTGCCCGCACAACAGCTCCACGAAAGTCATCGACGGCTCCCGCGCCCTCGGCGGCATCGGCTGCCACACCCTGGCCGTCTGGATGGACCGCAGCACCGACAGCTTCAGCCAGATGGGTGGCGAAGGCGTCGCCTGGTCCGGCCAGGCCCCCTTCACCGAGGAAAACCACGTCTTCGCCAACATGGGCGACGGCACCTATTTCCACTCCGGCTACATGGCCGTCCGCGCCAGCGTCGCCGCCGGCGTCAACATCACCTACAAGATCCTCTTCAACGATGCCGTCGCCATGACCGGCGGCCAGCCGGTCGACGGCACCATCTCCGTCCCCCACATCACCCGCCAGGTCGCCGCAGAAGGTGCCAAGGCCATCATCGTCGTCACCGACGAGCCGGAAAAGTACGAGGACGTGAAGGATCTCGCCCCCGGCACCGAAGTCCACCACCGCCGCGACCTCGACCTCATCAGCCGCCGCCTGCGCGACACCCCGGGCTGCACTGTCCTCGTCTACGACCAGACCTGCGCCAGCGAAAAGCGCCGCCGCCGCAAGCGCGGCACCTTCCCCGACCCCGCAAAGCGCACCTTCATCAACGCCGCCGTCTGCGAAGGCTGCGGCGACTGCTCCCGCGCGTCGAACTGCCTCTCCGTCCAGCCGCTGGAAACCCCGCTGGGCACCAAGCGCACCATCGACCAGTCCACCTGCAACAAGGACTTCTCCTGCACCGACGGCTTCTGCCCCAGCTTCGTCACCGTCCACGGCGCCGAGCCGAAGAAGCGCGCCCGCGTCACCCCGGAAGCCTTCGAGCTTCCCATGCCGGCCCAGCAGCCGCTCACCCGCCCCTGGAACATCCTCGTCACCGGAATCGGCGGCACAGGGATCGTCACCATCGGCGCCCTCATCGGCATGGCCGCGCACCTGGACGGCAAGCACGTCACCGTCCTCGACCAGACCGGCCTCAGCCAGAAGGCCGGCGGCGTCACCAGCCACATCCGCCTTTCCGAGTCCGAATCGAACCTCCATGGCCTCAAGGTCAGCCGCATGGGCGCCGACCTCCTCCTCGCCTGCGACATGGTCGTCGCCGCCAGCAAGGACAGTCTCGCCACCTACGCCCAGGGCGTCACCCACGCCGTGCTCAACACCCACGAAACCCCCAGCGGCGATTTCGTGATGGACACCACCATCCGCCTCCCCAGCATCCAGCTCCGCCGCAGCATCGCCCAGGCGATCGGCCAATCCGCGCTGGATCAGTTCGACGCCACCGCGATCGCCACCGCGCTCATGGGCGACAGCATCGCCACCAACCCCTTCCTCCTCGGCTACGCCTACCAGAAAGGCCTCGTCCCCCTCAGCCTCGACAGCCTCCTGCGCGCCATCGAGCTGAACGGCACCGCCGTCGAAGCCAACAAGGCCGCCTTCACCTGGGGCCGCTGCGCCGCCCACGACCTCCCCCGCGTCCAAACCGCCGCCGGCCTGTCCACCGAAAAGCCCGAGCCCGTCACGCTGGAAGACATCATCGCCACCCGCGAAACCCACCTCGTCGCCTACCAGTCAAAGCGCTACGCCCGTCGCTATCGCGCCCTCGTCGAACGCGTTCGCGAAGTCGAAGGCCGCATGTTCTCCGGCAACACGGCCCTCACCGAAGCCGTCGCCAAGGGCTACCACAAGCTCCTCGCCTACAAGGACGAATACGAAGTCGCCCGCCTCTACGCCTCGCCCGAATTCAAGGCCTCCCTCGCCGCCCAGTTCGAAGACCCCAGGCGTCTCGAATTCCACCTGGCCCCCCCGCTGCTGGCCCAACGCGACCCGCATACCGGCCAGATGATCAAGAAGACCTACGGCCCCTGGATGCTGAAGGCCTTTTCGCTCCTGCAACACTTCCGCACCCTGCGCGGCACAAGGCTGGACGTCTTCGGCCGCACCGAGGAACGCCACATGGAACGCGCTCTCATCACCGAATACGAAGCCACGGTGGAAGACATCCTCGCCCATCTCTCCCCCGCCACCCTGGCCACCGCCGTCTCCCTGGCCTCCCTCCCCGACAAGATCCGCGGCTTCGGCCACGTCAAGGAACGCAACGCCCGCCTCGCCGCCACCGAGCGCACCCGCCTGCTCGAAAAACTCCACGGCACGGCGCCGAAGCCCGCAATGGCGGCAGAATAGCCGCAGCCGGAGAGGGCAGGGGGGTTCGTTCCCCCGCCCTTCCAGCCAAGCAGCAGCTGCATCCCGGCCCCGTCGTATTTGCGCTATTGCTGATGAACGCATAAGCGCATGCCTTGGCGATGCCGGATGTCACCCACCTCCTCGCCGCCCTCGCCGATCCCACCCGCCTCGGCGCACTCCACCTCCTCTGGGATGGCCGGGAGCATTGCGTCTGCGAACTGATGGACCGCCTTGGCACCACGCAATCGCGCATGTCCCGGCACATGGCCGTCCTCAAGCAGGCCGGCCTGGTTGCCGCCCGACGAGACGCACAATGGGTCCGCTACCGCCTCGCCCCCACGCTTCCCGCGCCGCACCGCCACCTGGTCCAGGCCGCGCTCAACCTGCTGCCGAACGCGCCCCAATCCTCCGCGCAGGACCTCGCCGCATGAGCGCCACCACCGCCCGTCCCGCTCCCGCCTGGCCCTGGATCGCCGGCGCCGCCCTCTTCCTGCTCGCCTGGGCCCTGCTCTACCGCCAGCTCGTCCCGGCCTCGGAATGGCTCGTCGCGCACCTGCCCGTGGAGCGCCAGTCCCATCTCGGCGAGTCGCTCGCCTTCTTCCTCTACGACGTGCCGAAGGTCCTGCTGCTGCTCACCCTCGTCGTCTTCGCCATGGGCGTGATCCGCAGCTTCTTCTCGCCCGAGCGCACCCGCGCCCTGCTGGCCGGCCGGCGCGAAGGCGTCGGCAACGCGATGGCCGCCTCGCTCGGCATCGTCACGCCGTTCTGCTCCTGCTCCGCCGTGCCGCTGTTCATCGGCTTCGTCTCCGCCGGCGTTCCCCTCGGCGTCACCTTCTCCTTCCTGATCGCGGCCCCCATGGTCAACGAGGTCGCACTCGGCCTGCTCTTCGCGCTGCTCGGCTGGAAGGTGGCACTCACCTACCTCGCCTTCGGCCTGGCCATCGCCATCGCCGCCGGCTGGGTGATCGGCCGGCTGAAGCTCGAATCCTGGCTGGAACCCTGGGTGCTGAACATCCACGCCCCCGCCGCCATCCTGCCCGAAATCGACACGACATGGCCCGACCGCATCCGGGCGGGGATCGAGGCGGTGCGCGAGATCGTCGGGCGCGTCTGGTACTGGATCATCGCCGGCATCGCCGCCGGCGCGCTGATCCACGGCTACGCGCCGCAGGATCTCCTGGCCTCGATCATGGGCAAGGATGCCTGGTGGTCCGTCCCGGCCGCCGTGGTCATCGGCATCCCGATGTATTCCAACGCCGCCGGCATCATTCCCGTGGTCGAGGCACTGCTCGGCAAGGGCGCGGCCCTGGGCACCGTGCTCGCCTTCATGATGAGCGTCATCGCCCTGTCGCTGCCGGAGAGGATCATCCTGCGCAAGGTGCTCTCGCTGAAGCTCATCGCGGTGTTCGTCGCCGTGGTCGGCAGCGGCATCCTCGCCGTCGGCTATCTGTTCAACCTGCTGTTCACCTGAAGGAGACTGCACGTGAAAGACGTCAAAGTGCTGGGCCCCGGCTGCGCCCGCTGCGAAACAACTGCCCGCATGGTGAAGGAAGCCGCCGACAAGGCCGGCATCGCCGTCACCGTCACCAAGGTCACCGACTATGCCGAGATCGCCGGCTACGGCATCGCCTCCACCCCCGGCATCGTCATCAACGGCAAGGTCGTCCACGCCGGCGGCCTGCCGAAGCCCGACGACCTCGCGCGCTGGATCGCCGGATAGCCGGCGCCAGGCCGCCCGTTTCCCCACACCGGCCATTGGGCAGTCCGGCGATCCCACGCATAGTGCCGCCATCGCGACAGCCCCCGGAACCGCTCGATGGCCACCACCCCCGCCCTCCTCGAAGCCTTCGCCGCCCGCGCCAACCGCCCCCTCGCGCAGCGCCAGCTCGCCGCCGGCACGCCCTTTGCCCTCGGCCGCCGCGAAGGCCCCCATATCTGGAACCTCGAAGGCACCCACCGCCTGCTCGATTGCGCCACCACCGGCGGCGTCCACAGCCTCGGCCACCGCCACCCCGAACTCCTCGCCACCCTGCACGGCGCCCTCAACGAGGGCTACGACGCCGGCATCTGGACCATGCCCAACGCCCCCCTCCTGGCCCTGCACGACGCGCTGGCCGCCTGCGCGCCCCCGGGCCTCACCCGCAGCGTCATCACCCTCTGCGCCAGCCAGGCCAACGACCTCGCCCTCCTCTGTGCGCAGAAAGCCACCGGCCGAAAAACCATCCTGGCCTTCGCCCACGGCTACCACGGCCATCTCGGCCTCGCCGGCGCCGCCACCGGCAGCGAGAGCGAAGGCATCCGCACCCATTTCGCCCTCAACGAAGCCCCCATCCGCTTCTTCCACACCCACGGCGACCTGTCCGAGATCGAAACACTCATCGACAGCACCACCGCCGCCGTCATCATCGAGCCCTTCGACTACGAATCCTGGCGCCTCCCCCCAACCGACTACCTCCCGTCGCTGGCCGCCCTCTGCCGCCACCACGGCGCCAAGCTGATCCTCGACGAAACCCGCACCGGCCTCATGCGCAGCGGGAAAATGTGGATGTGCAACCACACCGGCACCACGCCCGACATGCTGGTCGCCGGCAAGGGCCTCTCCGGCGGCCTCTACCCCGTCGGCGCCCTGCTCATGGCCCCCGAGATCCACGAAGCCTGCATCAACAGCCACGACTACGGCTGGGCCAACTCCCTCGCCGGCAACGAGATCGCCGCCACCATCGCGCTGAAGGTCCTGGAAATCGCCCAGCGCCCGGAAACCATCGCCAACGTCGCCGCCCTCGAAGCCGCAACCCGCCAGCGCTTCGCCACCCTCATCCAGCGCCACCAATCCATCTTCACCCAAGCCACCCTCCAGGGCGGCATCGCCACCATCGGCCTCGTCCAGCCCGCCCACGCCCCCCGCCTGCACAAGCTCCTGTTCGACCGCGGCGTGCTCATGCACTCCACTTCCACCACCGAACCCCACGTGGCGAAGTTCCTCCCCGTCCTCACCGCCAACCCCGCCATCATCGACGAGCTCGCCACCGCGCTCGACAGCGCCGCCCAGGCCCTCGCCCAGGCCGGCTGACCCTCCGCCCCGCCCGCCGCCGCGCCATGTGACAGCGCTGTCACATGGCGTCATGGCTCCGGCAAACCGGCCCCGCGCAGTCTCGCCCCAACGAGCCGAGGGACGGAAATGCATCCAGACGATTCCATCGTGGCGGGGCCATGCCCCGTATGCGATGGCCACGTACGCGCCATATTGGCTCGTGGCGGCCGAGACGATCCGTCCCTCACCACCGTCGTCTGCCTTGGCTGCGGCATGGTCAGCCACCACCCGCTGCCCGATCCCGCCGCCGTCGCCGCCTACTACGCGCGCGAATACCGCCTCGCGCACAAGGGCGCCGTGGAGCCGAAGCCCAAGCACGTCCTGCGTGCCCTGCGCGGCGCCGTTGCCCGCGCCCGCCGCCTCGCCCCGCTCCTGCCGCCGGGCGCCCGCGTGCTGGATATCGGCGCCTCCTCCGGCGAGTTCACCCACGTCATGGCCAGAAGCGGCTTCCAGGCGGTCGGCATGGAGCCCAACCAGGGCTACGCCGCCTTTGCCCGCCGCAGCTACGCCGCCGTCGTGCACGAAGGCGGCTACGAGGCCGCGCCCGACGTGCCCGGCGGCTACCATCTCATCACCCTCAACCACGTGCTGGAGCACCTGCCCGATCCCGGCGCCGCCCTGGCCCGCTTCCACGCGATGCTCGCCCCCGAAGGAGTGCTCTTCCTGGAGGTGCCGAACCTCCTCGGCGTGCAGAAGCGCGCCGCCACCCTGTTCCACACCGCGCATATCTGGAACTTCACCCCGCGCACCCTGGCCGGCCTCGCCGCCCGCCACGGCTTCGCCCCCCTGCCAGGCGAAGACCTTGCCGAAACCTCGCTGGTCTTCCGCCGCCTGCCGGCGCCGTGCCCCCTCCCGCCCGACCCGGCCCTGGCCGCCCGCCTGCGCCGGCAGGTCGCGCAGCACCAGGGCACGCTGGCCTATGTCCTCTCCGGCACCGCCTTCCGCCGCCGCTGGCACCGCCTCTGCCGGGCGCTGGAGGAATGGCGCACGCTGCGCCGCCACGGCAGCACCCGCGCCCTGGCCCAGGCGCTCACCGCCGCCGCCACGCCGCCTGGCCGATGAACCGGCGGGGTGTTCCGGCGCGGCCCGGCGCCCCCCCTGGAACACCGGCAGCTCGTCGAATTGATGATATCTAACAAACATTCACGTTGGCGCGCCCCTTGCCGTCAGGCACAATGGCGGGGATGACAGCATCTCAACCCGCCCTGGCCGATATGCTAGCGAGCCTGCACCACTCCGCGAAAGCGGAAGGCGCAGCCGCGCGCGCACGCCTGGACGTGATCGAGGCCCTGTTCCTGGCCCTCCTCGCCACGCTGTTCGGCCGCCTGGAACGCCTCGCCGCCGGCTTCACCCCGCGCACCTTCCCGCGCGCCCAGCCCGGCTCCCTCCCCCATTCCCCCTATGCCGTCCCCCACAACACGCCCGGCCCCCGCCGCGCCCGCCACCGCGGCCCCGTGCCCCCGCGCGCATTCCGTCTCGGCCGCTTCACCCCCTGGTGGACCCGCAACCGCGGCCCCCGCGCGATTCCCAGCCAAGCCCCCAAACTGCGCCCCGCCCGCCCCGCCCGCGCCCCACCGCTCCCACTCCCACACCCCATCAGCCGCCAAAACACACCCCAACCGGGGTGCGCTTCCGCGCGCCCATAACTCTGCCTCCCCCTAAAATACACTTCCTTTCTTCTCCCTTGCCTTGCTTCTCCGTGCCACTGTGTCTCTGTGTTGAATCTTCTTCTTGCTTTCTTCCCTTCCCCCTCCATCAAACCCCCCGTGCCGTTGACTTCCCCCGCCGCAAGCGCCACCACGCGCCATCCCGCCGGAGGAACCCAAGATGCCCGCCGACCGCACTGCCCTGCGCGCCTTCCTGTCCGCCAACGAACAGGCCGAGACCGAAATGCTCGCCGCCCTGGTCCGCGAGCCCTCCGACAATCCCCCCGGCGACTGCGCCCGCCACGCCGAAGTCACCGCGAAGCTCCTCGAAGCCCTCGGCTTCACCGTGGAGCGCCACAAGGTCCCCACCGAGCTCTGCCGCAAGCACGGCATGATCTCCGCCACCAACCTGGTCGCCCGCAAAACCTACGGCCCCGGCCCCACCATCGCGCTGAATTCCCACGGCGACGTCGTCCCCCCCGGCACCGGCTGGACCACCGACCCCTACGGCGCCGAGATCCGTGACGGCTGGATGTACGGCCGCGGCGCCGCGGTCTCGAAGTCAGACATTGCCACCTACGCCTACGCCATGCTCGCCCTGGAAAAATCCGGCCTGAAGCACGGCACGATCGAACTCCACGTCACCTACGACGAGGAAACCGGCGGCGAGATCGGCCCGCAATACCTGCTGGAACAGGGCATCTCCAAGCCCGACCTCGCGCTGGGCGCCGGCTTCTCCTACCAGGTCGTGGAAGCCCATAATGGCTGCCTGCACCTCGAAGTCGAAGTCACCGGCCGCTCCGCCCACGCCGCCAAGCCCTACACCGGCATCGACGCACTGGAAGCCGCCACCACCATCCTTTCCGCTCTCTACGCCTGGCGCGGCGAACTCGCCCACCGCGTGTCCGAAACCCCCGGCATCGGCGCGCCGCAGCTCACCGTCGGCCTCATCGAAGGCGGCATCAACACCAACGTGGTGCCAGACCGCGTCACACTGCGCCTCGACCGCCGCATCGTGCCGGACGAGACCCCCGCCGAGGTCGAAGCCGAACTCCGCGCCGTCATCGAAGGTGCGGCCCGCGCCCACCCCCGCGCCGGCCTCTCGATCCGCCGCATCCTGCTCGCCACCCCGCTCACCCCCACCACCGCCGCCGCCGCGCTCACAAAACTGCTCTGCCAGCACGCCAGCGCCGAACTGAACACCGAAGTCACCGCCGGCGGCGTGCCGCTCTACACCGATGCCCGCCACTACGCCGCCGCCGGCGTGCCCATCGTCCTCTACGGCGCCGGCCCGCGCAGCATCGAGGAAGCCAACGCCCATCGGGCCGACGAACGCGTCCGCCCCAGCGACCTCCACGCCGCCACCCGCGTGGTCGCCCTCGCCCTGGCGGACCTGCTGGAGGCCTGATCCGAACTTGACCTGAATCAATGGCCCGGCCCCGCGCCGGGCGCAGGCTGTCGCGAAACCGCAACATCAAAGGGGGCCGCAATGGCGCGTACACGGGCCGGCAAGCCGAACGGAGACACCACCCAACCGGCCCCGCTGCCGGCCGAACCCCTGGCCGAGGCAGCCCCCGCGCCCGCCGAAGCCGCACCCGCCGAAGCCACGCCCGAACCCGCCCCGCCACCGGCCGAACCAGCGGTCGATCCCGCCGCCGCCCTGCACCGCATTGCGGAAATGAAGCAGGACCCCGCGGCCATCCACCGCCTGTTCGAAACCGGCGAATACCCCTACGCCACCCGCATGCGCTCCGACGCCTACGAGAAGCACATGCTCGATCTCCAGCGCGAGCTGCTGAAGGCCCAGCGCTGGGTGGAGGAAACCGGCGAGCGCATCGTCATCCTGTTCGAAGGCCGAGACGCCGCCGGCAAGGGCGGCACCATCAAGCGCTACATGGAACACATGAACCCGCGCATGGCCCGCGTGGTGGCGCTGCAGAAGCCCACCGACCGCGAGCGCAGCCAGTGGTTCTTCCAGCGCTACATCGCCCACCTGCCCTCGGCCGGGGAGATCGTGCTGTTCGACCGCTCCTGGTACAACCGCGCCGGCGTGGAACGCGTCATGGGCTTCTGCACGCCCACGGAATACCTGGAATTCATGCGCCAATGCCCGGAGTTCGAGCGCATGATCACCCGCTCCGGCATCCGCCTGTTCAAATACTGGTTCTCCGTCAGCCGCGACGAACAGCGCAAGCGCTTCGAGGCGCGCGAGACCGATGCGCTGAAACAATGGAAGCTCAGCCCCATCGACCGCGCCTCGCTGGACAAGTGGGACGACTACACCGAAGCGAAGGAGGCGATGTTCTTCTACACCGACACCGCCGACGCGCCCTGGACCATCATCAAGTCCGACGACAAGCGCCGCGCCCGCCTCAACAGCCTGCAGCATTTCCTCTCCAGCCTGGCCTACCCCAACAAGGACCGCAGCATCGTCACCGGCCCGGATCCGCTGATCGTCGGCGCCTCCTCCCACGTCATCGGCACGGCCTCTATCATCGACAAGACCGTCCACCCCGCCCTGAAGCGCAGCCGCGCCGGTTGATTGTCCACCCGCGCCGGATAGTCATGCCGGCGCGGGCGAATTGACTTCGCCATCCCGCCCCGCCACATCCCCTGCAACGAAACGCAAGGGGCCACCATGACCGAAACCATCCGCGTGCTGGGTATTTCCGGCAGCCTCCGCAAGGATAGCTGGAACACCCTCCTCCTCCGCGCCGCCCAGAAGATCGCCCCCGCCGGCATGTCCATCGAGATCGCCAGCATCCGCGACCTCCCGTTCTACGACGGCGACGTGGAAGCCGCCGGCATGCCCGCCTCCGTCGCCACCTTCCGCGAACAGATCCGCGCCGCCGACGCCCTGCTGATCGCCTCGCCGGAATACAACGCGTCCGTCTCCGGCGTGCTCAAGAACGCCATCGACTGGGCCAGCCGCCCGCCCAGCCAGCCGCTGGATGGCAAGCCCATCGCCGTCTTCGGCACCAGCCCCGGCGCCACCGGAACCATCCGCGGCCAGGCCCATCTGCGCCAGATCCTGGCCAACGTGAACGGCCTCGTCCTCGTCCAACCCGTCGTCGCCGTGGGCAACGCCCCCCAGCGCCTGAACGCCGAGGCCGACATCACCGACGAAGCCACCCGCAAGTTCGTCGAGACCATGCTCACCAAGCTCGCCGACTGGACCCGTCGCCTGAAGTAGCCAATCCTGCCCCTCCGGCTTCGAAAGGCCGGAGGGGACCGCCATGAAGCTCGAGATCACCGAACGCCTGCCCTTCGCCGCCGGCACCTCCTTCGGCGATACCGGTCCCTACGAACGCCTCAAGGCCCGCTTCCACGGCGCCGTCGATCCCACGGCCCCTGCCCAGCAGCCGATCACCGACATCGCCTTCGCCCCCACCGGCCCCGACGGCCTCGTCCATTTTTCCGCGGACGTCGTCATCCTCCGCCCCACCGACCCCGCCCGCGGCAACCGCCGTCTGTTCGTCGACTGGGGCAACCGCGGCAACAAGCGCGCCCTGCGCGCCTTCAACGACGCCCCGCAAAGCAACGACCCCATCACCCCTGCCCATGCCGGCAACGGCTTCCTGTTCCGCCGCGGCTACACCGTCGTCTTCGCCGCCTGGCAGGGCGACCTCCTCCCCGGCGACGGCCGCATGCTGCTCGACCTCCCCGTCGCGCAACACAACAGCCAACCCCTCCGCGGCCGCATCCGCACCGAAATCGTCGGCCGGCCCGACTGCGACACGCTGCCCCTCTCCGGCTGGCCCTCCACCCGCAGCCACCCCACCGTCTCGCTCGATACGTCGAAAGCCAGCCTCACCCGCCGCCGCTACCCCGGCAGCGCGGCCGAAACCCTGCACCCCTCCGCCTGGCACTTCGCCCGCATCCAGGGCCAACCCGGCGAACGCGCGATCGTCCCGTGCCGCGAAACCATCCACCTGCCCGGCGGCTTCCAGCCCGGCTGGATCTACGAGCTGATCTACGACGCCGAAGCCCCCCTTGTCCTCGGCCTCGGCCACGCCGCCATCCGCGACCTCGTCACCCACCTGCGCCACGCCCCGGAAACCCCCACCCCGGGCATCGAGCGCGCCTATGGCTGGGGCCCCTCGCAAACCGGCCGCGCCATCCGCGACTTCCTCTTCCACGGCTTCAACGCCGACCACGAAGGCCGCCGCGTCTTCGATGGCATGCTCCCTCACGTCGCCGGCGCCGGCCGCCTGAACACCGCCCGCTTCGCCAATCTCTCGGTCGCCGCCGGCCAGCAATACGAAGACCACTTCAACCCCGCCGACAGTTTCCCCTTCGCCTACGCCC
>JBIKOJ010000177.1:0-11156 GCA_044358135.1 Acetobacteraceae bacterium | reverse complement strand
CTGGGCCATCGAGAGGGCGCCAAGCAGGGCCAGCAGCAGGAGCTTGAGGGCGGCCGGAATCTGGGCGTGCAGGATCGCCCGCGCCCAGGGGCG
Source organism: Acetobacteraceae bacterium (assembly GCA_044358135.1). Taxonomy (GTDB): domain Bacteria; phylum Pseudomonadota; class Alphaproteobacteria; order Acetobacterales; family Acetobacteraceae; genus CAMDGX01. The sequence continues at coordinate 11,063 of JBIKOJ010000177.1, read as the reverse complement.
CGGTGCGTCGGCTTCGCTCGGTGCGGCTGCAGTGTTTGGCATCACTGATAACTATCGCACAGGTAATGCCGGAGGAGAAGGGAATTTTTTACGTACGTACTGGGTATATGGGAGTTTGGCTTACCAGAGAGGTGGCACGGAAAAGCGTGGGTCCTTCGCCTTCGGCCCACGATGATGGAAATAGTGGAACGCCCCGCCCTCCGTTTGGAGAAGCGAGGCGCTGACGTGCGGACGAATAAAAGTCTTTTTGCTTCTTTTTCTTCAGAAAAAGAAGAGTCTTCTGCCAGCCTGTATGACCGATGCTACGGTGGAGGAAAGAACTGGCCCTCCTTTGGTATCGATCACCCGGCCGGAAGCGCCGGTGGCGTCACCAGAAGCTGGATCGCCGCGGGGTCGGACTGTTCCATCACCCGGCGCGCGAAGCGGGCGCAGTCGTCGATATTGGCATCGCGCACCGCCTGCTTCACGCGCGGGATGGCGGCCGCGTTCATCGAGAAGCTGCGCAGGCCGAGCCCCAGCAGCAGCTTGGTCAGGCGCGGGTTGGCGGCCATCTCGCCGCACACCGACACCGGCATGCGCAGCCGCAGCGCCGCCTCGGTGGCGAACTGCACCAGCCGCAGCACCGCCGGGTGCAGCGGGTCGTACAGATGGGAGACCTCGCTGTCCGCCCGGTCCACCGCCAGGGTGTACATGGTCAGGTCGTTGGTGCCGATCGCGAAGAAATCCGATTCCAGCGCCAGCGCATCGGCCGACAGCGCCGCCCCCGGCGTCTCGATCATGATGCCCAGCGGCGGCAGCTTCTCCGCCATGCGGTCGCCCCGCCGGCGCAGCCGCCGCGCCACGCGCTCATAGATGTCACGCGCCGCACGCACCTCGGCCACGGTGGTGACCATCGGCAGCAACACCCGCACCGGCCCGTGGGCGGAGGCGCGCAGGATCGCGGCCAGTTGGTCCTCGAACAGGCCTTCCTGGCGCAGCAGCATGCGCAGCCCGCGCAGCCCCAGCGCCGGGTTCGGGTCGGTCACCATCGGCACCAGGTTGGCCGTTTGCAGCGCCTCGATATCCTTCTCCCCGCCCCAGTCCAGCACCCGGATCGTCACCGGGTCACCCGCCATGGCTTCCACCACGCTGCGGTAGGTTTCGTACTGCGCGTCTTCGTCGGGCACCGTCTCGCGGTTCATGAACAGGAACTCGCTGCGCAGCAGGCCGATGCCGGCGGCCCCCGCCTGCGCGATCAGCGGCAGCTCGGCCGGCAGCTCGAAATTGGCCTGCAGCTCCACCTGCTCGCCATCCTCGGTCACCGCCGGCAGGCGGCGCAGCTTGCCCAGGCGCTGCTGCTCGCGCGCAAACGCGGTCACCAGCTTGCGGGCGTGGGCCAGCGTGGCGGCGGTGGGGTGCAGGATCACGCTGCCCGCGGTGCCATCCACCACGATGATGTCCCCGGGCCGCGCCGCCTCCGAAAGCCCGGGCACGCCCAGCACCGTCGGCACGCCCAGCGCGCGCAGCATCACCGCCGTATGCCCGTCTGCCCCGCCCTCCTCCGTGGCCACGCCGGCCAGCCGTGCCGGGTCCAGCAGGGCGGCATCGGCCGGGCGCAGGAATTCGGCCACCAGCACGGCGCCGGCCGGCAGGGCGGCGAAGCTGCGGAACGGCGAGCGCGTCAGGTTGCGCAGCAGCCGGCGGCCGATCTCGCGCACCTCGTCCGCCCGCCGCCGCCGACCCGCCCGGTCGTCGTCACCCGGCCCGACGATGGCCTGGATCGCCTCGGCGATCGCCTCGCTCTCGTCCAGCACCGCGGTCTCGGCGGAAACCAGCCCCTCCGCGATGCGCCGCCGCGCGCCGCGCACCATGCGCGAGGGCCCGATCATCGCCAGGTACGCATCCAGCAGCGGCGCGATCTCGGCCTGGCTGTCTTCCGGCAGCACCGCCAGCCGGGCGCGCAGCTTCAGCAACTGCTTGCGGGATTGCGCGATGGCCGCTTCCAGCCGGGAGGTTTCGGCCGCGATGTCGGAGGCATGGATGCGCGCCCGGTTCACGATGGCAGGCGGCTCGACGGCGCCGAACACCGCCCCGATCGCCACACCCGGCGAAACCGCAATGCCCGTGAACCGCCGCTCCGGCCGTTCTCCCGGCGCCCGCTCCACCCCCCGCTCCGGCGGCGGCGCCACGTCTGCCTCGGGCGGGCTAGTCCTGTTCATGGAAGCCGGCCTCGACAAGGGCGCTCAGGGCTTCCATGGCTTCCTTGGCGTCCCAGCCCTCGGCGCGCAGCACGATCGTGGCCCCCTTGCCCGCGCCCAGCATCATCAGCCCCATGATCGAGCGTGCCGAGACCGACTGGCCGTCCTTCTCCACATCGACAGAGGCGCCGAAGCGCTCGGCCAGCGTCACGAACTTGGCCGCCGCCCGCGCATGCAGCCCGCGCTTGTTCACGATCAGCAGGGTGCGCCGCAGCACAGAGGCATCGGCGCCGCCCGGATCGTTCTCCGGGGAAGAGCCGGCCTCCGTCATGTCAGCAGGTCCCGTCGCCGGGCTTGGCGTGCGGAAGGATGTGGGAGGCGGCGGCGATATACTTGCGCCCGGCCGCGGTGGCGCAATCCACCGCATCGGCCAGGGGCTGGCTGCCGCGCACCTTGGCCAGCTTCACCAGCATCGGCAGGTTCACGCCCGACAGCACCTCCACCCCCTTGCGCACCATCTGGGAGATGGCGAGGTTGCTGGGCGTGCCGCCGAACATGTCGGTCAGCAGTACCACCCCGTCGCCGGTATCCACCTCGGTGATCGCCCGCGTGATCTCCGCCCGGCGCCCCTCCATGTCGTCGTCGGGGCCGATGCACACGGTGGCCACGTTGCGCTGGGCGCCCACCACATGCTCCATCGCCGAGCGCAGCTCCTCGGCCAGGCGGCCGTGGGTCACGAGCACAAGGCCGATCATCGCACCCCACCCGATGGGATGCGGCCGCGCGGGGCGATCACGACATGGGCCATCATCATGGCACGGGCTTGTTCAACGGGGTGCTCTCCGGATCCGCGGGCGAAGCATTCGCGGCGTCCTGCCGCGGCAGCAGGCCCTCGCGGGCCAGTTCACGATGGGTCGCTGTCACGCGCCAGCCCTGTTCCGTCAGATGCGAAGCCAGTTGCTCGACAATCGTCACGGAGCGATGCCGCCCGCCGGTGCAGCCGATTGCCACAGTGGCGTATTTCTTGCCCTCTTGCAGGAAGCGGGGCAAGAGCAGGTCCAGCAACCCGGTCAGCCGGTCGATGAAGGTCGCGTAGTCCGGGTCGGCCGCCACGTAGCTGGCCACCGCCGCGTCCAGCCCGGTCTTGGGGCGTAATGCGGTGTCGTAGAACGGGTTGCGCAGGAATCTTGCGTCGAATACCAGCTCCGCCTCGCGCGGGAGGCCTGCGGGAAACGCGAACGAGATCAGCGAAATCGAGAGGGACTGCCGCCCCCCCGGCGCCTCGGCGGAGAGGCCGAAATAGGCGTCGATCTGCTGGCGCAGCTGCGCCAGCGGCAGGTCGGAGGTGTCGATCACCCAGTCCGCCAGTTCGTGCAGCGGCGCGATCAGCCGCGTCTCGGCGACAATCCCGTCCACCACCCGCCCGCGCGGCGACAGCGGATGGCGCCGCCGAGTCTCGGTGAAGCGGCGCAGCAGCACCACCTCCTCGGCCCAGGCGAACACCAGGTCCACCCGCATGCCGGCGATGCCGCGCAGCCGGTCGCGCAGCTCCAGCACCCGCTCGGGCGTGAAGCTGCGGCTGCGCGCATCCACCCCCAGCGCCACCATCCGCGCGCCGCCGCCCTCGATGCTGTTCACCAGCCCCTCGATCAGGTCCAGCGGCGGGTTGTCGATCGCCTCGTAGCCCACATCCTCCAGCGCCCGCAGGATGGAGGCGCGGCCGGCACCCGCCAGCCCCGTCACCACGGCCACGCGGCGCAGTTCGGGCACGGCCTCGCTCATCGCGGCAGCGCCGCCGCGCCGGCCGCGAACGCCCCGGCATGCTGCGCCAGCCGCCCCAGCGCGCAGTCCAACGCCAGTTCCACGATCTGCGGCGCCGCCGGGCGCGCGGCATCCACCGCCAGCACCGGCAGGCCCAGCGCCGCATCCCGCGCCGGCGCCGGCAGGCGCGGCACCGCCCCGCCCAGCGTCACCGCCAGCGCGAGTTCGGCACGTTCCAGATAGGGCAAACGCAGGATTCCCAGGCCACGCACCTCCAGAAGCCCCGCCAGCGCGGTGGGAGCGCTGGCCTGGCCGTCCACGATCACCACCCGGTCATCGGCCACGAGCGTGAACCCGCGGTCGAGCAAACGCAGCACCAGGTCCGACTTGCCGGAGCCTGGCGGCCCCAGCAGCAGAACCCCGGCCCCGTCCCGGGCGGCGCAGCTCGCATGTATCTGCATGGGCGCGGAACATGACCCGTCTGTGCGCATAACGGAAGCCTCTTGCCAACGGATTGTGCCGGCCACCGCCACCGCGTGAACTTGAAGCCGCCCGCCCTGCATGCGAGACCTGCCACCATGAACGCGCCCCAAGCCATCTCCCGCTCCGCCATCGGTGCCGCCGCCGCGCGCATCGCCCCGTATGTGCGCCGAACGCCCGTGCTGGCAGTGCCGGCCGCCGAGCTCGGCCTCGGGGTGGACATGGTGCTGAAGCTCGAACTGCTCCAGCACGCCGGCAGCTTCAAGCCGCGCGGCGCCTTCAACCGCATCCTCACCGCCCGCGAAGCCGGCGAACTGCCCCCGGCGGGCGTCATCGCGGCCTCCGGCGGCAACCACGGCGCGGCGGTGGCCTATGCCGCCCGCGCGCTCGGCCTCGTCGCCGAGATCTTCGTGCCGCAGCACACCCCGGCCACCAAGATCGCCCGCATCGAAAGCCTCGGCGCCCGCCTGGTGCGCGGCGGCGAAACCTATGTGGAGGCGCTGGCCGCCAGCCGCACCCGCCAGGCCGAAACCGGCGCCATGGAAGTGCATGCCTTCGACCATGAAGCCGTGCTGGCCGGCCAGGGCACGGTCGCCAAGGAATTCCTGGAGGACGCGCCGGGGATCACCCACCTGCTGGTCGCCACCGGCGGCGGCGGCCTGATCGGCGGCATGGCCGCCTGGGCGGAGAACCGCGTGCAGGTCGTCAGCGTGGAACCCTTCGGCTGCCCCGGCCTGCACAACGCGCTCGCCGCCGGCGCCCCCGTCTCCTCCCCGGTCGGCGGCGTGGCGGCCGATGCGCTCGGCGCCCGCCAGGTCGGCAGCCTGATGTTCCCCATCGCCCAGTCCCACGTCACCCAGGCGGTACTGGTGGAAGACGACGCCATCCGCGCCGCCCAGCGCCTGCTGTGGGACCGGTTCCGCCTGGTCGCCGAGCCCGGCGGCGCCACCGCGCTCGCCGGCATCCTCTCCGGCGCCTTCACCCCGCCGCCCGGTTCGCGCATCGGCGTGCTGGTCTGCGGCTCCAACACCGATCCTGCCAGCGTGGTGGGCTGACCCCATGGCCGATCCCGTCCTGCTCGCCATCGATGCCCGCGGCGTCGCCACCGTCACCCTCAACCGCCCGGAACGCGGCAACGCCTATGACGAGGAGATGCTCGCCGCCCTGCTCGGCGGGCTGGACAGCCTCGCCGCCAACCCCGCCATCCGCGCCCTGGTGCTGCGCGGTGCCGGCAAGCACTTCCAGGCCGGCGCGGACGTACATTGGCTCAACCAGGCCGCCGCCTACCCGCCCGAGCAGGCCTACGCCGCCTCCCACGCCACCACGGAGGCGATGCGCAAGCTGAACGAGTTCCCGCGCCCCACCATCGCCATGGTCAAGGGCGCCTGCTTCGGCGGCGGCGTCGGCATCGTCTGCTGCGTCGATGTCGCGCTCGCCGCGCCGGATGCCCTGTTCGGCATCACCGAGATCCGCGTCGGCGTCGCCCCCACGCCGATCAGCACCCACATGGTCAACGCCATCGGCCTGCGCCAGACGCGCCGCTACGCCCTCACCGGCGAACGCTTCGGCGCCGAGGAAGCCGCCCGCATCGGCCTGGTGCACGAGGTGGTGCCGGGGGACATGGAAGCCCGGCTGGAACAGGTGCTGGACGCCATCTTCCTCGGCGCCCCCGGCGCCATCGCCGCCACCAAGGACAGCTTCCTGGGTGCCAACAACCTCAAGCTCGACACCCGCCAGGTCGCCCTGCTGTCGCATGAGGGCTGGACCCAGCGCTCCTCCCCCGAAGGCCGCGAAGGCACCGCCGCCTTCCGCGACAAGCGCCGCCCCTCCTGGTACGAGCCCGGCTGACCCATGGCCCGGCCCGACGGCGTGGCGCCGAAAGGCGAGGGCTTCAAGAACGGCGCCATCCAGGCGTTGCTGGTGCTGAACGGCGTGGTGATGGTCTATCCGCTGTTCGTGATGGTCCTCTCCGCCTTCAAGACCAACGCCGAGCTGTTCAACTCGCCCTTCGCCCTGCCGGAGAGCTTCTCGCTCGCCAACGCCGCCCGTGTCTGGGGCGAGACCAACTTCGTGCTCTATCTCGGCAACTCGGTCATCGTGACGGCCAGCGCCGTGCTCGCCATCCTCGTGGTGGGCACGATGGCGGCCTACGCCATCGCCCGCTACCCGTTCCGCCTCTCGGGCCTCGTCTTCCTGTTCTTCCTCTCCGGCCTGATGGTGCCGCTGAAGCTCGCGGTGATCCCGCTCTTCATCCAGCTTGATGCCCTCGGCCTCATCAACACCCGCCCCGGCCTGGTGCTGATCTATGTCGCCATGGGCCTGCCCAGCGCCATCTTCATCCTCACCGGCTTCCTGCGCACCCTGCCCACGGAGCTGGAGGAGGCCGCGCGCATGGAGGGCGCCAGCGAACTGCGCATCATGCTGCTGATCATGCTGCCGCTCGCCCGCCCCGCCCTGGTGATCGCCGCGATCCAGAACGCCGTGCCGATCTGGAACGACTTCTTCTTCCCACTCGTCTTCATCACCAGCGAGCGGCTGAAAACCCTGCCGCAGGGCCTCACCGTGTTCATGGGCGAGTACAACACCGATTGGGGCGTGCTGTTCTCCGGCCTCTCCCTGGCCGCCCTGCCGATCATCGCCGTCTACATCGTGCTGTCGCGCCAGTTCATCGAGGGCATGACCCAGGGCGCGGTGAAATAGCTTCGCGCAACCCTGCGGGCTGCCGCGCCCGCATACGCGCGCACGAAACAATCACGATACCAATTCGATGGCGCCAGAGATGCGTTTCCGGCAGGGCAGGCATTGATCTTTGGCGCAAGCGTCGCCATTAGAAGCCCCACGGTGGTGTAACCGCCAGAGACAAAGGGAGCTTCACAATGATGCGTATGACCGTCGGCGCGCTGTTTGCCGGCGCCTTCCTCTCCGTTGCCACCATGGGCGCACACGCCCAAAGCGGCTCGGCCACGATCGACGCGATCATCAAGCGCGGCGAAGTCAACTGCGGCACCGCCGGCAACTCGCCGATGTTCTCGCTGCCCGACAGCCAGGGCGTGATGCGCGGCATCGACGCCGACAGCTGCCGCGCCGTGGCCGCCGCCATCCTCGGCGATGCCCGCAAGGTCAAGTTCATCCCCACCACGGCGCAGAACCGCTTCACCGCGCTGCAGTCGGGCGAAGTGGACCTGCTGTACCGCTCCACCACCTGGACCCTGGGCCGCGAGGGCAATCTCGGCGCCCTGTTCGCCAGCGTGAACTTCTATGACGGCACCGGCTTCCTGGTGAAGGCCTCCCTCGGCGTGAAGTCCGCCAAGGAAATGGACGGCGTCAGCGTCTGCGTCGCCCCCGGCACCTCCACCGAGCTGGCCGTCGCCGACTTCTTCCGCATGAGCAAGATGAAGTTCACGCCGATCATCATCGCCGACGTGAACGAGATCCAGAACGCCTACCTGGCCGGCCGCTGCGACGCCTACTCCACCGACGCCTCGGGCCTCGCCGGCTTCCGCTTCCAGCAGGGCGACAAGGCGAAGGACCACGTCCTCCTGCCGGACATCATCTCCAAGGAGCCGCTCGGCGCCATGGTCCGCAAGGGCGACGACAAGTTCTTCGACGTCGTGCGCTGGACCTACTTCGCCCAGCTGATCGCCGAGGAATACGGCATCACCCAGGCGAACATCGACGACATCGCCAAGTCCGCCACCATCCCCGAGGTGCGCCGCCTCCTCGGCCTGGAAGGCGACATGGGCAAGGCCCTCGGCGTCGACAACAAGTGGGCCTACAACGCCATCAAGACGGTCGGCAATTTCGGCGAGATGTGGAACCGCAACGTCACCCCCTATGGCGTGCCGCGCGGCATCAACAACCTCTGGAACGCCGGCGGCCTGCACTACGCGCCGCCGATGCGCTGATCCCCTTTCGGGCGTGACGAATGGCCGCCCTGGTTCGCCAGGGCGGCTTTTTCGTGCACAGGCCTCTCGCCCAGCGCAAGCCTGCGCCAGACACATTGCATCCTGGCGCAAAACTTGCTTCCACTTGGCTTGACAACGCTCTTGGCCCGCCCATCCGGCGGCGCCGCCAACACAAGGTGAACGCGGACGATGTCCACCACCACCGACCCCCGCCTGGCGGGTGCGCGAAGGGCCCCGCCCAAGGGGCTGTCGCTCAGCTGGTCCGATCCCCGCTTCCGCGCCATCGTCTGGCAGGTGGTGATCGTCGGCCTGCTGGTCGCCGGCGTGTGGTACCTCGCCTCCAACACCGCCACCAACCTGGAACAGCGCCGCATCGCCACCGGGTTCGATTTCCTCGGCCGCACCGCCGGCATCCCGATCGGCGAGTACCTCATCCCCTACGACCCCTCGGTGCACACCTACGGCCGCGCCGTCCTGGTCGGCATCCTCAACACCGGCATGGTCACCATCGTCGGCGTGGCACTGATCACCGTGCTCGGCACCGTCGTCGGCATCGCCTCGCTGTCGAACAACTGGCTGCTCTCGCGCCTGTGCCGTGCCTATGTCGAAGGCATGCGCGACGTGCCGCTGCTGCTGCACCTGCTGTTCTGGTACGCCGTCATGCTCACCTTCCCGCCGATCCGGGAGGCGATCTCGGTCATGCCCGGCGTGTTCATGTCCAACAGCGGCCTCAAGGTGCCGCTGCTGGTGTGGGAGCCGGCCCATACCGGTTTCGCGCTGGCCCTGCTCGCCGGCTGCGTCGCCACCTGGATCGCCGGCCGCCGCGCCACCGCCGTGCAATACGCCACCGGCCTGCGCCCCAAAACCTGGCCGGTCGCCCTCGCCGCCCTGGTGGTGGCGCCGCTCGCCATCTGGGCCGTCATGGGCGCGCCGTTCACCCTGGAAATGCCGATCAAGGGCCGCTTCCGCTTCGAGGGCGGCGGCACCATCTCGCCCGAATTCACCGCCCTGATGATCGGCCTCGTGCTCTACCACTCCGCCTTCGCCGCCGAGATCGTGCGCAGCGGCATCCTCGCCGTCCCCTCCGGCCAGTGGGAAGCCGGCGGCGCCCTCGGCCTCAAGCGCGGCACCATGCTGCGCAAGATCGTCCTGCCGCAGGCGCTGCGCGTCATCATCCCGCCCATGACCAGCACCTACCTGGGCGTGGCCAAGAATTCCTCCCTCGCGGTCGCCATCGGCTACCCCGACCTGGTCTCCATCGTGAACACCACGCTGAACCAAACTGGCCAGGCCATCGAGGGCATCGCCATCATCATGTCCGTCTATCTCGGCATCAGCCTGTCGATCTCGCTGTTCATGAACTGGTACAACACGCGCATCGCGCTGGTGGAGCGCTGAGCAGATGAGCACAACCACCACCACCCACACCCCGGTCCCCGAGCGTACCCAGCCGCCGCTGCTGGTGGCCGGCCCTATCGCCTGGATGCGGGCGAACCTGTTCAGCTCCGTCTGGTCCAGCCTCGTCACCCTCGCGCTGGCCTATTTCCTGATCAAGTTCGCCGTCGGCCTCATCGACTGGGCCTTCCTGAAATCGGTCTGGACCGTGCCGATGGACCCGGCCACCGGCAGGCTGAACCCCGATGCCTGCCGCCAGGCCAAGGGCGAGGGCGCCTGCTGGGCCGTCATCTGGGACAAGTACCGCTTCATCCTCTTCGGCCGCTATCCCTACGACGAGCAGTGGCGCGCAGCCATCGTGCTGGTGCTGTTCCTCGGCCTGTTCATCGTCTCCGCCATGCGCCGCTTCTGGCGCCCGGTGCTGGCGCTGATCTGGGTGGCCGTGCTCACCGCCATCTTCACCCTGATGTGGGGCGGCGTGTTCGGCATGCGCTACGTCGCCCAGGACGAGTGGGGCGGCCTGCCCATCACCCTCATCCTCTCCACCTTCGGCCTCGCCTGCGCCTTCCCCATCGCCGTGCTGGTCGCCCTCGGCCGCCGCGCCACCAACCTGCCCGCGGTCAAGCTGCTCTGCGTCATCTACATCGAGGTGATCCGCGGCGTGCCGCTGATCTCGCTCCTGTTCATGGCCAGCGTGATGTTCCCCCTGTTCATGCCCGTCGGCCTGAACCCGGACAAGCTGCTGCGCGCCCAGATCGCCATCATCCTGTTCGCCGCCGTCTATCTGGCCGAGGTCATCCGCGGCGGCCTGCAGGCCCTGCCCAAGGGACAGTACGAAGCCGCCGACGCGCTCGGCCTGTCCTACTGGAAGAAGATGGGCCTCATCATCCTGCCGCAGGCCCTGCGCCTGGTGATCCCGCCGCTGGTCAACACCTTCATCGGCTTCTTCAAGGACACCTCGCTGGTGCTCATCATCGGCATCTTCGACCTGCTCACCTCCGGCAAGGTCGCCGTCGCCGACCCGATCTGGCAGGCCTTCTCCACCGAGGTCTACATCATGCTGGGCCTCATCTACTTCTGCTTCTGCTTCTCGATGGCGCGCTACAGCCAGAGCCTGGAGCGGGAATTCTCAAAGTCCGTGCGGCGCTGAAGGAAACGACAACATGAGCAACGGAACACAGCCCGCCATCCAGCTGGACAAGGTGAACAAGTGGTTCGGCCAGCTCCACGTCCTGCGCGACGTGTCGCTGGAAGTCGCCACCGGGGAAAAGGTCGTCGTCTGCGGCCCCTCCGGCTCCGGCAAGTCCACCCTCATCCGCTGCATCAACCGCCTCGAAACCCACCA
>JBIKOJ010000286.1:0-5145 GCA_044358135.1 Acetobacteraceae bacterium | reverse complement strand
AACTGACAGACGACACCCGCGCACTCGATACCATCCGCAGCGAAGTCGGCATGGTGTTCCAGAGCTTCAACCTCTTCCCCCACCTCACCATCCTCGAGAACTGCACCCTCGCCCCCATCTGGGTCCGCAAGATGCCCAAGGCGGAGGCCGAGGCGCTGGCGATGGAATTCCTCACCCGCGTGAAGATCCCGGAGCAGGCCAAGAAATACCCCGGCCAGCTCTCCGGCGGCCAGCAGCAGCGCGTCGCCATCGCCCGCGCCCTGTGCATGCGCCCCAAGATCATGCTGTTCGACGAGCCAACCAGCGCGCTCGACCCGGAAATGATCAAGGAAGTGCTGGATACCATGATCGAGCTGGCGGAATCCGGCATGACCATGGTCTGCGTCACCCACGAAATGGGCTTCGCCCGCCAGGTCGCCGACCGCGTGGTGTTCATGGACCGCGGCGAAGTGGTGGAAAGCGGCACCCCGCATGAGATGTTCGAATCGCCCCAGACCGACCGGCTGAAGCTGTTCCTTAGCCAGATTCTTCGGGGACACTAAGCAAGCAAGCGGTTCTTTTTTGAAAAAAAGAACCAAAAAACTTTCTCGACCTTGAAGCGGCACCGCCTCGCCCGATGAGCCCCGGCGGTGCCGCCTCAAACAAATGAAGTCTTTTTTGCTTCTTTTTTCTTCAGAAAAAAGAAGACCCTTCCCTAAACCGGCACCTCCACCGCCCGGTGCAAGGCCGCCACCGTCTCCGGCTGCAGCCCCATCTCCCGCGCCAGGTGGGCGAGGAAGTCACGCTCCGCGTCCGAATCCACCTCGATCGCCATCAGCGCTGCCGCATACACTTCGGCCGCCTCCACCGGCGAGCGCACCTCCCGCGCCAGCGCCGCCGCATCCGCCGGCCCGCGCATCTCCGCCAGCACGAAGTCGCGCGCCTCCCGCCCCTCCTGCGGGTCGCCCTCCTCCATCCGGCCCATGATCCGCTCGATCTCCCCGGGTTCGATCTTCCCGTCCGCCTTCGCCGCCTGGATCATGGCCCGCAGCACCAGCCGCGACAGCCGCTCCACCTCCTCAGCGGACTGCGGCACCGCCGCCTCGGGCCGCCCATACCCGCCGGAGGCCCCCGGAGCCTCCGGCGCCGCCGACGCCTGCTGCGGGCTGTCCTTCAGCGCCGCATACGCCAGGCTCCCCAACACCGCCAGCAACCCGCCGCCCACCGCCCCGCGCCCGCCGCCCAGCAGCGTTCCCACCAGCGCGCCCAGCCCGCCCACGGCCAGCGGATTGTTGGTCGCCACCTCCTGCCGCGGCGACGTCACCGCCTGGCGCGCCAGCCCCATCACATAGTCCCGGTCCGCCTGCGGGTCCCGCCCACTCCCCCGCAGCGCCCCCAGAACATTGCCCAGCACACCCCCGCCGGCCCCGCCATTGAACTGGGACAGCAGCCCGCCCAGCGGCCCGCCCACCCCGCCCTGCGTCATCCGCCCCAGCGCCGCCCCCATCCGCTGGCGCGCCGACGGCGTGGCGATCTGCTGCAGCATGCCGCCCAGCAGGCTGGTCGCATTGAACATGATCCGCACCCTTGTTGTCTGTCGCCGGCAACGGGAAGCGGCCGCCACGGTTCCCCCCGCATGCTCCACATCGGCACCGCAGGCTGGTCCATCCCCAAGGCGCAGGCCGCAGCCTTCCCCCCGGAAGGCAGCCACCTCGCCCGCTACGCCGCCGTCCTGCCCTGCGTGGAGATCAACACCTCGTTCTACCGCCCCCACCGCCCCGCCACCTACGCCCGCTGGGCCGCCACCGTCCCGCCCGGCTTCCGCTTCGCCGTCAAGCTCCCCCGCACCATCACCCACGAAGCCCGCCTGGTCGACACCGAACCGCTGCTGGACCGCTTCCTCGCCGAAGCCACCGCGCTGGGCGACCGGCTCGGCCCCCTCCTCGTCCAACTCCCGCCCTCGCTCCGCTTCCACCCCACCCCGTTCTTCGCCGCCCTCCGCGCCCGCCACGAAGGCGACATCGTCTGCGAACCCCGCCACCCCAGCTGGTTCACGCCCGAAGCCACCGCCCTCCTCCTCACCCACCGCATCGCCCGCGCCGCTGCCGACCCGGCGGTCGTCCCCGAAGCCGCCGAACCCGCCGCCTGGCCCGGCCTCGCCTACTGGCGCCTGCACGGCTCGCCCCGGATGTACTACAGCCCCTACGGCCCCACCCGCCTCGCCACCCTCGCGCGGCACCTCGCCCCCGCCACCCCCACCTGGGTCATCTTCGACAACACCGCCGACGGCCACGCCACCGCAGACGCGCTGCACCTGCGGCACGGAACGCGAACCTGATCGTTGCGTTACCGCGGGATGGACCTCTCCGACCTCATCCCACGCGTCACCCACCTCCCGCTCCTGCCGCACATCCGCGACCTCACCATCGCCTACCTCATTGCCCTGCTGATCGGCTGGAATCGCGAGCACGAGGAACGCAGCGCCGGCCTGCGCACCTTCCCCCTGGTTGCCATTGCCGCCTGCGGCTTCGTGCAGGCCACGGAGGAACTGCTCGCCACCCATCCCGAAGGGGCCGCCCGCATCATCGAAGGTGTCATCACCGGCATCGGCTTCATCGGCGGCGGCGCCATCCTCAAGGGCGGCGGCGAGGTCCACGGCACCGCCACCGCCGCCAGCCTCTGGGCCACCGGCGCCATCGGTATCTCCGTGGGGCTGGCCAAATACGACGTCGCCCTCGTCATCGGCCTGTTCACGGCCGCCACCTTGATCTTCCTCGGACGATTCAAGGCAAAGGCGAAACCGCAAGACCCTCTTTCCTGAGCAAAACAACCGCTTCCATCCCGCCCCTGTGCCGGCTTGAATACCGGGGCGGGAGGGCTGGAGCATGGCGGAACTGGCAGGCGTGCCTGAGGTCGGGATCGACCCGTTCAGCCATGCCTTCTTCGACGATCCCTATCCCGGCCACGCCCTGGTGCGCGAAACCGCGCCCGTGGTGCGGCTGCCGGTGCTGGAGGCGCACAACCTCACCGGCGGGCGCCCGGTGGTGGGGATCGGGCGCCACGCGGAGGTGCAGGCCGTGCTGATGGACTGGCAGCGCTTTCCCTCCGGCCGCGGGGTGGGGCTGCGCGACTACCTGGCCCATCCGCCGCTGCGCGGGCCCGGCATGATCCTGGAAATCGACCCGCCGCTGCATGGCCAGCGCCGCGCGGTGCTGAACCGGGCGCTGTCCCCCGCCGTCGTGCGCGCGCTGCGGCCGCGCTTCGAGGCGGCCGCGGCGGCGCTGGTGGAAACGCTTCTGGCCCGCGGCGAGATCGACGGGATCGCCGACATCGCCGAGGCCTATCCGCTGGGCGTATTCCCCGATGCGCTGGGGATGGAGCCGGAGGGGCGGGAGAGCCTGCTGCCCTTCGGCAACTTCGTCTTCAATTCCATGGGGCCGGACAATGCGCTGCTGGCCGCCTCCCTGGCCGAGCTGCCCGCCCTGGCCGCCTGGGCCACAAGGCAATCCCAGCGCGACCGGCTGCGGCCGGACGGGATCGGCGCGATGATCCACGAAGCCGCCGATGCCGGGGACATCACGCACGAGGAAGCGCCGCTGCTGGTCCGCGCGCTGCTCTCCGCCGGGGTGGACACCACGGTGAACGGGCTCGGCGCCGCACTGTCCTGCCTGGCCGCGCATCCGGACCAGTGGGCAAAGCTGCATGCCGATCCCGGCCTGGCGCGCGGGGCGTTCGAAGAGGCGATCCGCTTCGAATCCCCGGTGCAGACCTTCTTCCGCACCACCGGCTGCGACGTGGAGGTGGGTGGCGTGGCGATCCCGGACGGCACCAAGGTGCTGATGTTCCTCGCCGCGGCCAACCGCGATCCGCGCAAGTTCCCGGAGCCGGACCGGTTCGACATCACCCGCAGCGCCGCCGGCCATGTGGGGTTCGGCGCCGGCATCCATATGTGCGTGGGCCAGATCCTGGCGCGGCTGGAAGGCGAAGCCATGCTCGCCGCCCTGGCCCACCGCGTCGCCCGGCTGGACCCCGCCGGCCCGCCCGAACGCCGCTACAACAACACGCTGCGCGGGCTGCGACGCCTCCCGCTGCGGCTGCGGGCGGGGTGAGTATGAAGCAAGGACTCTTCTTTTTGTGAACAAAAAGAAGCAAAAAAACTTCATTCGTTCGATGCGGAAAGGTCCGGTCTCCCGCATCAAATGGGGATAAGCCTTCAATACTCACTTCCCCAAGCACCAAACTATCACTCCACCGTCATTGCGAGCGAAGCGAAGCAATCCAGCCCTTCCTCTCCGCCATACCATCTATCATTTATTATACGATATGGCACTAATCAATTCAATCAACAAGCCAGCATTCCGTTCGTGGCAACCCAGCGGCCCCGCAGATAAGAATCCAACACAGAGGGCGCAGAGAACCACGGAGGTCACGGAGATACACCATCCTCCGCGTCCCCCTGTTCTTCTCCGTGTCCTCCGTGTTGAATCTTCCCTTGCCTCCCGGGCCCAGCGCAAAACAGCGAACCCTCATTTTCCTGTCAAACACAAAATTTCACACGAACAAAGAAAATTTTCTGGCTCACCGGCTTGGCATGTGCTGGAATTCCTGGTGATGCCACATCAAGCCGCCGCACCGAGCGAAGCCGACGCACCGCGCCATTGGGCGCGGGCGATTCTGCACGCCCGGATTCCGGCCGCCCTCAAGCTCCTGCTGCTGGCCCTGCTCGCCGCCCTTTCGGCCGCGGCATCCGCGCGCCGCTCCGTGCGCCGCCCGCACAAGGACTGGCTTCTCTCCATCACCACCGACCCGACGGAAGACCAGGACTGGGACCCGTACGTCCTGCGCCGCATGTTTCGCCTGCGCGCCCGGCTCGGCTGGCTCATGCGCTGCGACCGCGCCGAGGGCATGTCCCTGTCCGGCCACCGCGCGCCCGTACTCCGTCCCACCCAGACCGCCCGCGCGCCCCCCCACGCGGCCACACGCCCAAAATCACCCTGAATCCGTCGCAAAAACCCCGCGTCCCGCGGCGATCCGTCGTGGCCAAAGCCCAACCCCCGCAACCACCGGCACATCACTCCCCGGTCACTGCGAACGACGCGAAGCAATCCGGTTCTTCCCCCCCGCCGTAGCGTGTTGACCCTCGCCCTGTTGGAGAAGGCAAGGCTG
>JBIKOJ010000122.1:0-16347 GCA_044358135.1 Acetobacteraceae bacterium | reverse complement strand
GCCGGGCGCGGGGTGGTGAAGCTGACCATCTCGGCGGCCGGCGGGTTCAGCCTGCAGCGCGACACCGCCATCACCATCCGCCCGGCGCGCGGGCCCGTCAGCGTGGTGGCCGGCAGCGAGCTGGCGCCGGGGGCCGAACTGCGGCTGGAGCCGCCGACCGGTCGCTTCCTGCCCGGCACCTGGAGTGCCGAGGCCAGCTTCGGCGCGCCGGTGCGCTACGACGTGACGGCGCTGGTGCGGGCGCTGGATGCCTTCCCGATGGCCTGCCTGGAGCAGACCGTCAGCCGCGGCCTGCCGCTGGCCATGCTGCCGGAAGGCCCGGTGGCCGGCGAGCAGCGCGCCGCGCGGCTTGGGTCGGCGGTAGCCTCCGTACTCGATCGCCAGCGCTACGATGGCGGGTTCGGGCTGTGGAGCGCGGGCGGGGAGAACGAGGCATGGCTTTCCGCCTATGCGGTGGAGTTCCTGCTGCGGGCCCGCACCGCCGGGGCCACGGTGCCGGAGGCGGCGCTGGACGAGGCGCTGAAGAACCTCAGCGAGCAGAGCGAGTATCCCGGCAGCCGGCCGGAGAGCCTGGCCGCGCAGGCCTATCGCCTGTACGTGCTGGCGCTTGCCGGGCAGGGACGACCTGGCGCGGCGCGGGTGATGGCTGAAAGCCCCGACACGCTGCCCACGCCGCTGGCCAAGGCGCAGGTAGCCGCCGCCCTCGCCCTGGCGCATGACCGGCCGCGCGCGGAGGCGATGTTCCGCGCCGCGCTGGATACGCCGGCACGGCGCTGGTGGGGGGCGGACTATGGCACCGGCCTGCGCGACATCGCGGCGATGGCGGTGCTGCTGAAGGAAAGCGGCCTGCTGCCGGAGCGGCTGCAACGCCTGGTGGCCGGCCTGCCGGGCAGCGACCTGCTGCCGGGTGCGCTCTCCACGCAGGAGCAGGCCTGGATGGCCGCCGCCGCGGCGGCGCTGGGGCGCGATGGGCGGCCGGTGCGGGTTTCCGTGGAAGGGCGCGAACTGTCCGGCCCCGTGGTCGCCGCGAAGCTCTCCGGCCCGGTTTCGGCGCGTAACCTCACGGACCGGGCGTTGTGGCAGAGCGTCTCTGTCACCGGTGTGCCTGCCGAGGCGCTGCCGGCGGCGCGCAACGGCATGCGCATCTCGCGCCGCTTCCTGGCGCTGGACGGCACGGCCCTGAATCTCGACCAGCTCAAGCAGAACACCGAGTTCGTGGTGCTGCTGGAAGGCGAGGCGCAGACGCGCGAGGGCCACCGGGCGCTGGCGATGCAGGGGCTGCCGGCGGGGTGGGAGATCACCGCCCGGCTTCCGGCTGGCGTGGTGGCGGGCATGCCCTGGCTGGGCGAGCTCACACCCACCGAGGCGCAGCCTGCGGCGGATGACCGCTTCGCCGCGGCGCTGGAGCTGACCGAGCAGAAGCAGGGCTTCCGCGTGGCGGCCCGGGTGCGGGCGGTGACGCCGGGCTTCTTCGAACTGCCGGGGGCGGAGATGTTCGACATGTACCGGCCCGCGATCTTCGCGCGGCAGGCGGTGGCGAAGATACGAGTGTTGCCGACAGAGTAAGGAAGAATGTTCTTTTTTAAAAAAAAGAACCAAAAAACTTTTATTCCCTGCGTGGCGGCTAGCCCGGGCGCAAAGTGAGAAAAGTCTTTTTGCTTCTTTTTCTTCAGAAAAAGAAGATTCTTGCTTGCTGCCTTGTCGTGCTCGCGGCGCTGTGGGTTTTGGACCGAGCCTTCCCCCCCGCGCTCGGCCGCTTGCACGCCGTAGGCACCGAGGTGCTGGCCCGTGACGGCCGCACGCTGGCACTGCTGCCGGCGGAAGGCGGCGTGTGGCGCTTCCGCGTGCGCGCGGAGGACGTCTCGCCCGCGTTGATCGAAACCTTGGTGCGGGTGGAGGACCGGCGCTTCTGGTGGCACCCGGGCGTTGATCCCGTGGCGTTGGCGCGGGCGGTTTGGCAGGACCTCCGGGCGGGGCGGATCGTCTCGGGCGGATCGACGCTGACGATGCAGGCGGCGCGGTTGCTGGAGCCGCGGCCGCGCACGGTGCGCAGCAAGCTGATCGAGGTGGCGCGGGCGGTGCAGCTGGAGTGGCGCTACACCAAGCAGGAGATTCTGGGCATCTGGCTGACGCTGGCGCCCTATGGCGGGAACCTGGAGGGGGTGCGGGCGGGGAGCCTGGCTTGGTTCGGGGTGGGGCCGCAGCATCTGGATATGACGCAGGCGGCGCTGCTGGTGGCGATCCCGCGCCGGCCGGAGGCGTTGCGGCCGGACCGGCATGCGGCGCGGGCACGGGCGTTGCGTGATCGGATCCTGGGTTGGGATGGCGGGGCGGTGCCGGAGCGGCGGGTGGCGCTGCCGCGCCATGCCAGGCAGGCGGTGGCGGGGCTAAAGGGCGAGCGGGTGGAGACGGTGCTCGATCTTTCCTTGCAGCGCGCGCTGGAGCGGCTGGCGGAAGAACGGCTGCGCGGTCTGCCGGAACGGGCGTCCTTGGCCATCGTGGTGGCGGAGATGGGGGCGCGGGAGCTGCGGGCGGTGGTCTCCGGCGGGGCGGGGGCGCAGCCGGGGCGGGCGACGGCGATGGATCTCAGCCGGGCGGTGCGCTCGCCGGGTTCGGCGATGAAGCCGTTCATCTATGCGATGGCGTTCCAGGACGGGATCGCGGGACCGGCGACGCGGGTGGAGGATCTGCCGCGCCGCTTCGGGGCCTATGCGCCGGAGGATTTCGACCGGAGTTTCCAGGGCGGGGTGACGGCGGCGGATGCGCTGCGGCGCTCCTTGAACCTGCCGGCAGTGGCGCTGCTGGATCGGGTGGGGCCGCTGCGGTTCGCCGCGGCGGTGAAGGGGGCGGGAGCGGCGTTGCATCTGCCGCCGGGGGCGGACCCTTCCTTGCCGCTGGCGCTGGGGGGCGCGGGGATCACGCTGCGGGATCTGGCCGGGCTGTATGCCGCGCTGGGCACGGATGGCACGGGCGTGCCGCTGCGGCTGCGGCCGGGGCCGAACGAGGCGCGGGCCTTCCTGCAGCCGCGCGGCGCGCAGGTGATCGCCGAGGTGCTGACCCAGCCTTTCCCCGAGGGTGGTCCGGCCGGGGTGGCGTGGAAGACCGGCACCAGCTGGGGCGGGCGGGATGCCTGGGCGATGGGGTTCGACGCCGCGCATGTGGCCGGCGTGTGGGTCGGCCGGCCCGATGGCACGCCGCTGCCGGGGGCGACGGGGCGCAACCTCGCGCTGCCGCTGCTCTCGCGCGTGATGGGCCTGCTGCCGCCGGCGCCCCGCCCGGAGCGGCGCAGCGAGCGGGCGGTGGGGGCCACGCCGGCTCGCGAGCGCACAGGGCAGGAGGAGGCGCTGCGCCTGCTGTTCCCGCCGCCCGGCGCGGTGCTGGGCGGGGAGGGGCCGGTGGTGCTGCGGGTGATGGGCGGGCGCCGGCCGCTGACCTTCCTGGTGGATGGCGACCGTCTGCCAGCCGACCCCGCAAGGCGCGAGGCGGCGTGGCTGCCGCAGGGCCCGGGCTTCTACCGGCTGACAGTGCTGGATGCCGAGGGCAGCGTGGCCCGCGCCACGGTGCGGGTGCGGTAGGGGCGACTTTCCAATCCGCCCCGGCCGGTCTATGCGGCCCGCCTTTGCCATCGCAGGACCTGAGATGCCCGATCTGTTCAGCCCCTACACCCTCAAAGGCGTGACCCTGCGCAACCGCATCGCCATGTCGCCGATGACGATGTATCGCTCGGTGGACGGGAAGATGGGCGATTTCCACGTGATGCTGATGGGCTCGCGCGCCGCCGGCGGGTTCGGGCTGGTGTTCCCGGAGCAGATCGCCATCACGCCGGATGGTCGCACCGGCACCAGCTGCGCCGGCATCTGGGACGACAGCCAGATCGAGGGCCTGGCGCGCGTGGCCGCCATCATCAAGGACATGGGCGCGGTGCCTGCCATCCAGCTCGGCCATACCGGGCGCAAGGGCAGCGAGAAGAAGCCGTGGGACGGCAAGACCCAGATCGCCCCGGACCATCCCGATGGCTGGCAGGTGCGCGCGCCTTCGCCCATCACCTTCGGCGGGCGCTACACCTATCCGGTGCAGGAGCTGAGCGTGGCGGAGATCCACGAGATCCACCGCGCCTATGCCGATGCCGCGCGGCGCGCGCTGGCGGCGGGGTTCGAGTGGCTGGAGATGCACTTCGCCCATGGCTACCTCGGCGCCAGCTTCTTCTCCCCGCTGGCCAACCAGCGCACGGACGAGTACGGCGGCAGCCTGGAGAACCGCCTGCGCTACCACCGCGAGGCGATGGACGCGGTGCGCGCGGTGTGGCCGGAACGCCTGCCGCTCACGATGCGGCTGGGCAGCGACGATTTCCACCCCGACGGCGTGCAGTTCGACGACGCGGTGTGGGCGGTGGGCGAGTTGAAGGGCCACGGGCTCGACTTCGCCGATCTCAGCCTCGGCATGAACACCGACGACGTGCGCAACGTGCCGTTCAACGAGGTGGGCTTCATGGTGGAGCGTGCGGCGCGGGTCCGGCGGGAGGTGGGGATTCCCGTGGGGGTCAGCTGGAATCTCGGCATTCCCGCCGCGGCCGATGCGGCGATCCGCGACGAGAAGATCGACCTGGTGCTGCTGGGTCGCCCGGCGCTGGCCAACCCGCACTGGCCGTTCTACGCCGCGCGCGAACTGGGCCAGCCAGACCCGGTGGCGCTGCTGCCGCAGGACTGGTCCTGGTGGCTGCGCAACCGGCCGGGGCCGGAGGGGATCCTGGGCTGGCCGGCGCCCGGGCGGGGCTGAGGCTACTCCACCAGCCGGGCGCGGAGGATGGCCATGCGCGCGTCGTCCAGGCCCAGCTGCTGGTGCAGGTAGGCGTCGATGCTGCCCCAGCCGGCGTGGATCGCCTCGTAGGCCGCTTCCAGGAAGGCGGGCTGCACCGAGAGCAGTGTGTCGGCCACCACCGGCGGCAGGCCGGCCGAGACCTCCGCATCGCGGCGCCAGAGGCGGTTGGTGGCGAGGTAGTCGTGGTGGATCACCTCCTCCTCCACGCCCAGCGCCGAGAGCAGCAGCATGGCGGCCACCCCGGTGCGGTCCTTGCCGGCGGTGCAGTGGAACAGCAGCGGCGCCGGCGTTTCATGCAGCAGCAGGTCGAACATGGCGCGGTAGCGGTGCGCCCAATCCGTCACGTAGCTGCCATAGGCCGCGCGCATCACGCGCACCACGTCTTCGGCGGTGGAATTCGGGTCCTCCACCAGGTCGCGCAGCGAGGCGCCGATGGTGGGCTGGATGGTCAGCGCATGGATCGTCACGCCGTCGGTGAGCCTGGTGGGCCAGCGCTCGCGCTCCCCGTCGCCGCGGAAATCGACGATGTGGTGCACGCCAAGGGTGCGCAGGGCGGCGATGTCCTTCGCCGTCAGTGCGTGCAGCGCGGCGGAACGGAACACCTGGCCGCGCTTCACCGTGCCGCCATCGCGTGTCGACCAGCCGCCGAGGTCGCGCAGATTGCTGACGCCTTCCAGCGCGATGCTGTGCGGCAGGTCGACGATGCGTGACATCAGGCACGTTCTCCGTGATCGAATTCAAAGCGGAAGCCCGCGCCGGCGCGGCGCACCCAGCCCACGTGCGGGGCACCGAAATGGGCGGGGAAGACGCGGGCATTGGTCTCGCAGCACAGCTCCAGCACCCGGCGGCGCGATTGCTCGGCCTGGTGCACATCGGTGCAGAAGCGGCTGCTCCATTCAGGCCGATAGACCTGGATCGGGTGGTGCATCACATCGCCCAGGAACACCGCCTGGTCGCCACCGGAGAGCAGCCGCAGGATCACGTGGCCCGGCGCGTGGCCGGGGGCGGGCTCGATCAGCAGGCCGTCGCCGAGCTGGTCGGTCATTTCCACCACCATGGCCTGGCCGGATTCGATCACCGGCAGCACGGAATCCTGGAAGATGGCGCCCTGGGCGGGGGCGAGGTCCTTGTTCAGCGCGGGGTCCCAGTGGTCGCGCTCCACCTTGCTGAACACGTATTTGGCGTTCGGGAAGGTGGGCACCCAACGGCCGTCGAGCAGCTTGGTGTTCCAGCCGACATGATCCACGTGCAGGTGGGTGCAGAGCACGTAGTCCACCTCCTCCGGCTGCACGCCGGCCTCGGCGAGGCGGGTGAGGTAGGGGGTGTTGAGCATGTGGAAGCGCTCGAAGCCCGGCCGGTCCTTGCCGTTGCCGCAGCACGTGTCCACCAGGATGGTGTGGTGCTTGGTGCGGATCACCCAGGAATGGATGGAGGAGATGAACTTGCCGGTCGCCGCCTCGAAGTAATTGGGCGAGAGCCAGCCGGCGTGTTCGGCCAGGATCGCGGGGTCCCAGTCCGGCAGCAGATGCTGGGCGGGGAAGCCGGGGCCGGCGCTTTCGTACACGCGGGTGACGGTGGTCTCGCCGATCCTGCGGGTGGTCATGGGCGGGTCCTCCTGCCTGGATATGCGGCACATGACAGGAACCGGCCGCGCCGCGCAATGGTGGGGGCAGGGCGCGGCGTTTCGTGTTAAGACGGTGTTGATCGACCGGCGGCAGACTGCGTTTTCATCCCTTCCTTTACCCAAGCGTCCCGCGCCCCATGGACCTGCATCTCATCACCGATCTCGGCGACCAGGCCGTGATTCTGCCGCTGCTGCTGGCGGTGGGCCTCGTGCTGCTGCTGGCCGGGTGGTGGCGCGGCGCTTTGGCCTGGTTCACCGCCGTGCCGGCCACGCTGGGCGCGGTGCTGCTGGCCAAGCTCTCCACCATGGCCTGCCAGGGGCTGATGCCGCCGATCGGGCTGCTGAGCCCCAGCGGGCACACCGCCTCGGCCGCCGTGGTCTATGGCGGGCTGCTGGCGCTGGTGGTCGGCGGGCCGCGCGCGGCTGTCCTCGCCGGTGCCGCCGTGGGCGGGCTGGTGGGCTTCACCCGCGTGGAACTCGGCGTGCATACGCTGGCGGATGTGGTGGTGGGCGGGCTGATCGGCACGGCCGGGGCGGTGGTGCTGGCCCTGCTGGCCGGCCCGCGCCCGGCGCTGCGGCGCGGCTGGATCGGCGTGGCGGCGGCGGCCGTGGCGGTGCTGGTGCTGTTCCATGGCCGGCACGTGTATGCCGAGATGCACATCCGCCAGATATCGCAGCAGATCTGGCCGCTTTCGCTTTGCGCCGGCCCCTGACCCGCCCGATTTGAAGCGCCGCGCCGGCCCCGGTATGGTCCGCCCGAACGCACGGAGGGCCGCCAGGTGAGCGACTATTTCTACGAACCCCGCAAGGGCCACGGCCTGCCGCATGACCCCTTCAAGGCCATCGTGGCGCCACGGCCGATCGGCTGGGTGGCGACGGTGGATACCGAGGGGCGGCCCAACCTCGCGCCCTACAGCTTCTTCAACGCCGTCTCCTCCTTCCCGCCGATGGTCTATTTCAACTCGGAAGGCCGCAAGGACAGCATCGACAACGCCGAGGCGACGCGGGAATTCACCTGCTCCCTGGTCAGCGCCGAACTGGCGCGCGCCATGAACGCCACCGCCGCCCCCGTGGCGCATGGCGTGAACGAGTTCGAGCTGGCCGGGCTGGCCATGGCACCGAGCACGCGGGTGAAGCCGCCGCGCGTGGCCGAGGCCATTGCCGCGCTGGAATGCAAGGTGACGCAGATCATCCAGCTGACCGACGTGGACGGCAAGCTGCTGGACAGCTGGATGGTGCTGGGCGAGGTGGTGGGCGTGCATATCGACGACCGCTGGCTCAAGGACGGCATCTTCGACACCGCCGGCGCCCGCCCGATCGCCCGCTGCGGCTATCGCGGCGACTACACCGAGATCTCCAGCCTGTTCGAGATGATCCGCCCGACCGCGTGATCGCGCCAGGGCGGGTGCGCCGCATCCGCCCTGCTGCCGGCGCAACCGTCTATCCCGCAGGCAACCCGGGGAAATCACCGTCGCGGCCTTGACGTGCCGGGTCTCGTGGGCCATTTCCCGGTAATCAGGACCCGTTGGGTCCGATTAGCCCTCACCGCTTCCGGGACGCTTCGATGCTGCGCCTGTCCAAGCTCACCGACTATGCCGTGGTCGTGCTGATCCGCCTCGCCGAGGGGGAGCGGCCGGTGCCGGATTGCGTGCAGACCTCGCCGGGCCTGGCCGCCGCCACCGGGGTGCCGGAGCCGACCGTGGCCAAGGTGCTGAAGGCGCTTGCGTCCGCCGGGCTCGTTGCCTCCACCCGCGGTGCGCGCGGCGGCTACCGCCTGCTTCGCCCGCTGTGCCAGGTGACGGTGGCTGACGTGATCACCGCCGTGGATGGCCCGATCGCGCTGACGGCCTGCGTAGACGGTTCCACGTTGGGCTGCGACGTCTCCTCGGTCTGCGCCGTGAAGGGGCGGTGGGACCTGGTGAACGGCGCCATCCAGAATTCGCTGTCGTCCATCACCTTGGCCGACATGCGCGCCGCTTCCGTTCCGCCGGCCTTCCGCATTCCTGCGGATGCGCCGGCCCTTCTCTCCCGCGCTGCCGAGTAACAGGGGGACCTGCCATGCCTGCCGTCGCCGAAACCCTCGACACTGTCCAGGCCGCCACCGGAGGCGGCTATAAGTGGGGCTTCTCCACCGATATCGAGATGGAGATGGCCCCCAAGGGCCTGAATGAGGACATCATCCGCCTCATCTCCGCCCGCAAGAACGAGCCGCAATGGCTGCTCGACTGG
Organism: Acetobacteraceae bacterium; assembly: GCA_044358135.1. GTDB lineage: Bacteria > Pseudomonadota > Alphaproteobacteria > Acetobacterales > Acetobacteraceae > CAMDGX01. Next base: position 7,676 of record JBIKOJ010000122.1, on the reverse strand, counting down.
CGCCTGGCCGCCTATGCCGTGTGGCTCAAGATGACCGAGCCGGAATGGGCGATGCTGAACCACCCGCCGATCGACTACCAGGACCTGCACTACTACGCCGCGCCGAAGAAGAAGGCCGGCCCCAAGAGCCTGGACGAGGTCGATCCCGAATTGCTGCGCACCTACGAGAAGCTCGGCATCCCGCTACGGGAGCGTGCGATCCTCGCCGGCGTGGAAGGGGCTGACGGCGCGCCCGCCGATGGTGACCGGCCGCAGGTGGCGATGGACGCGGTGTTCGACAGCGTCTCGGTGGCCACCACCTTCAAGTCCACCCTGGCCAAGGCCGGCGTGATCTTCTGCCCGATCTCCGAGGCGGTGCAGGAGCACCCGGAGCTGGTGCGGAAATACCTCGGCAGTGTGGTGCCGACCAACGACAACTACTTCGCCGCGCTGAATTCCGCCGTGTTCACCGATGGCAGCTTCGTCTACATCCCCAAGGGCGTGCGCTGCCCGATGGAGCTTTCCACGTATTTCCGCATCAACGCGCGCAACACCGGCCAGTTCGAGCGCACGCTGATCATCGCCGAGGAGGGCAGCTTCGTCTCCTACCTCGAAGGCTGCACCGCGCCGCAGCGCGACGAGAACCAGCTGCATGCCGCGGTGGTGGAGCTGGTGGCGTTCGACGACGCGCAGATCAAGTACAGCACGGTGCAGAACTGGTACCCCGGCGATGCCGAGGGCAAGGGCGGCATCTACAACTTCGTCACCAAGCGCGGGCATTGCCGCGGCGCGCGCAGCAAGATCAGCTGGACGCAGGTGGAAACCGGCTCCGCCATCACATGGAAATACCCCTCCTGCGTGCTGCAGGGCGATGACAGCGTGGGCGAGTTCTACTCGGTGGCGCTCACCAACAACTACCAGCAGGCCGATACCGGCACCAAGATGATCCATATCGGCAAGCGCACGAAGAGCACGATCGTGAGCAAGGGGATCAGCGCCGGCCACTCCAACAACACCTATCGCGGCCTGGTGCGCATCGATCGCCGGGCGGATGGCGCGCGCAACTTCACCCAGTGCGACAGCCTGTTGATCGGCGACCAGTGCGGGGCGCACACCGTGCCCTACATCGAAAGCCGCAACCCCACGGCCAAGCTGGAGCACGAGGCGACCACGTCGAAGATCGCCGAGGACCAACTGTTCTACTGCCGCCAGCGCGGCCTCTCGGAAGAGGACGCAGTCGGCCTCATCGTCAATGGCTTCTGCAAGGATGTCCTCAAGGAACTGCCGATGGAATTCGCCGTGGAAGCACAGAAGCTTCTCGCGATTTCCCTTGAAGGCTCCGTGGGTTAAGGAAAGACTCTGATGCTCCAGATCAATGGCCTGAAGGCCTCCATCGACGGCAAGTCCATCCTCAACGGCATCGACCTCACCGTGCCGCCGGGCGAGGTGCATGCCATCATGGGCCCGAACGGCTCCGGCAAGTCCACGCTCTCCTACGTGCTGTCCGGCCGCGAGGGCTATGAGGTGGATGGCGGCACCGCCACATTCGGCGGGCAGGACATCCTGGCCATGGAGCCGGAGGAGCGTGCCGCGGCAGGGCTGTTCCTGGCCTTCCAGTATCCCGTGGAACTGCCGGGCGTGAATAACGCCAACTTCCTGCGCACCGCGCTCAACGCCCAGCGCCGCGCCCGCGGGGAAGCGGAGCTAGATGCGGTGCAGTTCCTCAAGCTCGCCCGCGCCGAGACCAAGCGCCTGGCGATGCCGGACGACATGCTGAAGCGCAACGTGAACGTGGGCTTCTCCGGCGGCGAGAAGAAGCGCAACGAAGTGCTGCAGATGGCCATGCTGCGCCCCAAGCTCGCCATCCTGGACGAGACCGACTCGGGCCTGGACATCGATGCGCTGAAGATCGTGGCCGACGGCGTGAACGCCCTGCGCGGGCCGACCTTCTCGGCGCTGGTGATCACGCATTATCAGCGGCTTCTGGACCATATCGTGCCAGACCGCGTGCACATCCTGGCCCAGGGCCGCATCGTGAAGTCCGGTGGCCCGGAACTGGCCCACGCGCTGGAAGCCGGCGGCTATGCGTCCTTCATCCCGGAGGCCGCATGAGCACCACTGCACCCTCCGGCCCGCTCGCGGCGCTGAAGGCGGCGGCGGACTCCTTCGTCGCCGACTACCAGGCCCGCAAGGCTGCGCTGCCCGGCGACAGCCATGTGCGCGCGGAAGCCGCCGCCCTGGTGGCCGCCAACGGCCTGCCCGGCCCGCGCGAGGAAGCCTGGCGCTACACCGCGCTGCGTCCCTTCGCCGAAGCGCAGTTCAAGCCCACCGCCAAGGCCGAACCCTCCGCCGCCCTGCTCGCCCGCCTGCCGCAGGTGGAGGCGACGCGGCTGGTGTTCGTCGATGGCCGCTTCCACTCCGAGCTGTCCGGCGTGCCCGCGGGCTTTCGCGTCACCACCGGGGAGCCCGCCTACGGCACGCTGGCCCGCCCCGCGAATGAAAAGCTGGTGGCGCTCAACACCATGCTCGCCGAGGACGGCGCGGCGATCCATGTGCCGGCCGGCACCGATGCCGGCACCGTGCTGCTCGCCAGCCTTGCCACCGGCGCGGCCGTCGGCTTCCACCCGCGCCATCACATCGTGCTTGAAGCCGGCGCGAAACTCACGCTGCTGGACGTGACGATCGGCGACGGCGAATACCTCAACAATCCCGTGCTGACCTTCGAGGTCGCCGCGGGCGCCACCGTGACCCATCTGCGCACGCAGGACGAAGGGGCAGGGGCCTTCCACCTCTCCACCGTCTATGCCGAGGTGGCCGAGGGCGGCACCTATGACAGCTTCGCGCTGATCCTCGGCGCCAGGCTGGCCCGCATGGAGGTGCATGCCCGCCTCGCCGGCCCGAATGCCGCCGCGCACCTCAACGCCGCCCAGCTGCTCGGCGCCTCGCAGCACGCTGATTTCACGACAGTCGTGCGCCACGACGCGCCGAACACCGCCAGCCGGCAGACGGTGAAGAACGTTCTCACCGGTCGCTCGCGCGGCGTGTTCCAGGGCAAGATCGAAGTCGCCCGCGTCGCGCAGAAGACCGACGGCTACCAGATGAACCAGGCGCTGCTGCTTTCCGCGAACGCGGAGATGGACAGCAAGCCGCAGCTGGAAATCTACGCCGACGACGTGAAGTGCAGCCACGGCGCCACCGTGGGCGCTCTGGATGCCGACCAGCTCTTCTACCTGCGCAGCCGAGGCGTGCCGGAAGCCGAGGCGCGCGCGATCCTGGTTCGTGCTTTCCTCTCGGAGGCGCTGGACCCGATCAGCCACGAGGGCGCCCGCGCCGCCATGGAAGCCGCGATCGCGGCATGGTGGGAGAGGCATGAATGAACGACGCCATCCAGTCCTTCGATCTCAAGGCCATCCGCGCCCAGTTTCCCATCCTGGGCGAGAAGATCCGCGGCAAGGACCTGGTCTTCCTCGACAGCGCCGCCTCCGCCCAGAAGCCGCGCGCGGTGATCGACGCCATGGTGCACGCCATGGAGCACCAATACGCCAACATCCATCGCGGCCTGCATTGGATGAGCGAGCGCACCACCGAAGCCTATGAAATGGCGCGCGATGCCTCCGCCCGCCTGCTGAACGCCAACGACCGCAGCGAGATCGTGTTCGTGCGCAACAGCACGGAGGCGATCAACCTGATCGCCCATAGCTACGGCCGCAGCATCCTCAAGCCCGGCCAGGCTGTGCTGATCTCCGGCATGGAGCACCACAGCAACATCGTACCCTGGCAGATGCTGCGCGACAGCCACGGGATCGAACTGCGCGTTGCCCCCATTACCGATGCCGGCGAGCTGGACATGGCCGGCACCGAGGCCCTGCTGGCCGACGGCAAGGTCGGCCTGGTGGCCATCACCCACATGTCCAATGTGCTCGGCACCTACACCCCGGCCGAACGCCTCGTCGCCCTGGCGCACCAGTACGGCGCCAAGATCTTCTTCGACGGCAGCCAGGCCGTGGTGCACCGCCGCGTGGACGTGCAGGCGCTGGGCGCGGATTTCTACTGCTTCACCGGCCACAAGCTGTATGGCCCCACCGGCATCGGCGTGCTCTGGGGCCGCCGCGAGCTGCTCGATGCCATGCCCCCGTTCCTCGGCGGCGGAGACATGATTTCCACCGTCGCCTACGAGCGCAGCACCTGGGCCGACGTGCCGCACAAGTTCGAAGCCGGCACGCCCGCGATCATCGAGGGCATCGGCCTGCACGCCGCCATCCAGTTCGTGGAATCGATCGGCTACCCCGCGATCGCCGCCCACGAGGCGGCGCTCACCGACCACGCCCTGGCCAAGATGTCCGCCATCGAGGGCGTGACCCTGATCGGCCGCGCCCAGGATCGCGGCGGCGTGATCTCCTTCACGCTGGATCGCGCCCATGCCCACGATGTCGCCACGCTGCTCGATCGCCAGGGCATCGCCGTGCGCGCCGGCCAGCACTGCGCGGAGCCGCTGATGCGTCGCCTGGGCCTGGACAGCACCGCGCGCGCCAGCTTCGGCATCTACACCACCCACGAGGAAATCGACGCCCTGGCCGACACGCTCGGCCGCATCCGCGAGTTCTTCGCGTAATGTTCGAGGATGTGCGCGACCTCTACAACGCCGCCATCCTGGAACGCGGCCGCCGCCCGCGCCACATGGGCAAGCTGGAGGCGTTCGACACCTCCGCCAAGGGCGACAACCCGATGTGCGGCGACCGCGTCACCGTCTGGCTGAAATTCGCGCCCGACGGCACCATCGGCCAGACCGGATTCGACGCCCGGGGCTGCGAGATCAGCAAGGCCTCCGCCGACCTGATGGTGGAAGCCGTGCAGGGCCGCTCGCCCGCCGACACGAAGGCCATGTTCGAGCGCTTCCGCACCATGGCCCAATCCGGCGAATGCCCGTCCTGCGCGGCGTTCGCGCCGTTGAAGCCGCTGGCGGCCGTTCATGCCTACCCGTCGCGCGTGAAATGCGCGACGCTTCCATGGCATGCTCTCGTCGCCGCGCTGGACGGAGCCGCCAATGCAACCAGCGAATCATAACGGGGGCTGGCCATGAACGAGGGCCCGATCAATGCCGGAAGTGTCGGCACCTGGACACCGGAGGGTGAAACCCCGCCGCGCCCCAGCGAAGACGCGCTGATCGCTGCCTGCGCCAGCGTGTTCGACCCGGAAATCCCGGTGAACATCTACGAGCTCGGCCTGATCTACGCGATCGACATCGACGAGGCCGGGGCGGTGAAGGTGGAAATGACCCTCACCGCCCCGGCCTGCCCGAGCGCGCAGGAACTGCCGGAACAGGTGCGCGATGCCGTCCTCGCCGTGCCAGGCGTCTCCGCCTGCGACGTGGATGTCGTCTGGGATCCGCCCTGGGACCAAAGCCGCATGAGCGAAGACGCCCGTCTCGCCCTGAACATGTACTGAGGAGCCGCACAGTCATGTCCGAGAACCTCGCCCCCGCCCCGCGCCCCCGCCGCGCGCTGCCGCCGCTGATGCAGGTCTCCGATGCCGCGGCCGAGCGCCTGCGCGCCCTCTACGAGAAGGGCCAGCAGGGCAAGCTGCTGCGCATCTCCGTCAACACCAAGGGCTGCTCCGGCCTCGCCTACGACATGTCCTGGGTGGATGCCCCCGGCCCCGGCGACGAGACCGTGACGGACAAGGGCGTGACCGTGCTGGTGGACCGCAAGGCCTCGCTGTTTCTCATCGGCACGACGATGGATTATGAAGTGAAGGCGCTGTCCTCCGGCTTCACCTTCGTGAACCCGAATGAGAAGGGCCGCTGTGGCTGCGGTGAGAGCTTTCACGTCTAGCAAGAAAGGATGTTCTTTTTTGGAAAAAAGAACCAAAAAACTTTTGTGAGTTTGCTGGCCACGGCCGCCCGGGGTGCAAGTGAATAAAAGTCTTTTTGCTTCTTTTTCTTCAGAAAAAGAAGACTCTTCCTTCCCTTAGGAGACCCCATCCATGTGGGATTGTGCCGACCTCGCCGCCGCCATGGCCCACCGCCACCGCCGCATCGCCGCCGGCGGCGCTACCTGGGATGGCCTGGTGGCCGAGGGCCGCGAAGCTGCCGCCCGCGAGCCCATGCTGATGCGCACGCTGGAACACGGCCTGCTCGCCCATGAAAGCTTTGCCGACGCATTGGCCCACCGCCTGGCCCACAAGCTCGAAGACGCCGATCTCGGCGCCGCCTGCCTCGCCCCGTTGATCCTGGAGGCAATGGAGGACGACCCCGAAATCCCCGCCGCCGCCGCGGAGGATCTGCTGGCCGTGCGCGACCGCGACCCCTCGATCACCGACCTTCTCACCGCCTTCCTCTATTTCAAGGGCTACCACGCCATCCAGACACACCGCGTGGCGCACCACCTCTGGCGCCACGGCCGCCAGCATGCCGCGCGCTTCCTGCAAAGCCGCGCCTCGGAGGTGTTCGGCGTGGACATCCACCCCAATGCCCGCCTCGGCCGCCGGCTGATGTTCGACCACGGCACGGCGATCGTGATAGGCGAGACGGCGGTGGTGGAGGACGATGTCTCGATGCTGCATTCCGTCACCCTCGGCGGCACCGGCAAGGAGGGCGGCGAACGCCATCCCAAGATCCGTCGCGGTGTTCTCATCGGCGCTGGCGCCAAGATCCTGGGCAACATCGAGGTGGGCGAGGGCGCCAAGGTCGGTGCCGGCGCGGTCGTGCTGCGCGCGGTCGAGCCCTACACAACCGTCGTCGGAAACCCCGCCAAGCCCGTCGGCCAACGCGGCACCGTCATGGCCGCGCTGACCATGGACCAGATGCTCGGCGAGGATTGCACCGGCTAGGCGCGCTGCGGAGCCATCACGCGCCGAGCAACAACTCCTTCTGCATCGCCCGGGGGGCCGCAGTGCCCACGGGCCTCAAGAACTTGTCAGTCACGCCTTGGCGCACCAACACCTATCCTCGCCGCATACCGGGCGGGAAACTGGGATATGCTCCCGAAGGTCGCGGCATTCGTCCTTGTGGTGGCGCAGCTGGTTGCCCAGGTTTCCTCCCTGCCTGCCCATGCGCAGCCTTCGCCAGCACCCCTTGATCCCAAGGATACTCCGGCTGGCGCACTCGGTACCGGTATCGGCTCCGCGCTCGATGCAGTGGCCGAGGTGCGCCAACAGGCCGTCCTTCGCCAGCGAAGTATCCTCGAATTGCGCTCCCAGGTCGCCCAATGCGGCGACTGTCCCGAAGCCGCCGCCCTGCGCCAACAGCTCAGCCGCGCCGAGGCGGAGGACAGGGAGATCGCCGAGGCAGCCGGCCGCACCATCCTTTTCGGCGGCGGCACCGCGGCCCATCACCGTTTCGTAGAGCGGCTGACAGATCCCTTGAACATCCGCCAGCAGGCAAGGGCGGCGGAGGCGCAGGCGCGCGAAAGGGTCATTTTCCGCCAGAACCTGACCATCAACTACTGCTATGCCGCCACAGCGGATACCGCCGCGGAACAGGCGTGCCGGCAGCAATTCCCGCTCTCCGCGTTCGATCTCGATGCCGCGCGCACCTACCGTGAATGTGCCGCCGTGCCCGACATCGCGCCATGCATCGATGCCACCTCCCTGGTCCCCCGAATGAAGCGGGAAATCGCCGCCGCGTGCCGCATGCCCCTGGAAAAGGTGACCGGGCCGGCGCTCGATGTCATCACCCAGTGTGCCCATCCCACCAGAAC
>JBIKOJ010000005.1:0-54248 GCA_044358135.1 Acetobacteraceae bacterium | reverse complement strand
AGTCTTTTTGCTTCTTTTTCTTCAGAAAAAGAAGACTCTTACTTCACCTTCCGATACTCAATCCGCCGCGCCAACCAGCACCCCACCTGCAGCCGGTCGCCGTCGAACGCGAACGTCCAATCCCCCGGCGCGGAGAAATCCAGCGAGCGCGGGCAGGGCATCAGCCAGGTGCCGGCGGCGTAGGGGATCATCGGCACCATGAAGCCGTCGCCCAGCTCGCCGGAGCAGGCCGCGTAGGGCACCCCGCCGGCCATCGCGATGGTGATCTCCGCCCCCCATTCCTCGGAGCGGTACACACCCTCGATGCCCACCGGCGCGGAGCCGGAGACGGGTTCCAGCAGCGTGTCGATGTTGTCGCTGCCGCGGGTCATGCGCACCCGGCTGCCCTCGGGGCGCAGGCGCAGCGTGCCGGCGTCCCAGGCGCCGTCGGCGGCGGGGGCGACCACTTCCGGATGGCCGGCGAAGTGCAGGGCGGCCTGGCCGTTGGGCAGGGCATCGATGCGGGCGGCCAGGCCGGTTTCGGGGTCGCGGTAGCGGCCGGCCCAGGGGATGGGGGTGCCGGTGGGCTGGGCGGGGATGTCTTCGCCCAGCGCGGCGGCAAACACCTGGGCGGCGGCGGCGCGGGGGTCGGCCATGTGGTTGAACAGGACGACGACGCCGAGGCGTTCGGCCGGCGCGTGGAAGCGGAAGCTGCGCCAGCCGCGCAGGCCGCCGCCGTGGCCGACGATGTACCGGCCGAGCATCGTGCCGCGCGAGAGGCCCCAGCCGTAGCCGGCGGTGGCGCCATCGGTGAAGGCCACGGGGACCGACAGGCGGCGGTGGATCGATTCCGGGTTGTCGCGGGTGGCGTCGATATGGCGGTCCCAGGCGATGAGGTCATCGAGGCTGGCGGCCACGCCGGCGTCGCCGGTCCAGGTGACGCGGTTGACGGCGGGGCGGAAGCCGTCCTCGCGCGAGCCTTCGTAGCCCACGGTGAAGCCGGGCACCTGGGAGGTGTCGGCGTTCAGGCGGGCGGTGGGCATGCCGGCGCGGTCGAAGACATGGGTGCGCATCAGCTCACCGAGCGGGCGGCCGGCGCGTTCGGCGACGAGGTCGCCCAGGATGCGAAAATTCTGGTTGCAGTAGGAGTAGCGGGTGCCGGGCGTGAAGTGCAGCGTCTCGGTGCGGTCGGTCAGGCGCCGGGCCTGGGCCTCGGTGAACGGGGCTTCCACCGGCGAGCCGGCGAGCGAGGTCAGCGCCCAGTAGTCGCGCAGGCCGGATTGGTTGTGCGCCAGGTGCTGCGCGCGGGGGCGTTCTGCCATGCGGTTGAGGCGGGCGGCCAGGGCGGGTTCCAGCACATCGGGATCGCGGTCGAGATCGGTGGTCATCAGCGCGGTGGCGCAGGTGAACTGCTTGGAGATGGAGCAGATCAGGAACATCGTTTCCGGCGTGAACGGGATGCGGCGTTCGAGGTCGGCGAAACCCCAGGCGTGGCGGGCGACGATCTGGCCTTCGCGGATCACCGCCACGGCGCCACCGGCACCGGGGAAGCGCTGCGGCAGGGCAGCAAGGACCTGGTCGATGGTTTCGGGCATGCACGGGGGCCTTTCGCTGATGGGGCGAGTGTAGCAGCGTAGGCGGACAGGGGTAGGGAGGCTGGGATGGCGGATGCGTTAGGGACGGCGGCGGCGACATCGGGGTTTCCGGATCCGGCGCTGCGGGCGCGGTGCACGCGGTTCCTGGCAGGCCACGGCCGGGCGACGGCGAAGGGCTGGGTGGAGCGGATGGCCGCCCTGCCGGAGCTGGAGCAGGAGCTGGATGTCTATTCCGACGGACCGGCGATGAAGCGGCTGGAGCAGGAAACCGCGGTGCTGCTGGGCAAGCCGGTGGGCATGTTCTTCCACAAGGGCATCACGGCGCAGCAGGCCGCCCTGCTGGCGCATTGCGACGCGACCAACCGGCGCGTGGTGGCGCTGCATCCTTCCAGCCATTTCGCGATGGACGAGCACGACACGCTGGACCGGCTGGCGGGGCTTTCGAGCCTGCGCCTGGGCAGCGACATAAGGCATTTCACCGCGGCCGACCTGGAGCGCAGTGCGGAGCAGCTTGGCTGCGTCACGCTGGAGGTGCCGTTGCGGCGGATGGCGTTCATGGCGCCGACATGGGACGAGCTGGTGGGCATCTCGGTGTGGTGCCGGTCGCGCAACATCCCGTTCCATCTGGATGGCGCGCGGCTGTGGGAGGTGGCGCCGCATTACGGGAAGTCATTGGCCGAGATCAGCGCGCTGGCGGACAGCGTGTATGTGAGCTTCTACAAGGGCCTCGGCGGCATGGGCGGCTGCGTGCTGGCCGGCGACCGGGAACTGGTGGCGGCGTGCCGGCCGTGGCGGAACCGGTTCGGCGGGGATCTGCCGACGATCTTTCCCTATGTGCTGACGGCGCTGGAAGGGCTGCGGCTGCACCTGCCGCGGATGGGGGAATACCACCGCCACGCCTGCGCCATCGCGGCGGCGGTGGATGCCACGCCGGGGCTGCGGGCGCGGCCCTCGGCGCCGCACGGCAATTCCTTCCAGGTGCACATCGCCGCCCCGCGCGCCGCGGTGGAGGCGGCAGCCACGCGGCTGGCGGCGGAAGGGGTGTGGCTGGTGAACCGGGTGGTGGAGACCGCCTGGCCCGGGGAGAGCATGGTGGAGATCGTGGTGGGCGCGGCCACGATGGAATGGACGGCGGCGGAGGTGGCCGGCGCGCTGGGCAGGCTGGCGGGCTGAACGGCGGGCGCACGCCCCGGCCCGCGACAAGCGGGGCGGAATGTGCGCTTATGCCCGTGCGCGCGCGTGCCTCGACGCATGCCGGCCGCCGACCCCCGTCATCGACCTGCCGGCATTCCGCGCCCGGGGTCCCTTCAAAGGCGCCGGACATGACCCGTGAAAGCACGACCCCCCCGGTGTGGGACACCAACCGGCTGCGCATTGCCACGGATGCCGCCGGCGTCGCGCTGTGGTCCTGGAATGTGGACACCGACGAGATCGCGCTGGACGAGCGCGCCCATGTGATGTGGGGCGTGCCGAAGGACAACGAGCTGGTGGATTTCGAGACCCTGTCGGCGCGGATCCATCCGGAGGATCTGGACCGGGTGCGGGCGGCGTTCTCGGCCACGCGCCAGGTGCTGGGCGGCTACGAGCTGGATTTCCGCATCCTGCAGCATGGCGAAGTGCGGTGGATCTCGGCGCGCGGGCGGGGCGAGGACCAGGGCATCGTGGGCCGGATCATGTTCGGCATCTTCCTGGATGTGAGCGAGCGCAAGCTGGCGGAGGAAGCGCGGGAGATGCTGGCCGGGGAGATGAGCCACCGGGTGAAGAACCTGTTCGCTATCGCCTCGGCGCTGACCGAAATCGCCGCGCGGTCCACGACCACGCCGAAGGACATGGCGCGCGACCTGACCCGGCGGCTGCGCGCGCTGGGGGATGCGCATGAGCTGGTGCGGCCGACGCTGGGCGAGCAGAAGAAGGCGACGTACCTGGCCGACCTGCTGGGCGTGCTGCTGAATGCCTATGACGAGGCCGGCGCGATCGGCGGGCGCATCCGGGTTGCGGTGCCGGACCTGCTGGTGGGCGAAGGCTCCATCACCACGCTGGCGCTGATCGTGCACGAGCTGGCGACGAACTCCATCAAATACGGCGCGCTGTCGCGGGCGGCGGGCACGATCGATGTGTCCTGCACGGTGGAGGAGGACGAGGTGGGCGTGGTGTGGACCGAGCGAGGCGGACCGGCGGTGGATGTGCCGGAGGGCCAGGCGGGGTTCGGCAGCAAGCTGGTGAACCGCAGCATCGCCAACCAGCTGGGCGGGACGATCGCGTTCGACTGGCCGGCGGCGGGGGCGGTGGTGACGCTGCGGATGAGCCGGGCGCGGCTGGGGGTTTGAGGGGGGAAGGAAGAACGAGACACCGAGACGCAGAGGAGTGAGGCAAGGGAGCGGACTGTGATCGAGCTGGTATGCAACCCTGGGTTGCCGAGGTGCCGCAGCAATGTCACCCATCGGATTGGGTATGGGGAACCAGCACGTGCTGGCCCCTACTGATCGGACGACCCCATGCGTTTCCTGCTCTCCGCCGCTATCTGCCTGGGCCTGGCGTTGCTGCCCCAGGGCGCCACCGCCCAGCCGGCGGCTGACGCGCCATCTGCGGCCTTCCGCAAGTGCATGGACAGCGTGGACCTCGGCGCGATGAAGAACAGCCAGTGGCTTGGCTGCTACGAGGCCGAGCTGAAGCGGCAGGACAAGGTGCTGAACGAGGAATACCGCAAGCTGGTCGCCCGCACCCCGGCCGAGGCGCGGGACAAGCTGCGCGCGGCGGCGCGCGCCTGGATCGGCTTCCGGGATGGCTGGTGCGGCTTCGAAGGCAAGCTGGACGCCGCACCCTCGCCGGAGGTGAATGCCGCGTCCTGCATGATGGACATGACGATCGCCCATCTCCGCCGCCTCAAGGACGCGGCGAACTGATCGCCGGCATGCGTTGCCTGCTCCCGGGCCGGCCCCTGTCCTACCGCAGCCGGCAATAGCCTCCGCCGGCATCGGAGGTGCCGGACGGGCAGGCGGAGCCGCTGCGCTTCTCGACGAATTTCTGCCCCGAATTGCCGCGGCAATAGCCCCCGCCGGCATCGGCGCTGCCCGAGGGGCAGGCGCTGCCGGCCTTCTTCGGCACCATGCTGGATTCCGCCAGGGCGGGGCCGCCGAGGCCCAGCCCCACCAGCACGGCCAGGGCGAGTGGGAGGCGCAGCGCCCGGTGCATCGCCGCCGGCCCTAGCCCATCATCCGAATAATCTTGCCGGGGTTCATGATGTTCTTCGGGTCCAGCGCCTGCTTGATCGCCCGCATCGCGGCCATTTCGACCGGCGAGGAGTAGTAGGCCAGCTCGTCCAGTTTTTCCTGGCCGATGCCGTGTTCGGCGCTGATGGAGCCGCCGAAATCGCGGATCAGGTCATTGATGGCGCGGGTGATAGCGGGCTTGTACTGGGCGAACTGCTCCTTGGTCATGCCTTCCGGGGCCTTGAAGCCGTAGTGCAGGTTGCCGTCGCCGATATGGCCCACGGGGGAGAGGCGGATGCCGGGCAGCACGGCGCGTGCGGCTTCGTCGCCGCGGGTGACGAATTCGGGGATTTTCGAGGTGGCGACGGACATGTCGTAGGAGATCGCCGGGCCTTCGCTGCGGCTGGCTTCGGCGTGGCCTTCGCGGATATGCCACATGCCGCGGGATTGGGCTTCGCTTTGCGCGATCACGGCATCTTCCACCAGGCCTTTTTCCATCATATCGGCCAGGAAGGCTTCCATGCGGTCGGCCATGCCTTCGCCGCCTTCGGGCTTCGGCCGGGCGGAGGACCATTCGGTGAGGACGTACCAGGGGGATTCGCGATCCTTGGTGTGGGGCAGCGGGTCCTGCGTGCCGGGAACGTGCTTGAACACGCCGTCCAGGCTCAGGCGGTGCATCAGTTCGAAGCTGGTGACGGTGTCGCCGCTGGCGGCGTGGCTTTCGTTCAGCAGGTCCACGGCGGCCTGCACGGAGGGGATGGCGAGCCAGCCGGTGGCGACATCCTTCGGCTTCGGCCACACCTTGATGACGGCCTTGGTGATGACGCCGAGCGTGCCTTCGGCGCCGATGAAGAGGTGCTTGAGGTCGTAGCCCGTGTTGTCTTTCTTGAGGCCGCGCAGGCGGTTCCAGACATCGCCGTTGGGCAGCACCACTTCGAGGCCGAGGACGAAGCTGCGGGTGTTGCCGTAGTGCAGCACCTGGGCGCCGCCGGCGTTGGTGGAGAGGTTGCCGCCGATCATGCAGCTGCCCTGGGCGCCGAGTGAGAGCGGCAGCAGGCGATCATTGTCGGCGGCGAGCTGCTGCAGGGTTTGCAGCACGCAGCCGGCTTCCACCGTCATGGTCGAGGATTTCGCATCGACCTCGATCACGCGGTTCATGCGGCCGAGCGAGAGCAGGATGCCGGTATGGGCGGGCCAGGGGGTGGCGCCGCCCATCAGGCCGGTATTGCCGCCCTGGGGCACGATGGCGATGTCGTTGTCGTAGCAGAGCTTCACCACCTGGGAGACTTCCTCGGTGGAGCCAGGGCGCACCACCACGGCGGCGTTGCCGGAGAGCTGGCCGCGCCAGTCCGTCACGAAGGGCTTGATGTCCTGGTCCTGCTCCAGCAGCCCGCGGTCGCCCACGATGGCGCGCAGCTTCGCCAGGATCTCCGGCGTGACCGGATTGGTGGGGATGGTGGGCGGGACGATCTGGTTGTCCATCGGGGGGCGTTTCCTGGCTGCTTCTGGCGCGGGGCGCTTCTGTCTGGATGCAGAGTAGCGCGCGTGGCGGTCAGGGCAACCGGGGGGGCCGGCCCTCCCGCTCGCCGTAGCGGCGGAAGTGGTCGAAGGCGGAGGAGAAGTGGCCGGCCCGCACGGCCGCGGCGACATCGGGGTGGGCGGCGAGGTACCAGGCTTCGTCGAACTCATCCTGCGGGTCGGCCTGGGTGGCGGCGTTTTGCGCGGGGGCGTATGCGGCCTCGAACCAGCCGGTGGGCGAGGGGCGGGGGCGCCAGCGCGTGGCGTGGGACCAGAGCGCCTGGTGCAGGCGGCGGGTGGGGGGGCGGGCGGCCACCTCGGCGCGGCGGAGGACCATGATGTCCTGGTGGTTGTCCCAGCCGCGTTCCGCGTAGCTGGCGAGGCGCAGGGGGCTGCCGTGCAACGCGGCCTCGATCCAGGGCCGGCTGATCAGGGAGAGGCCGTAGCCGTGGCTGTCGGGGTAGTCGCTGTAGCCGTAGCCGGTGGCGCGATAGGCCTCCAGCACGCGGCGGGCGCGGGCGGGGCTGCGGAGGTAGTCCCAGGCCAGCGGGACCAGCCGGTCGGCCACGTAGGCGCCGTGGGAGGACAGGATGATGATGCCGTTCGGTGCCATGTGCCGGACGAGGCAATCGAGAAGCTGGCGGGCGTGAAGCTCGGACAGGTGGGTGAGCAGCGAGCCGACGAAGAGGAGGTCGAAGGGGCCGCCGAGGTCCAGGCCGCGGAAGTCGCCGCCGGACAGGACGGCGTGGGTGCCGAAGTGGCGGGCGGCGAAGCGGGCGCCGTCGTGGTCCACGTCGCAGCAGGTGATCTCGGCGGTGGGGAAGCGGGCGCGCAGCAGGCGGGTGATGCGGCCGTGGCCGCTGGGCAGGTCCAGGATGCGGCGGGGGGTGTCGGCGAGGGCGGTTTTGATGATCCGGAGGGCGGACAGGCCCACCGAGAGATAGTGGGCGTGGCTGCCGTCGAACATGGTGTCCTGGGGCGAGATCTCCGTGCCCATGCCGGGGAAGGGAAAGCCGGGGGGCAGGGTGAGGGTTGGCATGGCCGTTCTCCAGCACGCGAAGCCTGCGCAGGCTAGGGCGGGCGGGGGAGGCGGCGGCATCAACTCTTGATCAAGGGGCGTCCGGCCCTCCGTGACGCGAGGGCTTGCTGCCTGGCCGATGCCGCGCCAGCCTTGCCGCAAACGGGAGGAACCTCATGGCACGCAAGCGGCGCATCGGCATCGTTGGGCTCGGGCGGATTTTCGATCTGAACGTGCGGGGCTACCTGGGCCATCCCGAGGCGGAGGTGGTGGCGTTGTGCGACACCTCCGAAAAATGGCGGGCGCAGCGGGCGGGGGCGTTTCCCGGCGCGTTCATCACGGATGATTTCGCGGCGTTCCTGAAGCAGGACCTGGATTTCGTGGATGTGCTGACGCCGCATCCGCTGCATGCCGAGATGACGGTGGCGGCGCTGCGGGCCGGGGCGGATGTGAGCGTGCAGAAGCCGATGGCGATGAGCCTGGCGGAGTGCGACACGATGATCGCGGCGGCGCAGGCGGCGGGGCGCCGGCTGAAGCTGTTCGAGAATTTCGTGTTCTACCCGCCGCTGGTGCGGATGAAGCAGCTGATGGCGGAGGGCGCGATCGGGCGGCCGGTGCATTTCCGCATGAAGGTGGTCCTCGGCGATGCCAGCCAGGCCTGGCACGTGCCGGTGGAGAGCAATGCCTGGCGGCAGGCGGTGGCGGCCTCGGGGGCGGGCGGCCCGCTGGTGTTCGACCACGGCCACCACATGATGGCCGTGGCGCTGTGGCTGTTCGGCGATGTGGTGGACGGGTTCGCGCGCATCGACGAGACGGTGCTGCCGAGCGGGCGGCGGATCGACGCGCCTGCCTCGCTGATGTGGCGGCATGGCGCGCGCGAGGGGATCGCGCCGGTGCACGGCATGTGGGACGTGAGTGCGGCGCCACGCATGGCGCTGCGGACCGACTACTACCCGGACAATGAGCGCTTCGAGATCCAGGGCGAGGAGGGGATCCTGCAGGTGACCCGCTGCTCCGACCGTCTGCTGGACGAGCCGGTGCTGACGCTCTACCGCGACGGCGAGGTGCGCAGCTTCCACAATATCGAGAGCGACTGGGGCAACAGCTTCCGGCTTTCCACGCTGCATCATCTAGATGTGCTGGCCGGGCGGCAGCAGCAGATGGTATTCACCGGGGAGCAGGGGCGCCAGGTGCTCGCGATGCACGACATGTTCGCGCGGGCGAATGCGAGCGGGGCGGTGGCGCGGGTCTAGCGGCGGTTTGGCGTGAAGGGCGCGCATCGATGACAGCCTATCGCGGCACGGTCACCGTCAGGATGAGCGGCGTGCTGGACGACTACGCCTTGACGTTCACCGCCATCGGGCCGATCACGATCGATGTGTTCGATGCCAGCCTGGCCGCCGACGGCACGCTTTCGGGCATCTTCGCTGGCAGCGGGTCGCTCAGCTTCTTGTCCTATTTCGCTGTTGCGACCGATTTCGTGACCTATCCCGACACGCCGTTCAGCACGCCGATCTCCAACCTGTCGCTGCCGTTCGACATGACAGTGCTGGGGCTGCCGATCGCCTGGAACGACATCTACAGCCTCACCCCGAACCGCACCGCCATCTACATCACCAGGGAAGGCACGTTCGGCGGCGTGGTGGATGGGGTGGCGGCGAGCGGCAACATCACCGCCAGCGGCACGCTCGTGGCCGTGACCTCCGCCTATAGCATTGCAGCAATTGACGCGATCCGGCCGGAAGGGACCGACGCCGGCGGCACCACGGATTTCAGGTTCGCCATCTCCCGGGGAGGGCCCCTCGACGAGTTCATTACGGTCAGCTGGCAGGTGGTGGGCAGCGGCGCCAATCCGGCCATCGCGGCCGATTTCGCCGGGGCCACCCTGCCGGGCGGCACGGTCACTTTCCAGCCGTACGAAGCGAGCCGGTTGATCACGGTGCCGGTGGTGGGCGACGATTTCCAGGAGGGCGACGAGGGCTTTGTCGTGACGGTGCCAGGGGAGCCCGGGGAGGTGATGGTGGTCACGACCTCCGCGCAAGGCACGATCATGAACGACGATGTCGCCCTGATCTCCATCGAGACGCTGCTGGCCGATGTGGCGGAGAGGGCAGGCGGGGAGACGACGCCGTTCACCTTCGTGATCAGCCGCCGCGGCAACACGGCCGAGGGCGCCAGCGTGGTCTGGGCGGTGGAGGGCAGCGGCGCAACGCCGGCCAGTGCCGCGGATTTCGTGGGCGGGGTGCTGCCCTTTGGTACCGTCAGCTTCCTGCCGGGGGAGACCAGCCGGACGATCACCGTGACGGTGGAAGGCGATGTCGTGCCGGAGGCGCAGGAGAGCTTCATGGTGGCGCTCTCCGCCCCCACCGGCGGGCCGGGGCTGGGCACGTCCATGGCCCCCGGGCTGATCATCAACGACGATGGCGGCAGCGGGCAGGTGGCCGCCAGTCGATTTGGCGCCGATACCTTCGACATGGGCGACGGCAGCGACCTGGTGCGCTTCGCCGCCGAGCGCGGCCGGTACCGGATCGGCATGCAGGACAATCGCATCCACGTGGAAGGGCCGGAAGGCCCCGACGAGCTCATGGATGTGGAGTGGCTGAAATTCGGCACCGCACCGGCGATCTCGCGGGAGACCCTGTATGACCAGCCGGAGACGGAGCATCTGCTGATGCGCGTCCTCACCTCCAGCGGCGGTGACAGCCGGGTCGTGTCTGCCATACCCATTCGCTATGCCGGGCCGCTCGACCTCGCCTATGTCTATGCCTGCTCGAACAGCGACAACACCGTGGCCGGAACGAAGCTGAATGATTTCGTGAACCTCGCCGGCGGCAACGATGCGGCGGACATGGGCACGGGCAACGACATCGTCGATGGCGGCGGCGGCTCCAACTTCCTCACCGGTGGCGCGGGCAGCGACCAGTTCTTCATCGATGGGCGCTACGCCGACCCGGTGTGGTCCTGCATCACGGATTGGGAGATGGGCGAGAGCCTCGCCATCTGGGGCTGGCAGGCGGGGGTCAGCGTGGGCACCTGGGGCGAGAATGCGGGGCTGCCGGGCTATCTCGGCGCCACCTTCTTCGCCGATATCGACGGCAGCGGGGCGGTGGAAACGGTGGTGACCTTCACCGGGCGCAGCGTGGCGGAGCTGCCGGCCGCGCAGACGCTGAATGTCGACGGGATCGGGGTGCTGAAGTTCGGCTGACCGGCCAAACATTGCGAGCAGCCAAGGCTTGGCCTGGATCAATGGTGCCCGGCCCCAGGCGGCGGTAGGATACTCACGTCCCCTGTCGCGCCCAGCCGGGGCGGGGGAGGAGGGCGTTTCGGATGACAGCGTATCGCGGCACCATCACCATCACCCTGAACGGCGTGCTGGAGGGATCCGGGGCGTTCAGCGCCTTCGCGCCGATCACGATCGACCTGTTCAATGCCAGCCTGGCCGGCGATGGCACGCTGTCCGGCACCTTTGCCGGCAGTGGGCTGCTGAGCGTGACCGCGGGCGGGACGACGGCGAGCGAGTTCCTCACCTTGCCCAGCACGCCGTTCAGCACCTCGCTCTCCAGCCTGGCGCTGCCGTTCGGCACCTCGGTGCCTGGCCTGACCATCGTCTGGAACGAGACGAACACGTTCAATCCGCAGCGCACCGCCGTGACCAGCATCGGCATGGGCACGTTCAGCGGGGTGGTGAACGGGGTGGCGGCGTCCGGCACCGTCAATGCCAGCGGCACGCTGTCGGCCATGACGTCGGCCTACAGCATCGCCGGGAGTGCGGTGGCCACGCCGGAGGGCAACAGCGGCACCACGGCCTTCACCTTCAACGTCACGCGGCTGGGGGCGACGGACGGGTTCGGCACCGTGGCCTGGCAGGTGCCGTTCGGCGGCCCCAGCGGGGCGAGCGCCACGGATTTCGTGGGCTTCACGATGCCGGAGGGCATGCTCACCTTCAACGCGGGCGAGACGCAGAAGACGATCACGGTGGAGGTGCTGGGCGACGAGCTGATCGAGGGCGACGAGAGCTTCAGCGTGGTTCTGGCCAATGCGCTGGGGGAGGTGATTGCCGCCGCACCCAGCGCGCAGGGGCTGATCGGGGCGGATGATTTCGCCACCATCTCCATCGCGGCGCTGGCGGCGGATGTGGCCGAGGGCGGGGTGGGGGAGAGCATGGCCTTCACCTTCACCATCAGCCGGACCGGCAGCACCGCGGAGGGCGCCGGGGTTTCCTGGACGGTGCGGGGATCGGAGGCAAACGCGGAGGATTTCGCCGGAGGGGTGGCGCGGTCTGGCACCGTGACGTTCCTGCCCGGCGAGGCGAGCCAGACCCTTACCGTGATGGTGGCTGGCGATGCCGTGCAGGAGGCCCACGAGAATTTCGTGGTGGAGATCTTCGGCGCCACCGGCGGCGCCGGACTTGGAACCAACTTTGCGCCTGGTCTGATCATCAACGACGATGGCGGCACGAGCGAGGTGGCGGACAGCATACTAGCCAACGAAACATTCGCGATGGGTGATGGCAGCGACCTCGTGCGTTTCTCCTCCGAGCGCGCCAACTACAGGGTCGGCGTGCTTGTGAACCGCATCCATGTGGAGGGGCCGGACGGCACGGACGAGCTGACCGACGTGGAATGGCTGAAGTTTGGGACCGACCCGGCAATCTCACGTGACCTGCTGCGCGTGCAGCCGGAGACGGAGGAGTTGATGCGCTTCCTGATCACCAATGCCGGTGGCACGCAGGAGGTGTTGGCGCTGCCGACGCGCTATGTCGGCCCGCTCGACCTCGCCTATGTCTATCCCGGCACCGATGATGATGATGTGGTGGCCGGCACCTCGTTCAACGATTTCGTGAACTTGGCCGGCGGCAACGATGCGGCGCAGATGGGGCTGGGCAACGATATCGTGGATGGCGGCGGCGGCTCCAACTTCCTCAGCGGCGGGGCGGGCGCGGATGCGTTCTTCCTCGACGGGCGCTTCGCGGTGCCGGTGTGGTCCTGCATCACGGATTGGGAGATCGGCGAGAGTCTGACGATCTGGGGCTGGCAGGCGGGGGTCAGCGTGGGGGCCTGGGGCGAGAATGCGGGGCTGCCGGGCTATCTGGGCGCCACCTTCTTCGCCGATATCGACGGCAGCGGGGCGGTGGAAACGGTGGTGACCTTCGCCGGGCGCGGCGTGGCGGAGATGCCGGCGGCGGGGATACTGGATGTGGGCGGGATCGGGGTGCTGAAGTTCGGCTGATCCGGCGGCGGGATGACAAATCGGCAAGCATCGCAGGCGGTTGCTTGATCGGCGCCGGGGGCGGGCCATCTGCGGGGCTCAGCCTGGAGGACGCCATGAAGTGCCCGATCTGCGCCGTTGACCTTGTGATGACCGATCGGCAGGGCGTGGAGATCGACTATTGCCCGAAATGCCGGGGCGTGTGGCTGGACCGCGGCGAGATCGACAAGATCATCGAGCGCTCGGCGGCGCTGGAGGCCAAGGCGGTGCCGGCGCCGCCGCCGCAACCCGCGCCGCAGCCGGCCGGCTTCGCCGCCCCCCCGCCCGGCTATGCCGCGCCGCAGCCGGCCTATGCCCCGCCACCGCAATCCGGCTGGGCGCCGCAGCAGCCGCATTGGAAGCGCGACGACGACGACGACGATCACCACCGCAAGCACGGCCAGCCCTACGGCAAGAAGCGCAAGGGCTTCCTGTCCGACCTGCTGGATTTCGACTGATCGACCCTGCGCTACAGCATGTCCGTGCCGTCGCCCATGTGGGGCGCTGGGTTGGTGATGCCGGGGGCGGCGCAGGCGGCCAGCGCCAGGAGCAGCGCGAACACGGCGGCCAGACGGGATAGCTGCATGGGGGTCTGCCTCATGGGTGCCCTGGGGAGGTGGTACGCTTGCGCGTGGTGCGCAACCGGAAGCTGCACCCTTTCGTGCCCCCCGCCGGCGGGGTAGAAGCGGCGCATGATCCCAGCCTCCATCCCGCGTGCGGCCCTGGTGACCGGCGGCGCCGTGCGCCTCGGGCGTGCCATCGCGCTGGCCCTGGCCCGCGAAGGCTTCGCGGTGGCGATCCACTGCAACGCCAGCCGTGACAAGGCGGAGGCCACCGCCGCCGAGATCCGCGCGCTGGGCGCCCGCGCCATCGTGCTGCAGGCCGACCTGGCGCAGGAAGCGGCGATGCACGGGCTGGTGGCGGCGGCGGCCGAGGCGCTGGGCCCGGTGGGCGTGCTGGTGAACAATGCCAGCACCTTCGAGCGCGACGAGTGGCACAACGCCACCCGCGAGAGTTGGGACCTGCACCTGGAGCCCAACCTGCGCGCGCCCTTCGTGCTGGCGCAGGACTTCGCCCGCGCGCTGCCTGAGGGCCACGAGGGTGTGGTGCTGAACATGATCGACATGCGGGTATGGTCGCTGACGCCGCATTTCGTCAGCTACACCGTCTCCAAGGCCGGGTTGTGGGCCCTCACCCAATCCCTCGCCCTGGCCCTCGCCCCGCGCATCCGCGTGGTGGGCATCGGCCCAGGCCCGGCGCTGCCCAATGCGCGCCAGACCCAGGAACAGTTCGACCGCCAGGCCGCCTCCACCCCGCTGCGCCGCGGCACCACGCCGGAGGAGGTGGCCCACGCCGCGCTCGCCCTGCTGGCGCTGCCGAGTGTCACCGGCCAGATGCTGGCGCTGGATGGCGGGCAGCACCTGCAATGGGCGCCCATGCCCGCGCATGGCGCGGACCTCGACGAATGATGCCCTGGAGGTTCCGCCTGTGAGCTATGCCAGCGCGGCCGAGGGCCTGCGCCATGTCTTCCTGCGCGACCTGGACCTGGCCGCGCGCATCGGGGTGCATCCGCACGAGCACGGCGCGGCGCAGCGCGTGCGCATCAACCTCGATCTCGCGGTGGAGGACCAGGGCGCCACCGGGGTGGCGGCTTCGGTGGGGGCGGATGAGCTGGCCCGGGTGGTGGATTACGAGGGGCTGGCAGCCCGCGTGCGGGCCATCGTGGCGGCCGGGCATGTGCGGCTGGTGGAGACGCTGGCGGAGCGGATCGCGGTGGCCTGTCTTGATCACGATCGCGTGAAAAAAGTTAAGGTAACCGTCGAGAAACTCGACGTCTTCGCAGATGCAGCAAGTGCCGGTGTGGCTGTGGAGCGGGTTCGGCGCTGATTTTGTCCACTTCGCGCAAGATTCTCCGAACCTTACGCTGGTATGTGGGCTTTTCCCCGCTGCTTAACAGTAATGTCATAAAGCGACTTAACCATTTCAATGACTTAGCTTGTATGCCCAAATTCTGGGCATTTCGAGGGAGCCTCTGATTCTGCGGGATTTGCAGGTCTGGCGTGGGGGGTTGCCCACAAGGTTATCCACAGATTCGGTGGATGAATCCGTACTTCTACGGCAGGGCTTCGACGGAGCCTGCAAGAGGGGCATACAGGCCAGGGTATGAACACCACCACCGGCCCGGTTCCGGGCCCCGAGAGCAACAATGCGGGAGCACCGCCGCCCGAGAAGGGCGTGGCGGTGATCGAGCGCGCGCTGGAGACCATGCCGCTGTCGCCCGGCGTGTACCGCATGCTGGCCGCCAACGGAGACGCGCTGTACGTGGGCAAGGCGCGCTCGCTGAAGAAGCGCGTGACCAGCTACAGCCAGCTCGCCCGCCTGCCGGAGCGGCTGCGCCGGATGGTGAGCGAGACGGTCTCGATGGAGATCGTCACCACCCATACCGAGGCCGAGGCGCTGCTGCTGGAGGCCAACCTCATCAAGCGGCTGAAGCCGCGCTTCAACATCGTCCTGCGCGACGACAAGAGCTACCCGTGGCTGATGCTGACGGAAGACCACCCGTATCCGCAGATCGCCAAGCACCGCGGCGCGCGCACCCGCAAGGGCAGCTACTACGGCCCCTTCGCCTCCGCCTGGTCGGTGAACCAGACCGTGACGGCGATGCAGCGCGTGTTCCTGCTGCGATCGTGCCGGGACACGGTGTTCCGCAACCGCACCCGGCCGTGCCTGCTGCACCAGATCAAGCGCTGCTCCGCCCCCTGCGTGGAGCGGATCAGCACCGCGGACTATGGCGCGCTGGTCGACCAGGCGAAGGCGTTCCTCTCCGGCAAGGCCGGCGGGGTGCAGCAGGCGCTGGCCGCCGAGATGGAGCAGGCGGCCGAGGCGCTGGAGTTCGAGCGGGCGGCGGCGGTGCGCGACCGGATCCGGGCGCTGACCAGCGTGCAGGGCACCGATGTGATCAACCCCGCCAGCCTCGCCGATGCCGACGTGATCGCGGCCTGGCAGATCGCCGGGCAGACCTGCATCCAGGTGTTCTTCGTCCGCGGCGGGCGCAACAACGGCAACCGCGCCTTCTTCCCCACCCACACCAAGGGCGAGGACCGGCCGGAGGTGCTGGCCGCCTTCATCGCCCAGTTCTACGACGACAAGCCGCCGCCGCCGGTGATTCTGCTGAACGAGACGCTCGCCGAGCAGGCGCTCGTGGCGGAGGCGCTCGGCATCAAGGCGAACACCTTCGGCTCCGGCAAGCGCGTGGAGATCGCCGTGCCCCAGCGCGGCGAGAAGGCCGCGGTGGTGGCCCATGCCGAGACCAATGCGCGCGAGGCCTTGGAGCGGAAGCTCGCCGAGACCGCCGGCCAGGCCAAGCTGCTGGAGGCCACCGCCACCCTGTTCGGCCTGGAGGGACCGCCGGGGCGGATCGAGATCTACGACAACTCCCACATCATGGGCGCCAACGCCTATGGCGTGATGGTGGTGGCGGGGCCGGAGGGGTTCCGCAAGCAGGCCTACCGCAAGTTCGCCATCCGCAGCGCGATCACCCCCGGCGACGATTTCGGCATGATGCGCGAGATGTTGACCCGCCGGTTCGCGCGCGCCCTGAAGGAGGAGGAAGCCGGCGAGGAGACCGAATGGCCCGACCTGGTGCTGATCGACGGCGGCGTCGGCCAGCTTTCCGCCGCGCAGGCGATCCTGGACGAGCTGGGCATCGAGGACGTGCTGCTGGTGGCGATCAGCAAGGGGCCGGACCGGGATGCCGGGCGCGAATGGTTCCACCGCACCGGCCAGCCGCCCTTCCAGCTGCCGCCGCGCGACCCCGTGCTGTATTTCCTGCAGCGCCTGCGCGACGAGGCGCATCGCTTCGCCATCACCACCCACCGCGCCGGGCGCTCGAAGGCGCTGGTGACCAGCGAGCTGGACGAAATCCCCGGCATCGGCCCCGGCCGCAAGCGCGCCCTGCTGAACCATTTCGGCTCGGCGCGCGGGGTGAAGCAGGCGGGGCTTTCGGACCTGGAGGCGGCGCCGGGAGTCTCGAAGGCGATCGCGAAGCTGGTCTACGCGCATTTCCATCCCAGCTCGTGAGGAAGGCGAAGCAAGCGAACCGCCAAGGCGCCAAGGACGCCAAGACATGCGCCAAGGCGCCAAGGACGCCAAGACAGGCGCCAAGGTGCTGGGAGCAAGGCTCGAGCACCTTGGCGTTCCCTTGGCGCTCTTGGCGCCTTGGCGGTTCGCCTTCTTGCTTCCGTTCCGCCTCACCCCGCCAACGCCGCCGGCTCCGTCAGCCGTGCCATGGTGTAGGCATCCACCAGCACCCCGTCGCGCAAAGCGTAGCCGCGCAGGGTGCCTTCCACCGTGAAGCCGAAGCGGCGGTAGAGCGCCAGCGCGGGGGCGTTGTCGGTGAACACCGTCAGTTCCAGCCGGCGCAGGCCCAGCCAGCGTTCGGCGTAGGTGATCGCCTCCTGCATCAGGCTTGTGCCGATGCCGCGGCCGGTCCAGCTGTCGTGCACGCCCATGCCGAGGCCGGCGGCGTGGTTGCGCCGGCCGGGGGCGCGGTGCAGGTCGACCATGCCCACCAGCGCCTCGCCGCGGCAGGCCAGCAGCACGCAGCCTTCCGGCGGCGATTCCAGCCAGCGCCGTGTGGCGTCCGGGTTGGGGTAGGGCAGGCGCAGCGTGCCGAAGCGGAAGCCGGGCAGCGCCTGCATCGCGGCGATCGCCTCCGCGTCGGCGGGGCGGGCGGCGCGGATCGTGGGGGGTGTGTCGTCCATGTCGGGGGCTCCTGGGATGTGCCGGGGAGCGGCCGGTTCCTGCCCCGGCCGCTATGCGGCGAGGGCTCGGGGGTCTGCGGGCGGGTTACCGCCGTGCGCGACTCCGTGCCCCATGCCCGCGAAGGGTATGGGTGGCACCGGTGGTCGACATCGGGGATGCGCCGCGCATGGTGGCAGTGCATCCCATTCGGTGCCGCCGCGCAAGGGTTTCCGCCGAATGCCTTGCCCGGCGGCGCCCCATGGGCCATGAGTCCGCGCATCCATGTCCGATCCCAGCCCCCCCACCCTTTCGGGCCATATCGACCAGGCCGACCGGCATTCCGTCACCGGCTGGGCGCTGGACCCGGCACGGCCCGGCGAGCCCGTGCTGCTGGAGGTGGTGCTGGATGGCGAGGTGGCCGGCAGCTTCCCGGCCGACCGCTACCGCGCCGATCTGGAACAGGCCGGGATGGGCAGCGGTCGGCATGCCTTCCAGTTGCAGATCCCCGGCGGGATTTCCGGCCATGCCGAGCGGGTGCTGGAACTGCGCCGCGTGGGCGATGGCGCGGTCGTGCCCGGCTCCCCGGTGGTGCTGCCGCGCGAGCCATTGGCTGGCGAGGGGGCGCGGCGGGCGCTGCATGATGCGGTGGAGGCCGCCGCCCTGGGCGCCGATGCCCCGGCGCTGGAGGCGCTGGTGGCCGAGCTGGTGCGGGCGATCCAGGCGCGCGAGCCGAACCCCCCGGCGCACCACGCCGCCCTGCTGGCCCGGCTGGGGGCTGCCCCGCCCGCGCAGGCGCCGCGCCGCAGGGCGTTGGTGATCGACGAATCCATCCCCGATCCCGGCCGCGATGCCGGTTCCTCCGCGCTGCTGTCCCACATGCGGTCGCTGCAGCGGCTGGGCTTCGCGGTGGAGATCGTGCCCGGCTACGCCATGGAAGCGGCGCCGGAGGCCGTTGCCCGCATGCAGGCGGCCGGCTTCACCGCCTGGGTGGCGCCCTGGGCCGCCTCGGTGGAGGAGGTGCTGCGCCATGGCGGCGAGGGCTACGAGGTGGTCTATGTCCATCGCCTCGCGCCGATGTTGAAATACGGCGCGCTGATCCGGCGCTGGTGCCCGCGCGCCCGCCTCGTCTACTGCGTCGCCGACCTGCACCATCTGCGCGCGGAGCGGGAGGCAGCACTGGTGACCGGGATCGCCGGCAGCCCGGAGATCGAGGCGCTGCGCGAGGCGGAGCTAGCCGCCATCGCCGCCGCCGACGGGCCGATCACCCATTCCACCGCCGAGCAGGCCCGCCTGGCCGCCCTGCTGCCCGGGGTGCGCGCGCATGTGGTGCCGTGGGAGGTGATGCTGCCGCCGCCCGTGGGCCTCGCCATGCGCCGCCGTGGCGTGGCGTTCGTGGGCAGCTTCGGCCACGCCCCCAACCGCGACGCCGCCTGGGAATTGCTGGAAGCCGTCATGCCGCTGGTCTGGGCGCAGGACCCCACCATCCCGTTCCTGCTCGCCGGCAGCGGCATGCCGGCGGAACTGGCGGAGGCCGCGCGCAAGGCGCAGGGCCCGGTGGAGGTGCTGGGCCAGATCCCGGTGCTGGCCGATCTCTGGGGCCGCGCCCTGGTCGCGGCCGCCCCGCTGCGCTTCGGGGCCGGCATCAAGGGCAAGGTGCTGGACAGCCTGGCGGCCGGCATTCCCTGCCTGTGCACCTCCATCGCCGCCGAGGGGCTGCACCTGCCGGACGAGCTGGCCACCCTGGTGCAGGACGAGCCCGGCGCCATGGCGCGCGAGATCGTGCGCCTGCACCAGGACCCCGCCCTGGTCGACCGGCTGGGTGCCGCCGGGCGGGCCCATATCGGCGAACACTATCGCGCCGCGGTGATCGACGCGGCGCTGGCACCTGCCCTGGGACTGGAGACGACATGAACGAGCTGAGCGCCATCGACGGCATCGCCATTCCCACCCCGGCGATGATCGCCGCCACGCGGCGGGAACTGGCGCCCTTTGTGGCCACCACGCCGGTCTTCGCGCGCCAGGGCATTGCTGCCGGGCCCGAGG
The DNA here is from genome assembly GCA_044358135.1 of Acetobacteraceae bacterium. Classification (GTDB taxonomy): domain Bacteria; phylum Pseudomonadota; class Alphaproteobacteria; order Acetobacterales; family Acetobacteraceae; genus CAMDGX01. The sequence continues at coordinate 34,896 of JBIKOJ010000005.1, read as the reverse complement.
GCGCCACGCTGGAATTCAAGTTCGAGCTGCTGCAGAACGCCGGCACCTTCAAGGCGCGCGGCGCCTTCGCCAATATCCTGGCGCTGGACGAGGCGCAGAAGGCGCGCGGCGTCACGGCGATTTCCGCCGGCAACCATGCCATTGCCGTCGCCTATGCGGCGCAGAAGCTCGGCGTGCCGGCCAAGGTGGTGATGCTCTCCAGCGCCAACCCCGCCCGCCTCGCCCTGGCCCGCGCCTGCGGCGCCGAGGTGCTGCTGGCGCCGGACGGCGCCACCGGGTTCGCGATGGTGGCCGACATCCAGGCGAGCGAGGGAAAGTTCTTCGTGCATCCCTTCAACGGGCTGCGCACCGTGCTGGGCACCGCGACGCTGGGCGCCGAATGGGCCGAGCAGTCGGGCGGGCTCGATGCCCTGGTGCTGCCGATCGGCGGCGGCGGGTTGGCGGCCGGCGTGGCCACCGCCTTCAAGCAGGCGATGCCCGGCCTTACGATCTACGGCGTGGAGCCCGAAGGGGCGAACGGCATGGCGCGCAGCTTCGCCGAGGCCGGGCCGATCAGGATGGGCGCCATGAGCTCCATCGCCGACAGCCTGTGCGCGCCGCATACCGAGGCCTATTCCTATGGCCTGTGCCGCCGCGCCATCACCGACCTGGTGACGATCACCGACGACGACCTGCGCCGCGCCATGCACCTGTTGTTCGAGGAGCTGAAGCTGGCGGTGGAGCCGGCCTGCGCCGCCGCCACCGCCGCTGCCTGCGGGCCGTTGCGCGCGCGGCTGGAAGGCAAGCGCGTGGGCGTGCTGCTGTGCGGCAGCAACACCGACCTGGCCACCTTCACCCGGCACATGGGCGCGGCATGATGAACGCTTTCCGCCTCGCCGGCGTGCTGCTGCTGGCGCTGGCCGGCGCGGCCCATGCCCAGGCCCCGGCACGCCCTGCCGCACCCCGCCCGGCCGCCCCCGCCGCCGATGCACCGGCCGCCACGCCCGCGCCGGAGAAGCCGCTGGCGCTGCGGATGGAGGGCAACATCACCCTGCGCGGCCCCACCGGCCGCTGGGGCACCCCGGTGGTGGATGAGCTGAACCGCCGCATCTACCTGCCGCGCGGGCCCGCGGGCCTTACCGTGCTGTCGCTGGACGGGTTCAAGCCGGTGGCCGAAGTGCCGGAAACCGCCGGCAGCTTCGCCGTGGCGCTGGACCCCGAAACCCTGCGCGGCTTCTCCGCCGGCACGGCCGATGCCGCGGCGGATGGGCCCGCCGGCGCCATCACGGTGTTCGACCAGCGCGGCTTCAAGCCCATTCCCAACGTGCCGGAGCCGGTGAAGGCGCTGCGCGTGCGCCACCTGCTGTACGATGCCGCCACCAAGCAGCTCGCCGCCGTGACGCAAGAGGGGGTGCTGACGCTGATCGACCCGGCCAAGCTGGCCATCACCGGCACGATCCCGCTGCAGGGCCGGCGCGTGACCGCCCTGGCCGCCGACCGGCGCGGCCGGCTGTTTGCGAGCCTGGCGGACCAGGATGCGGTGGCGGTGGTGAACCTGGTCTCGCGCGAGGTCGCCACGGTCTGGCGGCCGGAGGGCTGCCGCCAGCCGGTGGCCATGGTGTTCGACAGCGTGGGCATGCGCCTGATCGTCGCCTGCCGCGGCGGCCGCGCCGAGGGCGCACGCCCCGAGGCCGAGCCGGCCCGCGAATCCGCCTTCGTCATCGACCCGCTCGGTGGCCGCGTGCTGGGCCGCCTGCCGATCCCGGCCGGCACGGAATCGCTGATCCATGATCCCGTGCAGCGCCTGGTCTATGCCGTCAGCGCCGCTGCCTCGGCCGTGACCGTGTTCCGCCAGCCCGATCCGTTCCGCTACGATCCGCTGGAAACCGCCGGCACCCGCCCGCTGGCCGGCTTCGGCGTGGCCGACGGGCGCACCGGACGGCTGCTGCTGGCCACGGCGGAATACATCGTGGTGGCCCCGCAGCCCGACGGCACCGGCGGCGGGCTGCGCCTGCTGCCCAACAGCTACACCCTGCTGTCGATGAAGCGGCTGCCGCTTGACTAGCCCTCCCCTCCGTTTCGCTCGACGGTGCCTTGCGTCCAGGCGGATTGGAGCGGCGACGGATTTGCGCTATGCCGCGCTCCCCACATCCATGAGCAGAACCTGATGGCCTTCAAGGGCGACAACTTCAAGGACCGCGCGACCGCCGCTGCCGAGGCCCGCAAGAAGCTGGCCGAGAAATTCAAGGCCATGCCGAAGCCGGACGACCCGCGACTCCAGCAGCTGGCCGCCGAGCGCAAGGCCATCGCCGAAGCGCGCGAGGCCCGCATGGCCGAGCGTGCCCTGGCCAAGGCCGAGGAAGAAGCCCGCAAGGCCGAGGAAGCCAAGCTGCGTGCGGTTGAGGAAGCCCGTGCCGCGGAGGAAGCGCGCAAGCGCGCCATCGAGGAACGCGCCAAGCAGCTGCAGATCGCCGCCGAACAGAAGGCCGCCCGCGATGCTCGTTACGCAGCGCGCAAGGCGAGGAAGAAGTAAGAGTCTTCTTTTTCTGAAGAAAAAGAAGCAAAAAGACTTTTATCCGTTTGCTGGTGGAAGCACCCTGACTTTCAGATCGAAAGCCGGGGTTTTTCCACGTTCGAAAGTGATAAAAGTTTTTTGGTTCTTTTTTTCAAAAAAGAACAACGCTTTCCTTTCTCTCTCTGCAGGTAGCCTGTGCGACGGTTGGCTCCGGGAACCGCGCGCTACCCGCGCACCGCCAGCACGTCGCAGGGCAGGGTGGCCAGCAGCGTCTCGGCCGTGCTGCCCAGCAGCAGGTTGGCCGCCCCGGTCAGGCCCAGCGTGCCCACCACCACCAGTTCCGCCCGCCGGCGTTGCGCCTCCGTGGCCAGCACCGCCTCTGGCGTGCCCGATGTGGTGACCGCCAGCGCGCTCGCGGGTGCCTGCCGGCCCTCGGCGGCCAGCCGCGCCAGTGCCCCGGTCAGCATGTCTTCCACCCGCGCGCGCTGCTCCGCGAGCTGGGCCGGCGGCAGGGCGCCGATGCTGGCATGCACCACGGCCAGCTCCACCTGTGCCATCGCCTCCTCCGGCAGCAGCCGCAGCGCCGTCTCCAGCGCCCGGCGCGACGGCTGCGAGAGGTCCACCCCCACCACGATGCGCCGATAGGCCTGCCGCGCCCGCCGCCGCACCACCAGCACGGGGCAAGGGGCGTGGCGTACCACATGGTTCAGCACGGAGCGGCGGAAGATCTCCACCAGCAGGTCGGCCCGCGGCGGGGCCAGCACCACCAGGCGGCTGCCTGCCTCCTTGGCTGCGGCCACGATCGCCGGCCCGGCCTCGCCCGCGCGCGTGAGCGGTGTGACAGCGAGCCCCGCCGGCAGCCCGGCCTCGGCCAGGTCGTCCTCCTGCTGCGCCCGTGCCGCGGCCAGCGCCGCCTCCAGCCCCGGCCCGGTGCGCAGCTCCTTGCCGACAGCGTGCAGCACGGCCAGGCCCTCCCCCTGGCCATGCGCCAGCAGCGCGGCCCGGGCCAGCGCCCGGTCGGCATGGGGGGAGAGGTCGGTGGCAATCAGGATCGTCGGCATGGGGCGGTCCTTCGTGGGATGTGACGTGCGCCATCATGGCACGCGCGGCAGGTGCGGGTCTTGACCTGCCGCAAGGCGCATGCGCTTCACATCCGGCGGCGCCTGCCTTTCCCCCCCTGCACCGGGGCGGCGCGGCATGGCATGTTCACCTTTGTCCGGTATGGCGCACGCCATGCGGTGATCTCCGGCTTGGCCGCGAAACCAACAGGATGTGCGCACACACATGCGGATCTCGATCTTCGGCGTGGGCTATGTCGGCGCCGTTTCCAGCGCCTGCCTCGCCTCCCTCGGCCACGAGGTGGTGGCGGTGGATGTTGCGGCCGACAAGGTCGCCCTGGTCAATGCCGGCCGTTCCCCCATCGTGGAGGACGCGATCGACGGGCTGATCGCCGAGGCCGTGGCGGCCAAGCGACTGCGCGCCACCACGGATGTGGCGGCGGCGGTGGCGGCCACGGAGGTGTCGTTCATCTCCGTCGGCACGCCGAGTGCCGCGGATGGCAGCGTTTCCATGGTCGCCGTGCGCGCCGTGCTGGCCGAAATCGGCCGGGCCATGCGGGGCAAGGCCGGCCACACCGTGGTGATGCGCTCCACCGTGCCGCCCGGCACGGCGGAGGAGGTGGCGATCCCGATCCTGGAGCAGGAATCCGGCCTCACTGCCGGGCAGGGCTTCCGCTACTACGGCAATCCCGAGTTCCTGCGCGAGGGCTCCTCGGTGAAGGATTTCCATGCGCCGCCCTTCACCCTGATCGGCGCGCCGGAGGGTGACGATGCCGCGGTGGTGCGCGAGATCTACGCTGCCATCCAGGCGCCGGTGCACGTGGCCCCCCACCGCGTCTCCGAAAGCACGAAATACCTCGCCAACGTGTTCCACGCCGTGAAGCTCGCCTTCGCCAACGAGGCCGGCGCGATCCTGGCCGCCCATGGCGTGGATGCCCGCGCCGCCTTCCGCCTGTTCTGCGAAGACCGGGTGCTGAACATCTCCACCGCCTATCTCCGCCCCGGCTTCGCCTTCGGCGGCTCCTGCCTGCCCAAGGACATTCGCAGCTTCCTCGCCCTGGCCGCATCGCGTGATGTGTCGGCCCCCTTCCTGCGCCAGGTGCTGCCGGGCAACCAGGCGGTGATCGACCGCGCCTTCGAGATGGTCGCCGCCCATGGCCGCCAGCCCGTCGCCCTGTTCGGCCTGGCCTTCAAGCCGGGCACCGACGATTTGCGCGAATCCCCCTTCGTGCAACTGGCCGAGAAGCTGCTCGGCCGCGGCTGGGAGCTGCGCATCCACGACCGCCACGTGCAAACGGCCCGCCTCACCGGCGCCAACCGCGCCTATATCGACCGCGAGATCCCGCATCTGGAACGCCTGCTCGCGCCCTCGGCGGAGGACGCCCTGAAGGGCGCCGGCCTCGTCATCGTCGGCCATGTCGGCAAGGAGGATCGCCCGGCCCTGCGTGCGGCGCTGGAGGGCAAGCGCGTGCTCGACCTCGCCGGCATGCCCGAGCTCGCCGACATTCCGGGGGTTGCCTACCAGGGCTTCTGCTGGTGAGCGCGCCCCGGCCGCGCCTGTTTTTCGTCAGCCCGCGCTTCCTGTTCCCCGCCAACGAGGGCGGCAAGATCCGCACGGCCAACATCCTGCGCCAGATGAAGGGCGGGATGTTCGAGATCACGCTCGCCTCCCCCGCCCCGCCCGACGCCGATCGCTACGCCGCCGACACCGCCGCCATCTGCGACCACTTCCTGCCCTGGCCCGCCACCCCGCCCTCCTCCCTGCGCCGCGTGCTGGCCCTGGCCGGCCGCATCCCCGTGGGTGCGGCCACCGACCGCTCCGCCGCCGGCGCGCGCGTGGTGGCGCAGGCCATCGCCGCCGGCCCCGACGTGACCGTGGTCGATTTCCCCCATGCCGACGTGCTGGTCCCAGGCCCTCTGCCGCCGGCCAGCGTGATGTTCACCCACAACGTGGAAGCCGAGATCTTCGAGCGCCACGCCCGCCTCGCCCGCGGCCTGTGGCGCCCCATCTGGGCCGACCAGGCCCGCAAGATGCGCCGCTTCGAGGGCGAGGTGCTCGCCCGCTACCGCACCCTGATCGCCGTCTCCGACCGCGACGCCCGTGCGCTCCACGCCCGCTACGCCCACCCCCGCATCGAGGCGATCGAAACCGGCGTGGACCTGGACTACTTCGCCGTCGCCCCCGAAGCCGAGGCCGGCCCCGTGCCCCCCGATGGCGGCACCATCGTCTTCACCGGCGTGATGGACAGCCCCGCCAATACCGACGGCATCGCCTTCCTGATGGACGAGATCTGGCCCCTGGTGCTGCGCGCCCGCCCGGCCGCCCGCGCCCTGGTCGTCGGCCGCAACCCGCGTCCCTCGCTGGTCGAAGCCGTCCGCACCCGCAACCTGGCCTGGACCGTCACCGGCTCGGTGCCCGATATCCGCCCGCACATGGCCCAGGCCCACCTGGCCGTGATCCCCCTGCGCGTCGGCAGCGGCACCCGCATCAAGGCCTTCGAAGCCATGGCCATGGGCCGCCCCGTGGTGGCCACCAGCGTCGGGATCGAAGGGCTGGACATCACGCCCGGCGAGCACTTCCTGCAGGCCGACACGGCTGAAGACTTCGCCGCCGCCATCGTGCGGCTGCTGGGCGACCAAGGCGAACGCGCGCGGCTGGCGCTCGCCGCGCGGGCAAGGCTGGAGGAACGCTTCTCCTGGGCGCATGTGGCGCGGCAGTTCGAGGCGATCTGCGATAGGGCAAGGAAGGAAGAGTCTTCTTTTTCTGAAGAAAAAGAAGCAAAAAGACTTTCATGACTCCGATGTGACACCGCCTCGATCTTCCTTGCGGAAAATCGAGGCGGGTGCCTCAGCCAAGTTATAAAAGTTTTTTGGTTCTTTTTTACAAAAAAGAACCGCTTCCTTCTACCCTACATGCGCCACCCCAGCCGAAGCGGCCATCGCATTCACCGCGGCCACCTCGCCGGCCACGACCGCGTCCAGCTTCGCCAGCTGCGCCGCTGCCGCCGCCATCAGCTCGCGCGACACGGCTTCGGTCTGCTGCGTCGGCTCGCGGTCGCTGATCGCCACGTTGTTGATCAGGTCCACCAGCGTGTCGTTCAGCCCCGCCGGGTTGCGCAGGGCGTCGCGCGGGGACTGGCGGTAGACGTCCACCAGCGCGCGCTCCACCGTCCACAGCGCCTCGCGCGCCGCCTCGGCCTTGGCCTTCAGATCATCGGCCCCGCCCAGCTCGGCCAGCTGCTTGCGCAGCTTGCGGATGCGGCCCACCGCCTTGTTCACGCCGTCCAGCGCGGTGGTCAGCTCCATCTGCAGGTCGAACTGCGCCTTGTGCTGCGCCAGCGTGGTGGCCAGGCGCGGGTCCTTCACGATGGTGAAGCCCTGGGACTGGATGGTCCCGCCGGCTGCCATCTCCACCGTGTAGCTGCCCGGAATGGCCAGCGGCCCCGGGGTGGAGTCGCCATCGGCCACCAGCGGCTTCGGCTTCGGCAGGCCCAGGCTGTTGTCCATCTTCGCCGGGCCGGGGTAGCGCATGTCCCACACGTAGCGGTTCAGGCCCGGCTTGGTGCTCGGCCGCTTGGCCACCGGCGTGGCGCTGTCGTCGCTGGCGTAGCTGGCGATGTCCTTGCCGGCGCCGTCCTTGAAGGTCAGCTTCACCGGGCCCTGGTGGCCTTCCGGCAGCCAGTACCACAGGATGGTGCCGAAGGGCGGGTTCTCGCCGATATCCAGGTGCTCGCGGATCTTCAGCCCCTCCGGCGTTTCCTGGTGCACGATCGCGCCGCCGATGCCGAACACCAGCTGGAAGCTCACCGGCCCCTTGGCGCCGCCCAAGGCACCGTGATGCAGGCGCGAACGGATGGTCTTGCGTGGCGGCAGCAGCGCCGGCGCGTCGGCCTTGGCGGGCAGGGCGCGCAGGCTGGTCAGGTCGTCCAGGATCCAGAAGGCGCGGCCATGGGTGCCGACGATCAGGTCGTCATGCTTGATCTTCATGTCGTACACCGGCACCACCGGCAGCCCGCCCGGCACGCGCTGCCAGGTGGCGCCATCGTCCAGCGTGAAGAACACGCCGGTCTCGGTGCCCGCGAACAGCAGCCCCTTGCGCACGGGATCGGCGCGCACCACGCGGGTGATCTCGCCCTGCGGGAAGTTGCCGTTGGCCGACTGCCACGTGCGCCCGCCATCGGTGGTGCGGTACAGGTAGGGCTTGTAGTCGCTCAGCTTGTAGCGCGTGGCGGCCACATAAACCGTGTCCGCATCGTGTGGGGAGGGCTCCACGCAGCCGACATAGGCCAGCTCCGGCAGGTCGGGCGGCGTCACGTTGCTCCAGTCATTGCCGCCGGCGCGCTTCACATGCACCAGGCCATCGTCGGTGGAGGCCCAGACCTCGCCCTTGCGGTGCGGGCTTTCCACCACGCTCGCGGTGGTGGCATGCACCTCGGCGCCCGCGCTTTCGCGGGTGATGTCGCCGCCCGAATGGCCCTGTCGCTCCTTGTCGTTCAGCGACAGGTCCGGCGAGATCGGCTCCCAGCTCTGGCCCTCGTTGGTGGACTTGAACACCACGTTGCCGCCCGCGTACAGCGTGTCCGGGTCGTGCGGGGAGAACACGATCGGGAAGGTCCAGGCGAAGCGATACTTCAGGTCCCGCGGCGCCACGCCGGTGGATTCCTCCGGCCAAACGTTCACCAGCGAGATCTGGTCGGTCTTGTAGTCGTAGCGCTGCAGCGCGCCCGCCCCGCCGGGGCTGGAGCCCACGGCGCCGCAGAACACCACATCGGGGTCGTTCGGCTTCACCGCGATGAACCCGCTCTCGCCCGTGCCGGGATAGGAGCAGTCGCCCAGCGAGATCGCCCCCCACACCGCCATGTTCGGCACGGCAATGGAGGTGTTGTCCTGCTGCGTGCCGTACACGCGGTACGGGAAGCGGTCATCCACGTCGATGCGGTAGAACTGGCCGGTGGGCTGATTGTAGATGGTGGTCCAGGTGTAGCCGCCGTTGAACGTCACCTGGGCGCCGCCATCGTTGCCCTCGATCATGCGGTTGCTGTCGCTGGGGTCGATCCACAGGTCGTGGTTGTCGCCGTGCGAGGTGTTGATCTCGGTGAAGCTGGTGCCGCCGTCGGTGGACTTCCAGAAATTCAGGTTGGTCACATACACCGTGTCGCCATGGCTCGGGTCGGCGAAGACATGGGTGTAGTACCAGGGCCGATGCATCAGGTCGCGGCTGGCCTGGGTCTGCACCCAGGTGGCGCCGTGGTCGTCGGAGCGGTACATGCCGCACTTCTCGCCCTCGGCCTCCACCAGCGCCCACACGCGCCCGGGGCGGGCCGGGGAGAGCGCCACGCCGATCTTCCCCAGCGGGCCGGTCGGCAGGCCCTTGTTGCGGCTGATCTCGGTCCAGGTGTCACCGCCATCGGTGCTCTTGAACAGCCCGCAGCCGGGCCCGCCGGAGGAGATGTTCCAGAAGTTGCGCCGCGTCTGCCAGATGCTGGCATAGAGCAGGCGCGGGTTGTTCGGGTCCATCGTCATGTCGATCGCGCCGCTGTCGGCGTCGCGGTACAGGATCTTCTCCCAGCTCTTGCCGCCATCGGTGGTGCGGTACACGCCGCGCGCCTCGTTCGGCCCGAAGATGTCGCCCAGCGCGGCGACGTAGACGATGTCGGGGTTGGTCGGATGGATCAGCACCCGGCCGATATGCTTGGTGTCCTTCAGCCCGATATTGGTCCAGCTGCGCCCGGCATCGGTGCTTTTGTAGACGCCGTCGCCGTAGGACACGTCGAGCCGGATCGTCGTCTCGCCCATCCCGGCATAGACCACGTTGCTGTCGCTGCGCGCGACCGCGATGGCGCCCACCGCCGCCGTGCTCAGGAACCCGTCGGAAACGCAGCGCCAATGGGTGCCGCCGTCATTGGTCTTCCAGATGCCGCCGGCGCAGGCGCCGAAGTAGAAGGTCATCGGATTGTTGAAGTCGCCGGCCACCGCCACCACGCGCCCGCCGCGCGAAGGCCCGATGGAGCGCCACTTCAGCCCGGGCAGGGCGGTGGGGGAAATCTCGTTCATGGCGGCGGTCTCCGGTCGTTGCGCAGGCCCGCAGAGTGCGGCCGTTGCCGGGCTCTGGCAACGGGGCGAACGCCGAAAAACGCCGGGATGCGGCCGGGCAGGGCGCCCGGCGCGCGTCTAGTCCTTCTTGCCGCGGTTCACGCGGTCGCGCAGTTCCTTGCCGGCCTTGAAGAACGGCACAACCTTCTCATCCACCGGCACGGCGGCGCCGGTGCGCGGATTGCGCCCGGTGCGGGCATCGCGCTTCTTGATGGTGAAGGCGCCGAAGCCGCGCAGTTCCACCCGCTCGCCGCGCGCGAGGGCGCCGGTGATCTCGTTGAAGATGGTGGCGACGATCGTCTCCACGTCGCGGCTCAGCAAATGCGGGTTGGCAGCGGCCAGCTCGGCAATCAGCTCCGATTTCGTCATCGTGGCGTCCCTGATTTTGACCCGTAAGGGTCCTACCGGCCGAGTTGTTCAGGCTGCCAGATGGCCCAGCCACCGTCAAGCCTTTGAGAGAGAAGGCTTTTCATCAGCGCCCCGAACAGCGCCGGCAGCAGGCCTTCGGCACGCTCATCGCCCAGCGCCCGCTCGGCCCAGCCGCGCTTGCCCACGTCGCGCGCCGGCAGCGTGGCGGGCACCTTTTTCGCCTCGGCCAGCCACTCCCGCGCCTCGCGCTCGCCGCCGATCGCATCGATCAGTCCGAGCTTCAGCGCCTGGCGCCCGGTATAGGCGCGGCCATCGGCCAGCTCCGCCACCCGCGCCGGCTCCATCCTGCGCCCGGCGGCCACCATGGCCGTGAACTGCTCGTGCATGTCGGCCACGATCCCCTGCATCACCGCCCGCCCCGCGGGGGACAACGGCCGCGCCAGGCTGGGCTCGTCCTTCAACGGGCCGGAGGCGAGCGAATTGTCGCCCACGCCCAGCTTTTCCAGCAGGCCGGAGAATTCCGGCAGCATCAGCTTCACGCCGATCGATCCCGTGAGGGTCGCCTCGCGCGCGAAAATCCGTTCCGCCGGCAACGCCACCATGTAGCCGGCCGAGGCCGCGGTGGCGCCCATCACGGCCACCACCGGCATCTCCCGCCCCACCCGCGCGATGGCGTGGTGCAGCGATTCGCCGCCGGAGACGGTGCCGCCGGGGCTGTCGATCACCACCAGCAGCGCCTTGGCGGTCGGGTCCCGCGCCAGTACGGCCAGGGCGTCGACCATCTTGCGGTCTTCGGTGATGGTGCCGGAGAGCGTCAGCCGCGCCACGTGGTCGCGTGCCAGCTTCAGCTCCCCGTCGCGGTCCACCGCCAGCAGCAGCGCGCCGACCACCGCCAGCAGCGCCACCACCCGCCAAAGGAACAGGCGGCGCTTGAGGCGCCGCCTGTCCAGTAGAAGGTCGGTCTCCAGGGTCACGCAGCCCCCAGGGAGATCGCTGCCATTACTCCGGCAGCGACTGGTTGCGGCGGCGGATGGCCGCACCCAGGATGTCGCCCAGCGACGCGCCGCTGTCCGACGTGCCGTATTCGGCGATCGCCTGCTTGTCCTCCTCGATCTCCTTGCCCTTGATGGTGAGCTGGAGCTTGCGGGCGGCGCGGTCGATGCCGGTGATGCGGGCATCCACCTTCTCGCCGATGGCGAAGCGGTCGGGGCGCTGGTCGCCCTTGTCGCGGGCCAGCTCGGCGCGGCGGATGAAGCCGGTGAGCACTTCGCCCACCTTCACCTCGATGCCGTTGCTCTGCACCGCGGTGACCACGCAGGTGACGATCTCGCCCTTGCGGATGCCGTCCAGCACCGCAGCGGCGGGGTCTTCCGCCATCTGCTTGATGCCGAGCGAGATGCGCTCCTTCTCGACGTCAACGTCCAGCACCTTCGCCTTGACGATCTGGCCCTTCTCGAACTTGGCCATCGCCAGTTCGCCCGGCTCGTCCCACGACAGGTCGGACATGTGCACCATGCCGTCGATGTCGGCGGTCAGGCCGATGAACAGGCCGAACTCCGTCATGTTGCGGATTTCGCCTTCCACCACGTTGCCCACGGGGTGCTCGTCGACGAACTGCTCCCACGGGTTGCGCTGCACCTGCTTCAGGCCCAGCGAGATGCGGCGCTTGGCGCTGTCCACGTCCAGCACCATCACGTCCACTTCCTGCGAGGTGGCGACGATCTTGCCCGGATGGACGTTCTTCTTGGTCCAGCTCATCTCGGAAACGTGCACCAGGCCCTCGACCCCCGGCTCCAGCTCCACGAAGGCGCCGTAGTCGGTGATGTTGGTCACGCGGCCGGTGTACTTGGCACCCGGCGGATACTTCGCCGCCACGCCGTCCCACGGGTCGGCCTCAAGCTGCTTCATGCCGAGGCTGATGCGCTGCGTATCCGGGTTGAAGCGGATCACCTGCACCTTCACGGCCTGGCCGATGGTCAGCGCCTCGCTGGGGTGGTTGATGCGGCGCCAGGCGATGTCGGTCACGTGCAGCAGGCCGTCCACGCCGCCCAGGTCGACGAAGGCGCCGTAATCGGTGATGTTCTTCACCACGCCATCCAGGATCATGCCTTCCTTGAGGCCCTGGATCAGCTCGCTGCGCTGCTCGGCGCGCGTCTCTTCCAGAACCGCACGGCGGCTGACGACGATGTTGCCGCGGGCGCGGTCCATCTTCAGGATCTGGAACGGCTGCGGCATGCCCATCAGCGGGCCGACGTCGCGCACCGGGCGGATATCCACCTGGCTGCCGGGAAGGAATGCCACGGCGCCGCCGAGATCGACGGTGAACCCGCCCTTCACCCGGCCATAGATGGTGCCGTTCACGCGCTGCTGGCCTTCGAACGCCTTTTCCAGGTTCGTCCAGGCTTCCTCGCGGCGGGCCTTCTCGCGCGAGAGCACGATGGTGCCGTCGCGGTCCTCGTAGCGCTCAACGTAGAGCTCCACGGTGTCGCCCGGCTTCACCTCGGGCTTGGCGCCGGGGGCGGCGAATTCCTTGAGGGCAACGCGGCCCTCGCTCTTGAGGCCGACATCGACGATCGCGAATTCGTCGGTCAGCCGGATCACGCGCCCGGTCACCACGGAGCCGTCGAAGCCGCTGTCGCGGCCGAGGGTCTCGTCGAGGAGGGAGGCGAAGTCTTCGAGTTGGGCTTCGGAAGCCATGTGGTTGGGTCTATCCTTGCGCGGCCCGGTTCGGGCCGTTTTTTGAGTGCGCACCTCGCGCCCCTGCTGGGGTGGCGAAAGCACGACGTGCCCGCGCTCCCTGATCCAGGGTGGCGCAGGCCGGGTTGGGTGCGGCCGCGCCCATGCGCAACCGGGCGGGAGAAAAACGCCAGCGGGCCACCGGAGTCAAGGGCCGCGCGCGGCGGGCCGCAGGAATCGAGGTTCCTGACCGCCTCAGGCCGCCATCAGGGCGAGCCCGGAGGCGGGCGCCACGGTGGCGAATACGCGATCGGCGGTCACCAGTGTCGCCCCCTCGGCCAGGGCCTGCGCCGCAAGCATGCGGTCGAACGGGTCGCGATGCGCCCAGTCCAGCGCCCCGGCCGCCAGCGCATGGGCCAGGGTGAGCGGCAGCACGCGAAAGTCCAGCCGCGCCAAGTCCGCTTCGATCGTCGCGAGCCCAGGGCCGACCTCCGGCCACCGACCCCGCCCATGCTTCTGCGCCATTTCCCAGACCGAGACGGTGCTGATGAGGATCAGGTGGCCGGGATCGGCAATCGCGGCGCGGGCCAAGGCGCCCAGCCGCGGCGAGTCCAGCAGCCACCAGGCCAGCACATGCGTATCGAGCAGGAGCGATGGCGTGGCCACGGGGTCAGTACGGCGTGGTGTCGTGCTCGCTGGTTCCCTCCCACAGCCGCAGCTCCTCCTCGGGCAGCGGGTCGAAGAAGAACGAATCCGGCGGGGGCGTCAGGTGCTTCCAGGCACCCGGCACGCGCTTCCGCGCCACCGGGATCGGCACCAGCTTGGCCACCGGCTTGCCGGCGCGCGCGATCACCACCTCCTCCCCGGCCTCGACACGGTCGAGCAGGCGGGAGAGATCGGCCTTGGCGTCATGGACGCTGATCGGCGTGTCGTCCGGCATGCCGGCCAGATTATCTGGTCAGCCCCTGCGATGCGAGCCTTTCCCCGATCATCGCCAGTGCGGCGGCAAAGGCCGCATCGGCATCCAGCGCCGTGGTGTCCAGCAGCATGGCGTCCGCCGCGGGCTTCATCGGGGCCGCCGCCCGCGCCGCATCGGCGGCATCGCGCGCATGCACCTCGGCAGTGATGGCGCCGAGATCGGCCGCCACGCCGCGCCCGCGCAACTCCGCCCAACGGCGCCTTCCGCGTTCCTCGGGGCTCGCGGTCACGAACAGCTTGGCCGGCGCCTGCGGGAAGATCACCGTGCCGATGTCCCGCCCATCCAGCACCGCGCCGTTCGCCCGCCCGAAGGCGCGCTGGAAATCGAGCAGGGCCGCGCGCACCGCGGGCACGCTGGCCACCAGGCTCGCCGCCTCGTCCACCGGCGGGCCGCGCAGGTCGCCGCGCTTTGTATCCTCGGGGACCAGCGCCCGTGCCGCCTCCGCCGCCGCGGCGGCATCGGCGGGGCTGTGCCCGGCATCGATCACGCGCCGCGCCACGGCGCGGTACAGCAGGCCGGTATCCAGGTACGGCAGCCCGAAATGCGCCGCCAGCCGCCGCGCCAGCGTGCCCTTGCCGGCCGCCGCCGGCCCGTCGATCGCGATGATGAAGGGCATCAGCGCGCAACCAGCGCCGGCGCCCCGCCATTGCCGACGGCGCCGTTCATCAGCTCGACGAAGCCCGGGAAGCTGGTGTCGATGAAGCTGGCATCGTCCACCGCCACGCCCTCGCGGCTCGCCAGCCCCATCACCAGCGCGCTCATGGCCAGGCGATGATCCATGTGGGTCTCGACCACGCCGCCGCCCGGAATGCCGCCGCCCTGCACGATCAGGTCGTCGCCCTCGATCGCCACCTTCACGCCGTTGGCCGCCAGCATCGCCGCGGTGGCCGAAAGCCGGTCGCTCTCCTTCACCCGCAGCTCCTTCAGCCCGCGCATGCGCGTGGTGCCGGAAGCCGCCGCGGCCACCACGGCCAGGATCGGGTATTCGTCGATCATGCTCGGCGCCCGCTCCGGCGGCACCTCGATGCCGCGCAGCGCGGCGAACTCGGCCACGATGTCCCCCACCGGCTCGCCGCCCTCGGTGCGCGCATTCTCCACCGCCAGCAGCGCGCCCATCTCGCGCAGCGTGGTGAACAGCCCGGTGCGCAGCGGGTTCAGCCCCACCCCCTCGATCCGCAGCCGCGATCCCGGCACCAGCAGTGCGGCCACCAGCGGGAACGATGCGGAGGAGGGATCGCCCGGCACCACCACATCGGCCGCCCGCAGCTCCGGCTGGCCCTCCAGCTCGATCACCCGGCCATGCCCGGCGATTTCCACCCGCACCGTCGCGCCGAAGTGCCGCAGCATGTTCTCGCTGTGGTCGCGCGTCGCCTCGCGCTCCTCCACCCGCGTGATCCCCGGCGCATTGAGCCCGCACAGCAGCAGGGCGGATTTCACCTGCGCCGACGGCACCGGCACCACGTACTCGATCGGCAGCGCGTCCCTGGCCCCTTCGATCGCCAGCGGCAGCCGCCCGCCGTCGCGGCTGGAGAAGCGCGCGCCGCACTGCGCCAGCGGGTCCGTCACCCGGCGCATCGGCCGGCGGCGAAGGCTGGCATCGCCGGTCATCACCGCGAACAGGGGATGGCTGGCCAGGATGCCGGCCAGCAGCCGTGCCGCGGTGCCGGAATTGCCCATGTCCAGCACGTCGGCCGGCTCCTGCAGCCCGCCGATCCCGCGCCCGGCCACGCGCCAGGCGCCCGGCCCCTCCTGCACCACCTCGGCCCCCAGCGCCCGCATCGCAGCCGCCGTGCGCAGCACGTCCTCGCCCTCCAGCAGGCCGGAGATCCGCGTCTCGCCCACCGCCAGCGCGCCGAACATCAGTGCCCGGTGGCTGATGGACTTGTCCCCGGGCACGCGCATCGTGCCCGCAAGGGCGGCCGTCGGGCGGCGGGAAAGCAGGGGGCGCAGGGCGGTATTGTGCATGGCCGGGGCCTTAGCATGGTCGATTGTTGTTTGACAGGCGGGCCGGGTGGTGGCATGCGCCGCTCCCTCCGCAGCGCCTCCGTCTGGCGCCCATCCCTGCGAGGCGATCGATGGCCAAGCCCGAACTCGGCACCAAGCGCGTTTGCGTCTCCTGTGGTGCCCGCTTCTACGACCTCACCCGCCAGCCGGCGGTCTGCCCCAAGTGCAGCACCGAGCAGCCGGCGGAACAGCCGCGCGTACGCCGCGCCGCCGGCAACGTGATGGAGGAGAAGCGCCGCGCCAAGCCAGCCCCCGTGCCGGGCCTGGACACCGCCGACGTGGAGGTGGAAGTGGCCGACGACGAGGCGGACGAGGACGTGCTGGAGGATACCTCCGACCTCGAGGACGACGACGCCGACGCGATCGTGGAAGTGGAAACCGAGAACGGCGACGAGGAGCGCTGAGGCGCTCCTACAGCCGTCCGGCCACCCGCAGCAGCAGCACGAACGCCGCATCCCACGGGATGGCCGGCACCTCGCGCAGCCGCCACCACCAGCGCTTGCGAAACCGCCCCGCCGCCACTGCCGGCGGTGGCGGGCAGGGCCGCGCCGGCAAGCCCGCCAGCCGCAGCAGGATCACGCAGCGCGCCAGGTGATAGGCGCTGGTGGCCGCGAACACCGGCCCCGCATGCCCCGCCAGCATCCGCCGCACCGCGCGCACCGAGCTCACGGTATCGTGTGCCGTCGGTTCCGGCCGGATCTCCGCCGCCGCCACGCCGAGCTCGCGCAGCAGCCGGGCCATCACCACCGCCTCCGCCTCCCCGAAGCGCCCCACGCCGCCGGTCGGCACATAGAGCGGCCGGTCCAGCCCGCGCCCGAACGCGGCGGCCGCCTCCACCCGCACGCGCAGCGTCCGGCTCGGCTGCCCGTCCGGCCGCACCGCCGCACCGAAGATCACGATCGCCGGCCTGTTTGCATCCGCCATGGCCCCCGGCATAGACCACCACCCATGCAAACCACCACGCCCCCTGGCAGAACCCGCGGCTATTTCGGCATCGGCGCCGAGGGCGTTTCCAAATCCGCCAATGTCGGCGCCCTGCTGCGCACCGCCCATGCCTTCGGCGCCAGCTTCTGCTTCACCCTCGGCACCGGCTTCGATGCCCGCGCCGGCCGCACCGCCGACACGTCGGACACGCCCGCCCATGTGCCGCTCTGGCGCTTCGACAGCGCGGCCGAGCTGCACCTGCCGAAGGGCTGCCAGCTCGTCGGCATCGAAATCCACGAGGACGCGGCCGAGCTGCCCAGCTTCCGCCACCCGCTCAGCGCCGCCTATGTGCTGGGGCCGGAGCGGTCCTCCCTCTCCCCCGCCCTGCTCGCCCGCTGCGACCACCTGGTGCGCATTCCCACCCGCTTCTCGCTGAACCTCGCCGTGGCCGGCGCGCTGGTGCTCTACGACCGCCTGCTGCAGCACGGCCGCTTCGCCGACCGCCCGGTGCGGAGCGGCGGCGCCAGCCAGGCCGCGCCGACCCCCACCGGCCACGGCCACCCGGTCTTCCGCCGCACCCGCCCCGCCTGGCTCAGCCCCGAAATGCCGGAGGGCGAGCAGGAGGCATGAGAAGCCGGCGCTTGTTCCCACGCGCCCGGCTCCGTATCTCTGCGGCCATGCACACGCGCCCCGCCCTGTTCGCCCTTGCCGTTCTGCTCGCCCCTGCCGCCGCCCTGGCCCAGGCCAAGCCCGCCCCCGCGCCGGCAGCGGCGAAGCCCGACGGGCCGAAATCCATCGGCACCTTCCAGGATTGGCAGGCCGCCACCCATACCGAAGGCGGCCAGACCGTCTGCTACGCCCTCACCCGCGCCAAGCCCGCCGGCGCCGTGCCGGGCCGCGGCGAGGTGGTGCTCACCGTCACCCACCGCCCCAACCTGCGCGATGCCGTGGCGATCAGCGCCGGCTTCGCCTATGCCGCCAATGCCGAGGTGAAGGTGGAAGCGGGCCAGGCCGCGCTCGATTTCTACACCGCCCAGCGCTCCGCCTTCGCACGTGAGGGGGCGAAGACCGTCGCCGCCTTCAACCGGGTGCAGCAGGCCATCGCCAAGTCGCCGGGCCCGCGCGGCCCGGTCTCCGACACGTTCAGCCTGAAGGGCTTCACCCAGGCCTACGCCGCCATCACCAAGGCCTGCCCACCCAAATGAACGCCATTCCTCCCCTCTCATCGGTCGCAGACCTGACGGAAGCGGAGCGCACCCGCATCCTGGCCAAGACCGCCCGCTTCGCCCCGCCCCCGGCGCGCACCGCCGATGGCCGCACGGAGCTGGTGGGCCTCACCCGCGAGGAACTGATCGCGGAGCTGGACCGCATCGGCGAAAAGCCGTTCCGCGCCAAGCAGTTGTGGCACTGGATCTACCACCAGGGCGCCACCGATTTCGCCCGCATGTCCACCATCGCCAAGCCCCTGCAGGCCAAGCTGGCGGAGCATTTTATCGTCGGCCGCCCCGAGCCCGCCGTGGTGCAGACCAGCACCGACGAAACCCGCAAATGGCTGTTCCGCTTCCGCGACGGGCAGGAGGCGGAGACCGTCTACATCCCCGACCGGCACGAGGACCGCGGCGCCGTCTGCATCTCGTCCCAGGTCGGCTGCACGCTCGCCTGCCGCTTCTGCCACACCGGTACCCAGGCCCTGGTGCGCAACCTCGGTGCTGCCGAGATCGTCGGCCAGTTCATGGCCGCGCGCGACAGCTACGGCGAATGGCCCAGCCCGAAGGGCGAAACCCCGCGCCTGCTCTCCACCATCGTGCTGATGGGCATGGGCGAGCCGCTCTACAACTATGAGAACGTCGCCAAGGCGATGGCCATCGTGATGGACAACGAGGGCATCGCCCTTTCCCGCCGGCGCATCACGCTGTCCACCTCCGGCGTGGTGCCGATGATGGACCGCTGCGGCGAGGAGCTGGGCGTGAACCTCGCCGTGTCGCTGCATGCGGTGCGCGACGACCTGCGCGACGAGATCGTGCCGCTGAACCGCAAATACCCGATCGCGGAGCTGATGGCCGCCTGCCGCCGCTACCCCGCCGCCAGCAATGCGCGCCGCATCACCTTCGAATACGTGATGCTGAAGGGCATCAACGATTCGGAAGCCGATGCCAGGGAACTCGTCCGCCTGATTGCCGGCCTGCCCGCCAAGGTGAACCTGATCCCGTTCAACCCCTGGCCCGGCAGCCCCTACGAAACCAGCACCCCGGCCGCCATCGACCGGTTCTCCCGCATCGTGATGGATGCCGGCTTCTCCTCTCCGGTGCGCACCCCGCGTGGGCGGGACATCCTGGCCGCCTGCGGCCAGCTGAAGACCGAAAGCCGGCGGGAGCGTGCGTCGGGCGCCGCATCGGGCACAACGGCAACCGATCATATCGTAGAAAGTTCGCAATAAAAGCCAGGCGTCCCACGGCCGGGTGCCAGGGGGCGTGCCGAAGGCCCGCCGGACCGGTCCGTGCCCGTTCTCGACCCACCCTGGCGCTGCTCGCCGCGGTGCCACCGGCCATGGCCGGCACGCTGATCGGCCTGCGCCGCTTCCACCCCCTCGACGATTCGCATGCCGCCTGCTGGTGGACCCGGCGATGGTCGCCTCCGGGGCCGCCCTGCTGCCGTCGCGAATCGGCCTGCGTGCCGGCGCCCCGACGTGCCACGGGGGCCGAAAGACCCGGCCTCCTCCCGACAGCCCCCGCCCGCGGCCGCACCGGATCGCTTCCGCCGCTCCCGGGGCCGATATCCTTAACCAATTGTTTCAAGGCGTCTCTCGCCGAATTCCGCGATTAATTTCCACGCCCGAATCCGGTGTCAATACGACTTGAACTCCTGCGGTTAAGTGCTTCGAATCGCGTGCGTAGCCCTTGGGGCGCGTTAACCTTTTCTTAGCAAACCGGTCATATCTTCCTTGACCGTCGGTAAATCAGCCGGCGCCCGCCCCGCAACCTCAAGGGAGACGCAGGATGACCCGGGCCTCGCACGAACCGAACGCCGCCACCATTTCCGGTCCACTTTCCTGCCTGGAGGAGTTCGGCGAACGTCTGTCCGGCGCCATGCTGCGCTGCACCCCCTGTCCCTCCTGCGACGGCACCGTGATGCTCCTGGTGGAGAGAAGCGCGGAGGACGAGGCCGGCGCGGACGACCCGTCCAGCTGGATCGTCACCCTGGTGCCCGGCGGCCGCATGTCGCTCGAAGCCGTGGTGGACGAGACCCGGCTTGAAATGCTCGCGATCGGCCCGGCCGACCGCATCCTCGCCCTGCTGAGGGTCCTGGCAGAGCCGGTGAAGGTAAATGCCTGAGCCCGCGGCACCCCTGCCGCCGCCCACCATCCCCGCGCCCAGCGCCAGCGGCCTGGCCGCCTGCCTGCTGGCCCTGGCGGGCGAGGCAAAGTCCTTGTCCCACCCTTTCGCCGCCCACCTGATCGCCGCCGCCGCCGCCGACCTGCTGGAGCCCGACAGGCCCGCCCCGGCCGGGTCCAACCCCGCCCCCGCAGCACGCTGACCGGCGACGCCGGCCGTGTGCCGGCCTGCCATCAGGCGGGCGCGCCGCGTTCCTCCTCCGCCCGCGCCATCAAATCCTCCTCCGCCGCCAGGTGCAGCGCGATCACCGCCTCCATCACATGCAGCAGCCGGCGCAGCTCGCGCCGTTCGGCGTCGCTGGCCTCGGTGCCGTCCAGCCCCGCCACCAGCCCGGCATAGCGCCCGGCCAGCTCCGCGATCGCCTCGTGCATCCGCGTCATCGGCCCCAGCGGATCGGCCCCGCCCAGCCGGCGCGCCAGCTCCGGGAAGGTCGCCGCCTCCTCCGCGCGCTGGTGCGGCAGCAGCAGCCCGCCCAACCCCGCATCGATCGCCTGCAAGGCCGGCAGATCCGGTGCCGCACCCTGGTGCAACGCATCGGCCGTGCGCCGCATCCGCGCCAGCAGCGCCCGCAGCCGCACATGCTCGTCCAGCACCCGCCCCACGCCCGCCGCCGCGGGCAACGCCGCCTGGCGCCGCCCAAGTGCCCGCAGGGCATTGAGAATGACCGCCACGTCGATCGCCTCCTGCAGCACCGCGCCGGCCACCGGCGGCAGGTAGCCCGCCGCCGCCACGCCCATCGCCACCAGCGACAGCCCCATCCCCACCGCCACCGACTGCAGCGCAATGGCCCGCGCCCGCCGCGCCACCACCACCGCGCCGGCCACGCGGTCGATCCGGTCCACCAGCAGCACCACATCCGCCGCCTGCGCCGCCGCCGCCGCGCCGCGCGCGCCCATGGCCACGCCGATATCGGCCATCGCCAGCGCCGGGGCATCATTGATCCCGTCGCCGATCATCATCACCGGCGGCGCGGCGGCCCGCTCTGCCCGCAGCACCTCCAGCTTGCCCTCCGGCGAGCGTTCCGCATGCACCGCATCCAGCCCCAGCGCCGCCCCCACCGCCTCCGCCGGCCCGGCGCGGTCGCCGGTGACCATCACCAGCCGCGACACGCCCGCCGCCCGCAAGGCACGGATCGCGCGTGCCGCCTCCGGCCGGATGCGGTCGGCCAGCAGCAGCACCCCGGCCACGCGCCCCTCCACCGCCACCCAGGCCGCCGCCGGAGAAGCCGCCGCCAACCGCGCAGCACTCCCGTCCACCGGCACGGTGATCCCCAGCGCGGCCAGCATCGAGACACCGCCCACCGCCACGGGCCGGCCGTCCACCATCCCGCTCAACCCGCCGCCATGCACCTCCTGCACCTGCGCCGGCAGCGCCAGCACCAGCCCCGCCGAACGCGCCGCCCGCACCACCGCGCCGGCCACCGCATGCTGGCTCGCCTGGTCCAGGGAGGCCGCGAGGCGCAGCACCTCATCCGCGTCGAACCCCTCCAGCGCCTCCACCGCCTCCACATCCGGCAGGCCGGAGGTCAGCGTGCCGGTCTTGTCGAACAGCACCGTGGCCACGCGGGCCAGCCGCTCCAGCGCCCCGCCACCCTTCACGATCACGCCCATCCGCGCGGCGCGGGACACGCCACACACCAGCGCCACCGGGGCGGCCAGGATCAGCGGGCAGGGCGTGGCCACCACCAGCACCGCCAGCGCCCGCTCCGCGCTGCCGCTCCACCACCAGGCCAGCCCCGCCAGCGCCAGCGTCAGTGGCAGGAACCACAGCGCCCACTGGTCGGCCAGCCGCACCATCGGCGCCCGCTCGCCCTCCGCCGCGGAGACCAGCCGCACGATGGCGGCATAGGTGCTGTCCGCCGCCGCCGCGATGGCCAGCAGCCGGAACGCCCCGCCGGCATTCACCCCGCCGCTGCGTGCCACCTCGCCGGCCGCCCGCGCCACCGGCAGCGGCTCCCCGGTCAGGGCCGATTCATCGAGCTGGGCCGGTTCGTCGCCGACAATCGTGCCATCCACCGGCACCGTCTCGCCGGGCTTGACCAGCAGCAGCCAGCCCGGCTGCACCGCCTCCACCGCCACCTCGTGCAGCGCATCGCCCTCCACCCGATGCGCAATGCGCGGCACGCGGGCCAGCAGCGCCGAGATCTCGCCCCGCGCGCGCCCCTCGGCAAAGGCCTCCAGCGCCCCGCCGCCGGCCACCATCAGCGCCACCAGCGCGGCGGTGAAGCTCTCCCCCAGCGCCACCGCGCCCGTGATCGCCACCAGCGCGATGATGTCCACGCCCAGCTTGCCGCCGCGCAGCGCTGCCCAGGTATCCCGCGCCACCCCCGCCGCCACCGGCAGGGCGGCGGCGATCCACAGCCAGCGCGCAACCTCCGCCTGTCCCAATGCCCAGGCCGCCCCGCCGGCCGCCATCAGCGCGAGCACGAGGAACAGCAACAGGAAGCGGCGCGGCGCGAAATTCATCGCGCCACGCTAGCACCCCCGCCGCGGGAAACCTTGATCTGGCTTCGGTCGGCGCTCAGCTGCGCCCGTACGTGTCCTCAAGCCGGACGATGTCGTCCTCGCCGGTGTAGCTGCCCACCTGCACCTCGATGATGGTCAGCGGGATGCGGCCGGGGTTCTCCATCCGGTGCACGCAGCCCAGCGGCAGGTAGATGCTCTCGTTCTCGCGCACCATCACAACCTCCTGGTCGCGCGTCACCAGCGCGGTGCCGGAGACGACCACCCAGTGCTCCGCCCGATGGAAATGCTTCTGCAGGGAAAGCTTCTGGCCCTGGTTCACCACGATGCGCTTCACCTGGAAGCGGGTGCCGGTGATCAGGCTCTCATAGAACCCCCAGGGCCGGTACACCCGGTTGTGGCTGGTCGCCTCCGGCCGCTTCATGGCCTTCAGCCGGTCCACCACCTTCTTCACGTCCTGCGCGCGGTCGCGGTGCATCGCCAGGACAGCATCCTCGGTGGAGATGATCACCGCATCCTCCAGCCCCAGCACGGCCACCACGGCGCCATCGGTGCGGGCATAGGAGTTCGCCGCCCCCTCGAACAGCACCGCCCCGCCGCCGCTGGCCGAGGCCACGTTGCCCGCCCCGTCCTTGCCGCCGAGATCCCACAGCGCGCCCCAGCTGCCCACGTCGGACCAGCCGATATCCGCCGGCACCACCGCCGCCCGGCTGGTGCGCTCCGCCACCGCATAGTCCAGGCTGATCGAGGGGCAGGCCGTGAACGCCGCGGGATCAAGCCGCACGAAATCCAGATCCGTCACCGCCCCGGCCAGCGCGGCCTTCACCGCCACCACCACCTCCGGCGCGAACTTCTCCATCTCCGCAATCAGCGTGGCCGCGGTGAACACGAACATGCCGGAATTCCACAGATGCCGCCCGCTGGCCACGAAATCTGCCGCCCGCGCCGCATCCGGCTTCTCCAGGAACTGCCCCACGGCATACGCCCCCGCGATCCCCGCCAGGCCCTCGCCGCGCTCGATATAGCCGAACCCCGTCTCCGGCGCCGTCGGCTTCATGCCGAACGTCGCCACATGCCCCGCCCGCGCCGCCGCCACCGCACTGGCCAGCGCCACATGCAGCGCCTCCACATCGGTGATCGCCGCATCGGCCGCCATCATCCACAGCACCGCGCCCGGGTCCGTCTCCGCCACCACCAGCGCGGCCGCCAGGATCGCCGGCGCCGAGTTGCGCCCCACCGGCTCCAGCAGGATGCGCGCACCCTCCACCCCCAGCGCCCGCATCTGTTCCGCCACCACGAAGCGATGCTCCTGGTTGCACACCACGATCGGCGCGCCGAAGCCCGGCCGCTGCGCCCGGCTCGCGGTTTCCTGGATCATCGAAAGCTCGGACACCAGCGGCCAGAACTGCTTGGGAAAGCTCTCCCGCGACACCGGCCACAAGCGGGTGCCAGACCCACCGGAGAGGATCACGGGAACAATCGGGCTGGCATCAGACATGAAATGGCATCCTGACGAGACTATGCGGCGTTCTAGGTCGCACGGCAGCGCAATGTCCAGCAACCGGAGCTTGCCCCGGCGCCGCGCAGGCCCACATCATCGCGCAAGGCCGATCAATCAGGAGTGAACACATGCAGGTCGAAATCGAATACTGCGGCATGTGAGGCTACGAGGCGCGCGCCCGTGCGGCCCGCACCCTCATCGCCTCGCGCAACCCGCAGGCCCAGGTCACGCTGCGCAAATCCAGCGGCGGCGTGTTCGAGATCACAGTGGACGGCGCGTTGAAATACTCCAAGCGCGAGTCCGGCGCGTTTCCGTCGGATGCGGAGGTGGCTGAAGCCGTCAAGTAAGCGTGTTCTTTTTTGAAAAAAAGAACCAAAAAACTTTTATGACTTTGATGTGGAGAGATCCTATCTCTCCGCATCAAATGTAAGAAGTCTTTTTGCTTCTTTTTCTTCAGAAAAAGAAGGCCTTGCTTATAACCCCAGATACGCCTGCCGAACCCGATCATCCGCCAGCAACGTCGCGCCGGAGCCGGAGAGCGTCACCCGCCCGGTCTCCAGCACGTAGCCCACCTCGCTCAGCGCCAGCGAGGCCGCCACGTTCTGCTCCACCAGCACGCAGGTGATCCCTTCCGCGTTCAGCGTGCGCACCGTCTCCAGCACCTGCTGCACCACCGCCGGCGCCAGGCCCAGCGAGGGCTCGTCGAACAGGATCAACTCCGGCTGCCCCATCAGGCAGCGCCCGATCGCCAGCATCTGCTGCTCCCCGCCCGAAAGCGTGCCCGCCGCCTGGTGCTGCCGTTCGGCCAGCCGCGGGAACATCTCCAGCACCCGCTTGAAGGTCGCCGCCCGGCTGTCCCGCGCCCGCGGGATCATCGCACCCAGATCCAGGTTCTCCGCCACGGAAAGCGAGGGAAACACCTGCCGCCCCTCCGCCACCTGGCCGATCCCGAGGTTGCACACGATGTGGGAGGGCAGGCCCGCGATATCCCGCCCATGCCACAGGATGCGCCCGCGCCACGGGCGGATGATCCCGGCGATGGTGCGGATCAGCGTGGTCTTGCCCGCCCCGTTCGCCCCCACAATGGCCACGATCTGCTTGTCGGGCACGGCGAGGGAAATATCCTCCAGCGCCACCGCATCGCCGTAGCCCGCCGAGAGCCCCTCGATCTCCAGCATCAGTGCACCGGCCCCGTGCCGAGATAGCTGCGCACCACCTCCGGCTCCGCCACCACCTCCGCCGGCGTACCGAGCGCGATGCGTGCGCCGTGGTGCAACACCAGAACCCGCCCTGCCAGCGCCATCACCGCGCGCATTACGTGCTCGATCAGTACGATGGTGGTGCCGTGCTCGCGGTTGATCTCGCGCAGCACCCCTACCATCCCGTCCACCTCGGTCGGCCGCAGCCCGGCCATCACCTCGTCCAGCAGCAGCAGGCGGGGCTCAGTCGCCAGGGCGCGCGCCACCTCCAGCCGCTTCCGGTCGGGCAGTGTCAACGAACCCGCCGGCCGGTCCGCCAGGGCGGCGAAGCCCATCCGCTCCATCACCGCATCCGCCTTCCCCCGCGCCTCACGGGCATGCGGCGTGCGCATCAGGCTCCCCACCATGATGTTCTCCCGCACCGTCATCGCCGGGAAGGGCCGCACGATCTGGAAGGTCCGCCCCACCCCGCGCGCCGCGATCGCATCGGGCCGCATTCCGTCGATCCGGGCGCCCGCCAACCGGATCGCCCCCGCACTCGGCGCCAGCGCGCCGGCGATCAGGTTGAACAGCGTGGTCTTGCCCGCCCCGTTCGGCCCGATCACCGCGAAGATCTCGCCGGCCGCCACATCCAAGCTCACCCCGTCCACCGCCAGCAACCCGCGGAACCGGCGCGACACCGCCTCCACCGCCAGCAGCGCGCTCACGAAACCCCCAGCCGCTTGGCCAGCCACGGCCAGATCCCGCTCGGCCGCACCCAGATCACCGCGATCAGCAGCAGCCCATAGGCCACCGCCTTCACCCCCGGCGCATCCAGGCCAAGCTCCTGCACCAGCGCCGCCAGCCCCTCGCCCGCCGGCGTCAGCAGCGCCGCGCCCACCACCGGCCCCATCACCGTGCCCAGCCCACCGATGATCGGCGCCAGGATCAGCTCCAGGGATCGGCTCATGTCGAACACCTGCCCGGGGAACAGGTTGCGGTAGTAGAACGCCACCACCACCCCGGCCACGGAGGCCATCGCCGCCGAGACCAGAATTGCCTGCATCCGCGCCCGGAACAGGTTCACCCCCAGCGCCTCCGCCGCCACCGGGTCATCCCGCACCGCCCGCCACAGGAAGCCGAACCGGCTGCGCGCCAGCCAGGCCACCACCCCCGTCGCCCCCGCCGCCAGCCCAAGCGTCAGGTAGTAGAAGAACACCGGCCCACCATCGAGCATCCACCACGCAGCCCGCCCGTCCGGCGTCACCGGCAGGAACAGCCCGCCCGCGCCGCCAGTGATCGCCAGATGGTCGAACGCCACCCGCGCGATCTCCGCAAACGCGATCGTCAGCAGCGCGAAATACACCCCCTCGATCCCGAACCGCAGCCCGAGCCAGCCGATCACCCCCGCCGCCAGCATCGCCGCCGCCATGCCCGCGAACACGCCGATCAACGGCGAAATCCCCAGGTGCAGCCACAGCAGCGCCGGCACATAGGCGCCGAGCCCGACATACAGCGCATGCCCCAGCGAAAGCTGCCCGGCATACCCCATCATCAAATTCCAGGCCTGGCCCATCAACACGAACTGGAACACCAGGATCAGCACCGAAAGCTCATACCGCCCCGCCACCGCCGGCACCGCCAGCAGCCCCGCCCCCAGCCCGGCCAGCGCCACCCACCTCACGGCCGCTTCCCCAGCAACCCCTGCGGCCGCAACGCCAGCACGGCCACCAGCAGCAGAAACGAGAACAGGCTCTTCATCGAGGGCTGCCACAGGAACCCCGCCAGCGCCTCGCACACCCCGATCAGCACACCCCCCAGCAACGCCCCCGCCAGCGAGCCCAACCCACCGATGATCACAATGATGAAGCCCTGCAGCGTGAACCCATGCGCCAGCACCGGCGACGCATCCGAGATCGTCACCAGCATCGCCCCCGCCGCCCCCACGCAGGCCAGCCCGATCCCGAAGGTCAGCGCATAGAGCCGCTTCACATCCAGCCCCACCACCGCCGCACCCAGCAAATTGTCCGCGCACGCGCGAATGGCGGTGCCCGTGCGCGTGAACCGGAAGAACCCGATCACCCCCCCGGTCAGCACGAACGCCACCCCCGCGGCCACCAGCCGCGCCTTGTCCAAAATCACCGGCCCGATCTCGTAGCTGTCCAGCGCATAAGGCAGGTTCACCGGCCGCGCATCCGGCCCGAACCCCATCAGCAGCAGGTTCAGCAGCACCATCGCCACGCCCGCGAGCAGGATGAACTGCTCATGCTCCGCCCGCCCCACGAACGGGCTCACCAGCCAATGCTGCAGCCCAAACCCGAGCACGAAACACCCCGCCGCGATCGGCACCGCCGCCAGGATCGGGTCCACCCCCCACCAGGTGAACGCAACCCACGCCGCATACATGGCGAGCACCGCGAACTCGCCATGCGCGAAGTTCACCACCCGGATCACGCCGAAAATCACCGATAGCCCGAGCGCCATCAGGCCATACACCAGGCCCGTCATCACGCCCTGGACCACGACGCCCAGCAGCAACCCGGCCGTCATGCGCGGCACCCGAAGCAAGGCGTTCTTTTTTGAAAAAAAGAACCAAAAAACTTTCCCGACTTTGCGCCGGGGAAAGCGGGCGCAAAGTCACAAAAGTCTTTTTGCTTCTTTTTCTTCAGAAAAAGAAGAATCTTCCTAAGCCCTAGCTACGCCCCTGCCACCCCGGCATCGGCAGCACCGGCTTCTCCGTGGCCGCCGCCACCGGCAGCACCACGGTCGGCGTGCGATTGCGGTTCTGCACGCAGGCGGAAACGATGTTCGGGTTCTGCCCCTTGGCATCGAAGGTGATCGGGCCCCCGGTCATCACATGCTCGGCCAGGTTCGTCGCCCGCACCGCCTTCATCAGCGCCTCGCCATCGGTGGTGCCCGCGCGCTTGTGCGCATCGGCCGCCACCAGCAGCGCCTCGAAGGTGAAGCCGGCGTTGAAGCATTCCGCCGCGAAGCGGTAGCGCGGATTGGCCGGCGTATAGGCCGCCTCCAGCGCCTTGGTCATCGGCGCGTTGAAGTTCGCCCAGGGCAGGTTGGTGATGGCGTAATCCGCCAGCGGGCCGAGTCCCTGGTAGAACTCCTCGTCATACATCCCGGGTGAGCCCGGCGAGATGATCGCCTTGGGCGTGTAGCGCTGCCGCACCATGTCGCGGAACAGCTTGATTGCGTCGGCGGAGCGCGTGACGACCAGCAGCACATCGGGGTTCAGCGCGCGGATCTTGGTCACCTCCACCGAGAGGTCCTGCGCCTTCGGGTCGTAGGCGATTTTATCCAACAGCTCGATCGGCAGGCCGGCGCGCGGATACAGCGCATCCATCGCGCCGCGCTGGGCGGTGCCGAAGGTGTCGTTGGCATGCACGAACACGGCGGTCTTGGGCTGCGCGCCGGTGGCCGCCAGCAGGTCCTTGATCAGCGCCAGCCCGTTGGTCACCAGCTGCCCGCCGGTGGGGAAGTTGCGCACCAGGTATTGGTAGCCCTGCTCGGTGATCTGCGGCGCCGCGCCGATATTGATCACGAACGGAATCTTGCGCTGCTCCGTCACCTGCGCGATGGCCAGCGCGGCGCCGGATTCGAATGGGCCGACGATGCAATGTGCCCCGGCATTGATCACCCGCTCCGCCTGGGTGCGGGCCATGTCCACGTTGGATTCGAAATCCACGTCCATGATCTCGATGCGCATGCCGAAATCCGCCAGCACCTTTGGCGCCACCATCGCCCCGCGGTGGCAGCTCTGACCGGCCTGCGCCAGGTAGCCGGATTTGGGCAGCAGCAGCCCCACCTTCAGCACCGGCGCCTGCGCCCGCACGATCGCCGGCATCGCCAGGGTTGCGGCCCCTGCCGCCAAGCCGCGCCGCGTGAGTCCGCTCATGTCCCTGCTCCTGCTGCCGTCCGCCGGAAACTGCACCCGCCGCGCGCCGCCGGTCAATTCACCGCCATCGCCCTCAGCATGAAATCATAGGCCCGGCGCAGGAAATACGGATTGCCCCAGACCGTCGTGTGGTCGTCATTCGGCAGCGGGATGAACTCGAAATCCCGATCCGCCGCGATCAGCGCCGCCGCCAGCTGCATGGTCAGCGCCGGATGCACGTTGTCGTCCATGTCCCCCGTCGCCAGCAGCAACTTGCCCTTGATATTGGCCGCAAACGGCGGATTGGCCGCCCCGCTCCAGCTGGTCCGGTCGTTCCCCACCGGCACGATCGGCCCCATGTATTTCTCGGTCCAGGCGAAGCTGTAGCCCATCTGGTCGTGGTTCCCCGCCGTGGCGATCCCGGCATGGAACACCTCGGGCCAGGTCGTCATCGCCTTCACGGTCGCGTAGCCACCGCCGGAATGCCCCATGATCCCCACGCGGCCGAGATCCAGGAATGCGTGCTGCGCGCCAAGCTGCTGCAACGCCGCCACATGGTCCGCCAGCGTGCCCGCGGTTTCCAGCCGCCCGTAGCTTTCGTCATGGAACGCCTTGCTTCGCAGCGGCGTCCCGCGCCCCTCGATGTTCAGCACCACGAAGCCCAGTTCCGCGAAGGCCTGCGGCAACGCTGTGCGCCCCAGTTCCCCCATCACGTCGGTCAGCATCACCGTCGGCAACTGCCCGCGCTGCGGCCCGGGATAGATGTAGTCGATCACCGGATAGCGCTTCGCCGGATCGAAATCCGTCGGCAGCCACATCGCCCCGAACAACGTGGTGTGCCCGTCATCCGCCACCACCGTGAACGGCGTGGGCCAGCGCCACGGCCCCTCATCCAGCTCCGCGGTGGCCAGCACCGCCACCAGCGACCCATCCGCCCGCCGCAACTCGCTCACCGGCAGGCTCTCCAGATCGGCCCGCGTATGCACGAAGAACCGCCCGTCCGGCGCGCGGTAATGGCCCGTGGGCATCGGCGGCCGGATATGGTCGCGCGGCACCCGCTTCATCGGCATTGCCAGCAACTGGTCCTCATCCCCCGGCGTCAGAACCTGCAAACCGGTCCCATCCAGCCCCACCCGGCACAGGGTCCGATGATACAGGTTGGGCTGCATCCCCCCTGCCAGGAGCTCCACCTGGCCGTCCTCCACATGCAGCACATCGCGCACCAGCCACTCGCCGGAGGTCACCTGGTTCTTCAGCGCCCCGCTGGCCAGGTCATACCGATACAGATGCCCCCACCCATCGCGCTGCGAAAACCACAGCACCTCGCCGCGATCCTCCAGCACCCGGATATTCGGCAGCCCGAGCACGGAGTGGTTGGTGTCGATGAACGTCTCCGCCGTCTCGCGTACCACCTCCCGCACGGCTCCGGTGGCTGCATCCATTTCCCACAGGCTCAACCGCTGCCAGAACCGGTCCCGGTCCAGGAACCACACGCGACTGCCATCGGCACTCCACCACGCCTCCTCCTTCTCGATCGCCGTGGTCATCCCGGTCACATGCGGCCCGGCCTGCGCGACCACCACGCGCCCCGACGCCACCTCGATCACCGCATGCGTCTCCACCGGCAACCCCTCGTCGCCGCTGAACGCAAATCGCAGCGTATGCAGCACCGGCCGCACCGACCCGTCGTCCGGCACATGCTGCACCAGCGGCAGTACCTTCACCGCCCGCTCATCCAACCGCGAGGTGAACACCCGCGTCCCATCCGCCGACCACATCGCATTCGCCGGCAGCACCAGTCCCCGCCGCTTCAGGCTCACCGTCGTCAGGTTGCTGTCCGGCGACTTGCCCCAGGCGCAGTGCTCGGCGCCATCAAACGTCAGCCGCCGCTCCACCCCCGAAGCCGTTTCGCGCAGCCAAAGGTCATGCTCCCGCCGAAACACCGCCAGCCGCCCATCCGGCGACAGCACCTCCCCCGGCAGCCCCACCGCCTCGGCGATCGCCTCCTGGTCGGAGACCTCCGTCTGCCGCCCGGTCTCGGCATCGACCATCATGATGCGCGACCCGCCAGGCACCTCCTGCCGCCACCAGAACCGGTCCGGCCCGACCCAGTGCGGCCGCACCTGGGCGTTGCGGAAACGCTGGCGCATGGCGGGCGCGAGAAAGGCATCCGCACGGCGACGGAGGTCTGGATCGATCACAGCAAGGCTCCTTCTTTTTCTGAAGAAAAAGAAGCAAAAAGACTTTTCCGACTGGCTTGCGTGCCGGGCGCCCAGCACGCGTGCAAGGTCACAAAAGTTTTTTGGTTCTTTTTTTCAAAAAAGAACATTCTTCCTAATACGCTGCCTCTAGGAGAGCCAACGCCTCACCCACCTGCGCCTCGGGCGACCTCGCCCCGGCATTGGCGTTGAAGTTCTTCACCGTCTCCCGCGCCACGGCCGCCAACTCCTCGCGGGGTATCCCAAGCTCACGCAACCGGGTTGGCATCCCGGCCCGCGCATAGAGCGCTTCCAGCGCATCGGCCACCGCCACAGCCGCCGCGCGCGCGTCCATCCCATCGCGCCACAGGCCCAGCGCCGAGGCCACCTGCCGCGCCGCCGCCGTGTCCACCGCCTCGGCCAGGCGAATGCGCGACGCCTGCAGCACGCAGGTGCTCTCGCCCTGGCCCACATGCGGGTAGCGCACATGCAGCGCGGTGGAGACGGCGTAGTTCCCCGCGAACACCCCGACGCGGAAGCGGGCCGCGCCGTCGTCTTCCGCCCGGTTCTGCAGCAACGCCGCCACCGCCAGTTCCATTCGCGCCTGCGCATCCCCCGGTGCTTCGATCAGCCGGAGATAGGCCCGGTGCGCGAGGCGAAACGCATGGTCCCGGTCCGCCTCCGCCAGCGGGTTGATCGCCACCTGCTCCATCGCCGCCAGCGCCGAGGCGAACACGGTGGTGGCGGTGGAGCGCATCACCGCATCCGGCGTGGCCGCCAGCGCGCCGTCATCCAGCAGGATCGCCTGCGGCCTCGTCTTGGGATCGAAATACTCCATCCGGTGGTCGAGGTCCGGGTTGGCCAGCCCCGTGCCGGCCCGGTTCATGGCGCTGGTCGGCGTGGTCGGGATGTTCACGATCGGCAGCTTCGGCGCGTTCAGGCGCGGGCTGTAGGCGGGCCGGCCTTCGGGATACTGCGTCATCAGCGCGAACGGATCGCCCGCCTCGCCGAGGAAGATCGCCACCGCCCGCACCGCCACGATCACGCTGCCGCCGCCCGCGGCGATCAACAGATCCGCCCCCGCCGCACGCGCCGCATCGTGCGCCGCGCAGACGGAGGCGAAGGTGGAATCCTTCTCGATCCCGTCGAACACGCCGGCGAACCGGTCCCCCAGCGCCGCCGCGATCCGCGTCACGGTATCGGTGCGCTGGTTCACGGAGGGCGAGCAGACCACGAAGGCCCGCTTTGCCCCCGCCCGTGCGACGGCCTCGCCCAGATGCGCCTCGATCACGCCTTCGCCGCACCACAGCCGCCAGGCAAACCCGGCCGCCCGAAACCCACTCACGCCACCGCCTTTGCCGCCAGCAGGGCATCTATCTCGGCCGCGGGATACCCGGCCTCCGCCATCACCTCGCGCGTGTGCTCGCCCAGCCGTGGCGCCAAGCGCCGCACGGAGGCCGGGCTTTTGGAGAACCGTGCCGGCGGCCGTGCCTGCAGCAGCTTGCCTTCACTGGGGTGCTCCACTTCCTGGAACAGCCCCACGGCGGCCAGGTGCTCCTGCGTTTCCACATCGGCCAGCTTGGCGAAGGCTGTGTGCGGCACGTCGATCCGCAGCAGCAGTTCCTCCCATTCCGCCGTGGTGCGCGTGACGGCGATGTCGCGCATCGCGTCGTAGATGCGATCGATGTTGCGGGCGCGGGCCACGGGATCGAGCACAGCGAACTCCTCGATGCACTCGGGGTGCCCCACCGCCTCGAAGAACGCCACCCAGTTCTCACCGGAATAGGGCAGCATGGTCAGCCAGCCGTCCTTCGTCTTCACCGGCTTGCGCGCCTTCATGCGCTTGTAGCCGGTGGGCCCGATCGGCGGCACGAAGGCCTTGCCGCCGAACATCTCGATGCTGTTGAACGAGGCCAACGTTTCCAGCATCGGCACTTCCACCATCTGCCCCTCGCCGGTGCGCTCCCGGTGCAGCAGCGCGGCCGTCACCGCGCCAGACAGCGCCATGCCGCAGATCTTGTCGCCGATCAGGCTGGGCACGAAGGCCGGCTCCTCATCGGTGCCCATGGCCGAGGCGAAACCTGATGCCGCCTGGATCACCTCGTCGAAGGCCGGGCGCGCCGCCCAGGGCCCGTCCTGCCCGAACCCCGTTGCCACCGCGTACACCATGCGCGGGTTCAATGCCCGGCAGGTCTCGTAGCTGAAGCCCAGCCGCGCCAGCCCGGCGGGGCGCACATTGCTCACTAGCGCATCCACCGTGGGGATCAGCCGGCGCAGCACTTCCTTGCCGCCTTCGCTTTTCAGGTCGATGGCGATGCTGCGCTTGTTGCGGTTGGCGGCCATGAACTGCCCGCTCATGCCCCGGTTGCGGAAGATGCCAGAGCTGCGCCACATGTCGCCGCCCAGCCCCTCCACCTTGATCACCTCGGCGCCCCAGTCGCCCAGCGTCTGCGCGCCGAACGGGCCGAACAGCACCGTGGTCAGGTCCAGGATACGGAAGCCCGAAAGCGGGCCCTTTGCTTCGCTCATCGTCTCAACCCCGAATAGCCTTCATCGAACCGGCATAGGCACGCGCCAGCACCTCGCTGTCGCTGGAATAGGCGATGATCTCCACCCCCGCCTGCACCCATTGCCGCGCCTGCGCCTCCGTGGCGCACAGCATCGCACACGCCTTGCCATGCCGGCGCGCCGCCGCCAGCACCAGGTCGCGCTTTTCATCCAGCAGCTTCGCCATCTCCGGATGCCCGGCAATCCCCAGATCCTGCGCGAGGTCCGAGGGCCCCAGCGTCAGCCCATCTATCCCGTCCATCGCCGCGATCGCTTCCAGGTCCTCCAGCGCCGCGCCGGTCTCGAACATCACCGTCACGAACACCTGGCTGTCCGCGAACGCCCGCCGCTCTCCCACACTCATCGACAGGTCATAGTCGGTGCCAGGGCTGTGCCCCGCATTGCCCCGCAACCCCCGCGGCGCGTAGCGGGACGCCGCGGCGATCTCCCGCGCATGGGCCGCGTTCTCCACCTGCGGGCAGTGCAGGTTCCACACGCCGACATCCAGCAGCCGCGTGATCCACTCCCGATTGGCTTTCGGCGGGCGCACCACCAGCGGGAAATCCAGCGCGCGGGCCACCACCGCCATGTCCGCCACCGTCTCGATGGAAATGCCGGTGTGCTCCATGTCCACCCGGGCGAAATCCAGCCCCGCCGCCTTCAGCAGCGTCAGCACCGCCGGGGTTCGGATCATGTTGACCCAGGTGCCGATCTGCACCTCCCCGCGCGCCACCGCCGCCCGCAGCCTGTTGCCCTGCATGCCCGCCCCTCCGTTCGCGTCGCAGCCTAGGCCCGACCCGCCCTGCGGGAACAGCCCCACCCCGGCCGCATTGCCACCGCATGAGCAACCCCGTCCGCATCACCATCGAAGCCGACGAAACCCTGGCCGAGAACTGGCACCGCCTCAGCCGCATCCGCTTTGCCTATCGGCGCCTGGATGGCACCACCCAGCACCTGGCCCGCGAGGTCTATCGCAGCGGCCACGCCGCCGCCGTGCTGCCGCACGACAAGGTGCGCGACACCGTGCTGCTGATCCGGCAATTCCGCCTGCCGCCGCTGCTCGGCGGCGATCCCGCCTGGCTGCTGGAGGCCTGCGCAGGGATCGTGGACGAGGGCCAAAGCCCGATGGACACCG
>JBIKOJ010000121.1:0-16479 GCA_044358135.1 Acetobacteraceae bacterium | reverse complement strand
GGGATGGATCGAGTTCACCCGAATCCGCTCGGGCGCATAGATGATGGCGTCGTTCTTGGTCATCAGCCGCACCGCCCCCTTCGATGCGTGATAGGGCGCAATCCCGCCGATGCCGATCAGCCCGGCAATCGAGGACAGGTTGATGATCGAACCGCCCTTGGCCGCGCGCAGATGCGGGATCGCGTGCTTGGTGCCGAAGAACACGCCCTTCACGTTCACCGCCTGCACCCGGTCCCACTCTTCTTCACTCACCTGGTCGGTCGGCTTCGGGCTTCCCGAGATCCCCGCGTTGTTCACCATGATGGACAGCCCCCCGAACCGCGCCGCCGCCGCATCGATGGCGGTCTTCATCGCCGCCTCGTTCGCAACGTCGACCTTCCAGAACCCGGCCTGGTGCCCCCTGGCCGACAGCTCCGCAGCCAGGGCAGCGCCCTCGACCTCCAGCACATCGAAAATGGCGACCTGCGCGCCTTCCTCCGCCATGCGCAGCACACAGGCCCGGCCGATGCCGACAGCCCCTCCGGTGACGATGGCGGTCTTGCCCGCTAGCCGGTTCATCGCGATCCTCCAGTTGTGGTGTGGTGTCTTCGGGCACGGACAGAGAGGCGGGATGCCGGGGGCGTGTCTCATTCCCCTCGATCAACGCGCAGGCCGGCCGCCGTGGCGTCATTCGCGCGGTGCGGTCTCGCGAGCCTTGAGGAACCTCGTCAAATCGGTGGCGGCAATGCGCCACCCCTTGCCGATGTCGATGGCACGGAGCTGTCCGGACTTGATCCATTGCCTCACGGTCGCCTCGGCAACCTCCAGCCGCTCGGCAAGCTCCTGCACGGTCTGGTAGCGGTCATGCGGCATCCTTGCCCTCAGAGATGCTTCGTATGGTCAAGGATAGCGAGGTTTGGTCGCGTCTGATTGATTTGGATCAATCTTGGTCAGGTTCTTCTTCGCAAGCCCGCAGGAATTCACCACTGCAGAGACAACCTTCGTTCGGCGCTCGCTCTGTTCCGGGACTGCCCGCGAACAACAGGATTCGCCACGACGCGCACACGGGTCGCCTATCTGCCCCTGACGACCTATCCCGAGGCGGTACAGGATGAATCGATCCCCGCAGCCACCGGCTGGGCGCGTGGCTTGCATCCGCACGCGACGTCTCGCCATTCGCCGCCAAGATCCCGCAGATCACGTCACCCGCTGGCCGGCTCTTCCTGGACATCCCTGGCATCGTTCGAGCCGCTGAGGATCGGAGCAAGGCCGAATGTCACCGGCTGCAGAACCTCGTTCGGAACGCAGGGCACGCCAGCTCGCACGTGAGCTGCACCATCGGGAAGGGTATCCTCGGCGGCGAGTGGGACATCGCTGCCGCCGAAGCCCGGCTTGCAGATTTCTCGGTCGCTCCCTGGCCTGGCGAGCATGTGGCATCGCACGACATGGCGCACGCCATCGTCGTCGGGTCCGGCCGCCCCGCCCTCGACCCACCCTGCATCGCTTGACCATGCTCCCATCGGCCGGAACGCAAGCCGCATCGCGGCGCGGGCCTTGTGCGCCACTGTGATCGTCACTGTCGCACCGTCGATCAGCGCGACCTCGTGGCGCCAATCGAACGCGCGGGCTTTCCTGGCCGGCCAGTCCAAGCCGCCGGCGCCGCTTGAAGACGGCGTCACCTTCGCTGATCTCAATCAGCCATGCGGCAAGCCGCCCGGCACCAAGAACCTCGAGCCTCTTGGCCATCAGTGACATTCATTTTCCAGGCCCCCGCGCCTCCCCCCTCGGTGTGACGGAGGCTACCACCAGCATCGCCGGGACTTCGGCGCGCAATCCTCGCAAGCCGTATTGCCTTACTCTCACCCGGCGAACTAGGATAACACGCGGGGTTGCAATTTCCGCTCATGCGTTCGCATGCTGGTGATTGACTGGTGTTGTGACAATAAACCAACCAATTGGCGTGCGGGATGAAAATCTGTCTTTTTTTGGCTACCCCTCAACATTTGACGGACATCCCGGTTGCTGAAACCGCCATAGCGCGCCTCAAGCGCCGCCTGCGCCGCACGGCCGACCGGCTCGCATGGAGCGTACGTCCGGCACAACATTCGTTGAACTATGCCTGGACTGATCTGGAGAACAGCAACAAGGGCGACCACGCTATTCGCCTGGCGATTCGAGCGCAGATTGCCGCCGCGATGGCGCCGCGGCCCGTCACCTTCACCGAGGTCGGCTGGGACGAACTAACCCCAGACGCTGCAGACGAGATTGGCCGTCACCACGATCTATTCGTGATCGCCGGCAGCGGTTATTTCTTCCTTGACCGCCATGGCAATGCTGCAGCCCGCCTGGATCGCGACTCCAAGTTGCTGGGCCGGTTGCAGTGCCCAGCGGTCGCCTACGGACCGGGCCTCAACCGGAACCTGAGCCCGCCGGATCCCGGCGCGACAGTGTCGGCAGATGACGTGTCATCGGGTGGAGCCGAGGTGCTGGCGCGCCTGCTCAGTCATCTCGTCGCGGTGGGGGTGCGCGACGCAAACACCCAGCGCGTGCTGCAACGCCTGACCGACCAGCGGGTAGAACTGATGGGAGATCCCGTCCTGTTCTGGCCCGAGCCTCCGCCGGCTGCCTCCCGGCCCGTCGGACAGAAAATGCGCATCGGCATCAATCTCGCCTACCACAGTAATGCCATGGGCGCGCGACTGGCGAGCAACCTTCCTGTCTACGCCTCCTTCCTGCGCCGCCTAGCCACCGAGATGCCCGCCGAACTGCATTACATCATCCACTACGACGCAGAACGCGCCGTACCGCTGATGCTGGACTCACACGGGGTGAAACTGGTGGTGCACGACGTGCCGGCCAACGAACTCGCCTCCCTCTACCGCACGCTCGACCTCCATGTATGCGAAATGCTGCACTCCAGCATCATTGCAATTGCTGCCGGCGTACCGACGCTGAATGTCAGCTACGACGTCAAGAACCGCGCCTTCTACGAGATGCTGGGAATCGACCGGTTCTGTCTCGATTCCCAGCATCTGTCGGAGGCGTCGCTGTGGCAGGCCGCCCAGGCGCTGGTTGCCGAGCGCGAGGACTTCGTCGCCACCGTCGCCGCCAGCACTGCCCCGCTTCAACGCACACGCGATGGCCTGCTCGACCGGATCAGGAACCTGGCCACGGCCGGAAGTGTGGCAGGACTTGTCACAGGCCTTGGTCCGGCAAGCGCAGACTGACCCACGGAGAGTGGGCCGCTTGGCGAAATGATCGGCGTCGAGGCACTGGCCGAGGTGTTGCTGCAGGTGCTCGCTCACACAAAGAGCTAGAGCGGCGGCCGCTCCAGCACCAACCGTACAGCTGATCTTTCACCCCCCTTCCCCGTTGCTCCTTCGCAGGTCGATGCCGCGTGTCTCCCGAACCGGGAGCCATCATGAACCCCATTATCACAAGAACTTTCGGACACCGATGAGGGCTCACCCTTGCGTTCCGATTGAGTCCCAGGGCTGGCATCACCGCCGCCTCCGGCCGCGGTCACGGCGGCTGTGGTGCCTCTTTCATGTGGAAAGGCCACTATTAACGAATTGGACACTATTCCGCGGCGGCACATCGCTTTAAGCCAGAGACCAAGGCAACGGGCCAGCCATCCCCCCGCGTCTCCCCCGACTGAATGCCACGGACCGCGGAGAGGATCTCAAAAATGGCCACCCATCTGGTGACTGGGCTTGGCGGCCCCGCCGGCTTCGGCGAGAACGCGCTGTCCGTCGGCGACGACAACAGCTCCGGCTTCATCGACCTGCGCCAGATTTTCCCGCGCGGCATCAACGTCTTCGGCGTCGTCTACCAGGGGCTGTTCGTCAACAACAACGGCAACGTGAGCTTCGGCGTGCCCATTGGCAGTGCCAGCAGATCCGCCTTCGCCCCCGGCAGCCGCCCGGTCATCGCCCCCTTCCTGTCCGACGTGGACACGCGCGGCGGCGCCTTCGCGCCCTCCCCGGGCGGCACCTCCACCGGCGCCAACCGGGTGTGGTACGACATCGACACCTTCGACAAGTCCATCACCGTCACCTGGGACGATGTCGGCCGCTTCGCCGTCCAGACCGACGCCGCCAACGCCTTCCAGCTACGCCTCACCGCCGTGCCCGGCGGCATCCAGGGCGACGATTTCAACATCCAGTTCCGCTACGAGGCGATCAACTGGGACATCTCCACCGCCGGCCGCATCGCCTACACCGTCATCTCCAGCGGGAACGGCCTGAACGTTGTGCACCTGCCAGGCTCCGGCGATTCCGCCGGGCTGCTGGCCCTGGACGAAGGCTCGAACGTCAACGCCCCTGGGCACTACGAATTCCGCTCCCGCGCCGGCCAGATCGAGTCGGAATTCTCCGTCGGCCCGGTGCGGATCGTGGAGGGTAGCGGCAGCGCGCCGCGCATGGTCGCGATCACCATCCAGCGCACCACCGCCGCCGGCGCGGGGTCGGTCAGCTACAGCACCGAGGCCGCCTCGGCGCTGGCCTACCAGGATTTCCTGCCGCGCTCCGGCACCGTGTTCTTCGAGCCCGGCAACACCAGCCAGACCATCCTGGTGCCGCTGATCCAGGATTTCGCGCCGGAAGGCGCCGAAGCCTTCCTCATCCGCCTCTCCAATCCCAACGGCGGCACGCTGGCGAACGACACCGGCACCGTGCAGATCATCGACGACGACCTGGCCGCGCCGGCCACGCCGACATTGTCGCTGCAGGCCGCCCCCACGCGCGAATCCGCCGGCACCATGCTGTTCACGGCCACGCTCTCGGCCGCCCAGCCCACCGCCCTGGTGGCGAGCTATTCCCTGGCCGGCGGAACCGCCTCCACCGCAGACTTCGACCCCACCGGCGGCACCATCACCTTCGCCCCGGGCCAGACCAAGGCCAGCTTCGCCATCCCGATCGTGGCGGACACGGATGTCGAGGCCATCCAGGAATTCACCGTCATCCTGGAATCGGCGGCACTGCCGGGCCAAACGGTGCTCGCCACCGGCACCATCCTCGACGACGACGGCTTCTCCGTCAGCGACGTGGTGGTGACGGAGGGTGAAGGCGCCGCCGTCGCGTCGTTCATCGTCTCGCTCGGCTCCCCGCTCACCGAAACGGCAACGGTCACGTTCGGCACCAGCTCCGGCACCGCCGCGCAGGGGCTGGACTACAAGGCGCTCAACGGCATCCTCACCTTCGCGCCCGGCATCACAAGCCAGACCGTCGATGTGGCGATCCTCGGCGACACCGACAACGCCGAGCCCAGCGAGCAGTTCTCGCTCGTGCTCTCCGCGCCGTCGTCCAACACCGGGATCGTGGACGGCACCGCCACCGCGCTGATCATCGACGACGACGGCATCACCGTCGGCGACGCCACCGTCACCGAGATCAACGGCAGCACCTTCGTCGATGTCGGGATCACGCTGGCGCATCCCGCGGCCAACGCCGTCTCCGTGGACTGGCAGTTGGTGTTCGGCACCGCCGACTTCTTCGATTTCGACGCCAATGCGTTCGGCACCGTCTTCTTCAGCCCCGGCGACACCTCCGAGACCATCACCATCGAGGTGAAGGCCGACACCATTGTCGAGGGCAACGAAACCTTCCGCGTCGTCCTGTCCAACCCCGTGGGCAGCGCCATCACCGATGGCAGCGGCACCGTCACCATCATCGACGACGAAGAATTGCCGCTCATCGTCGACATCGCCGACCACGAGGCCATCGACGCCGCCGGCGGCGACGTGCCGGTGGCGATGACCGTCTTCCTCAACCGGCTCAGTTCCGAGCCGGTGACCGTCGATGTCGCCCTGTTCGAGAACGGCGCGACCAAGGGCGTGGACTACATC
Source organism: Acetobacteraceae bacterium (assembly GCA_044358135.1). GTDB lineage: Bacteria > Pseudomonadota > Alphaproteobacteria > Acetobacterales > Acetobacteraceae > CAMDGX01. The sequence continues at coordinate 10,655 of JBIKOJ010000121.1, read as the reverse complement.
GACGCCCCCGGCACCGTCACCATCCCGGCCGGCAAGCTCTCCGCCACCTTCGAGGTAACGCTGCTGCGCGCCGACGGGCCCGAGGCGAACGAGAACATCACCCTGGCGATCAGCAACCCCACCGGCGGCGCGGTGCTGGCGGTGCCGGAGGGCGTGACGAGCGCCACCGCCAACCTGGGCATCACCGGCTACGCCACGCTGTTCGATCTCCTGCCGCCGGAGGTCTCGGATGCGCGCGAGGGCGAGTTCGCCGCCGCGCCGCCGACCTATACCCTCAGCCGGCGCGGCGACCTCTCGGCCGAGCAGGTCGTCGGCTGGGCGGTCGACTCCCATCGCAGCCTGTTCCCCATCGACGACAACGATCTCGTCGCCACCGCCGGCACCGTGACCTTCGCGCCGGGCCAGGAAACGGTCAGCATCCCCGTGGCGGTGGTGGACGACACCGCCTTTGAGCGGAACGAGTCCTTCATGCTGCGGCTGGTGGAGCTGCCGGCCGGAAGCGCGATTGGCATCGAGCCGATCACCGGCGTGAACATCCGCAACGACGACACCGCCATTTCCATCTTCGCGCCCGGCTCGCCCTATCTCGGCCTGGAAGGCGGCGGCGGGCCGATCTCGGCGCCGAACTTCCGCGTGGAGATCGACGGCGACCGCAGCCTTGCGCGCACCGTCACCTGGACCATCACCGGCAGCGGCGCGAACCCGGCCGATGCCGCGGACTTCAAGGCCATGACCGGCACGCTGTCGATCCCGGCCGGGCAGGATCAGGTCACCTTGGTCATCCCCGTGCAGGACGACACGGTGATCGAGCCGCGGGAAGACTACACCGTCACGCTGTCCAACCCCGGCAAGGGCGCGACCTTCGCCCAGGCCAGCGCCAGCTCGATCATCACCAACGACGACACCAGCGGCACGCTCTCCATCACCAAGGCCAGCCAGGCCGAGGGCAGCTCCGGCGGCACCACCACCTATGCCTTCACCGTCACAATCGATCCCGCCCCGCCGCGCAACTTCAACGACTTCTTCACCTGGAAGGTCACCGGCGGCGGCCGGCCAAACACACTGCCGGCCGACCCCGCCGATTTCGGCGCCAGCAAGTTCCCCAGCGGCGGGCTGCTCTTCGGCCCCAGCCAGGCCACCTTCGCGATCGACGTGCCCGTCGCCGCCGACACCGCGGCGGAGCTGAACGAGAGCTTCACCCTCACCCTGTTCGACAACGACGGCATCGCGATCAGCACGGCCTCGGCGGTCATCCTGAACGACGACACCAACCTGTCCATCGCCGCCACCAGCGCCAACAAGCCGGAAGGCAGCGGAGCCGCAGCCACGCCCTACACCTTCACCGTCACCCGCACCGGCGATCTCTCCAAGTCCACCACCGCGAAGTGGTCGGCGGCCGGCATCTCCGGCAGCGGCACCACGCCCGCCAACGCGGCGGATTTCCCTGGCGGCGTGCTGCCCAGCGGCACGGTCAGCTTCGCGCCAGGCCAGAAGACCCAGCTGGTCACCGTCAACGTCGCCGCCGACCGCCTGGTGGAGAACAACGAGCGCTTCGCCGTCACGCTCGCCGCCCCCTCGGCCGGCGCCAGCATCACCACCGCCAGCGCCGGGGCGATCATCCAGAACGACGACAAGGCCGGCACCGGCACGCTCGCCATCGCCCGCCTGCGCGCCTCGCGCGCGGAAGGCCAGTCCGGCAGCACCGACTTCACCTTCCAGGTCAACCGCACCGGCAGCCTCACCGGCCCGGCGGCGGTGGATTGGTCGGTCACCGGCGGCGGCATATCCGGCACCGGCGGCGCCACGGCCAGCGACTTCGCCGCCGGCGTGCTGCCCAGCGGCAGCGTCACCTTCGCCGCGGGTGAGGCCGCCAAGGTCGTCACGATCCCGGTGAAGGGCGACTCCGCCGCCGAGCTGAACGAAAGCTTCACCGTCACGCTCGCCAACGCCTCGCACGGCGTCCTGCTCGGCACCGCCAGCGCCACCGGCCTGGTGTGGAACGACGACACGCCCGGCACCGGCACGCTGTCGATCGCGCGGCTGGCGGCTCAGAAGGCCGAGGGCGCCTCCGGCACCACCGCCTTCACCTTCACCGTCGCGCGCACCGGCCCGCTCACCGGCACGGCCAGCGCCGACTGGGCCGTCACCGGCGGCGGCGTGTCCGGCACCGGCACCGCCAACGCCGCCGATTTCGCCGGCCTCCAGCTGCCCTCCGGCCGCGTCAGCTTCGCAGCCGGGCAGGCCAGCGCGGCCGTGACCGTGAACGTGGCCGGCGACATCGCAGCCGAGCTGAACGAGAGCTTCACCGTCACGCTCTCGGGCCTGCAGGCCGGCGTTGCCCTGGGCACCGCCACCGCCACCGGCACGATCCTGAATGACGATTTCGTCAGCACCGCGGCGAGCCAGGCGCTGCGCGGCACCGCGGCCATCGACACCTTCGTGCTCGGCGGCGGCATCGACACGGTGCTGGGGCTGGCCGGGCGCGACCTGTTCCTGTTCCAGCCCGCCGCCCTGGGCGATGGCGCCACCAACGCCACCTCCTTCGGCGATTTCAGCCCCGCCTCGGGCGAGAAGCTGGACCTGTCCGCGATCGACGCGATTACCGGCCCGGGCAACCACGCCTTCACCTTCATCGGCACCGCCCCGTTCACCGCCCCCGGTCAGCTCCGCTGGCAGGACGCAGGCGGTTCGCGCACGGTGTTCGGCAATGTCGATGCCGACACCACGCCGGAGCTGACCATCATCCTGTCCGCCGCCGGGCCGGTGCAGGCAAGCTGGTTCGTGCTGTAGCGGCCCCACGCCTGCGCCGCCCGGCCGCGCTGTCCCAGCACGCCAGCGCCGCCATGGCATCAAGGCTGGGCAGCGCTGATGCGATGGTCACCCGATCGCCGAACGTCCCGCCCCTGCGGATACGTCGGGCAGTTGCCGCAGCGCCAGGCGGCGCCCCGCAAGCAGGCCGGCACGCACAGCGCAGCAAGCCGGGGCCGCTCAGCAGTTGCCTGCCGAGCTACCCCCTTGCCGCGTGACAAGGCAACCGATAGGCCGAACCAGCCTGGCGCGCGCTAAACGCTCTCCTTGAGCTCCTTGGCGGGCTGGAACGCGATCTTCTTGCTGGCGGCGATCTGGATCGTCGCGCCGGTCGCGGGGTTGCGCCCCGTGCGAGCCGGCCGCGCGCGCACCTGAAGCGTGCCCAGCCCGGTCAGGCGGAGCTTGTCGCCCTTCTTGAGGTGCTCGGTCACCACCGAGACAAACTCGCCCATCAGCCCCTCGGCCTGCTTCTTGGTCAGCTGCTGGCTTTCAGCCAGCTGGGCCGCGAGCTGCTTGAGGGTGACGGTGGCCTGCACCACGGCAGGCTTCGCCGCCGGGGCTTTCGCCGCGGGCTTTGCCGCGGCGGCTGCCTTGGTGCCGCCAGCAGCTGGCTTCTTCGAAGGGGGCATCGCGATGTCCTCACTGATCCTGAACACGTTTCCTGCCTGCATATGACCGAATCGAGCCGGTCATCGCAGCCGCAATCACTATCGCATAAGCATATGAATGGTGGATGCGGTCAAATCCAGCGCCATTCCGGGGCCACCCGGCGGAATGGCATGGCGAGGGCCGCGCGCGTTGCGAACTGCCCTGCGGGCGGCCTAGCTTGCCATGGTTGATGCCGCACAGGCGGGATTCAGGAGAACGCAATGCCAAGTCTCGCCGGCAAGACGGCTTTCATCACCGGCGGTGCCAGCGGCATCGGCCTGGGCATGGCCACCGCCTTCGTCGCGGCCGGGCTGCGGGTGGCGATCGCCGACGTGAACGAATCGGCACTCGCCGCCGCCCGCTCGGCCCTGCCCGGATTGGCCGCGGCGGTGAAGCTGGATGTCACAAGCTCGGCAGACTGGCAGGCGGCCGTGGACCAGGTGGAAGCCGCGCTCGGCCCGATCGAGATCCTCTGCAACAACGCCGGCGTCTCCCAGGGCCGCTTTGCCGACGGGCGGGACACCACCGTGGCGGAAATGCCGGAGGCGCTGTGGCGCCAGGTGATGGAGGTGAACGCCACCGGAACCTTCCTGGGCGCGCGCACGCTGGTGCCGCGCATGCTGGCGCGCGGGCAATGGGGCCATGTGGTCAACACCGCCTCCACCGGGGGCCTGATGGCACCGGCGGGGATCGCGGCCTACTGCGCCTCGAAATTCGCCGTGGTGGCCCTGTCGGAGTCGATGCGCGCGGAACTGGCCCCCGCCGGCATCGGCGTCAGCGTCCTGTGCCCCGGCGGCGTGCGCAGCAACCTCTTCGCCAGTTCCGTCGCCCTGCGCGCCAAAGCCCCCGATGCCTTCGCAGGGCTCGCCACGGTCGGCACAGACGCCCTTCGCGCCGAGCAGGCCAAGCGCATGGACCCGGTCCGCGTGGGCGAAATGGTGCTGCGGGCCATCGCCGGGAACGCCATGTACATCATCCCCCACCCCGAATACCGCGGCCATATCGAGGAGCGGCATGCCGCTCTGGTGGCCGGTTTCGGGGACTCCGCCCAACCCGGCTACCGCGATACCGATCTCACCTTCGAACGCTTCCGCAATCCCGAATATGCCAAGGCAGCGCGATAGCCGCCGCAGGCCGTCTTTGGTCGGGCGCTCCGAAACGCCCCTGCCGAACGGCGCCTTCAAGACCCTTGCCTGAGGAAATCAGCCATGGATGAGCTTTCCGGCCGCGTCGCCGTCGTCACCGGCGGCGCCAGCGGCATCGGCCTCGGCCTGGCACAGGCCCTGCTGGCGGCAGGGATGAAAGTGGCGATCGCCGACATCAACCAACCCGCCCTCGCCGAAGCCGCCGCCAGCCTCGGCGCCAACGCAATGCCGGTGGTGCTGGACATCACCAGCGCCACGGCGTGGCACGCGGCCCTGGATGCGGTGGAGGCGAAGCTGGGGCCGATCGCCCTGCTCTGCAACAACGCCGGCCTCGGCCAGGGCCGCCGCGCCGATGGTGGCCCGGTTCTGATGGCCGACATGCCGGAGGCGGTGTGGAAGCTGGTCATCGACACCAACCTGCACGGCACCTATCTCGGCATCCGCGCCGCCGTGCCGCGCATGATCGCCGCCGGCCGCGGCGGGCATGTGGTGAACACCTCCTCCATGGCCGGCCTGATCGCCCCGGCCGGCCTCACCGCCTATGCCGCCTCCAAATACGCCGTCGTCGGCCTGTCGGAAGCGCTGCGCGCGGAGCTGGCGCCGCAGGGCATCGGCGTTTCCGTGCTGTGCCCCGGCGCCGTCTCCACCAATTTCTACGTCACCTCCGCGCAACGGCGGGAGGCGGTGATGGGCGATGCCCCGGCCTTCGCCCCCGGCCGCACCGACAGCGCCCCGCGCATGGACCCGCGCAGCGTGGGCGAGCACGTGGTGCGCGGCATCCGCGCCAACCACCTCTACATCTTCACCCACCCGGAATACCGGCCGCTGGTGGAGGCGCGTTTCGCCGCCATCACCGGCGGCTTCGGCCCCTCCGCCCAGCCCGGCTACACCGACCCGGATCTGGTGCTGTCCCGCTCCGGCAACCCGGAATACGAGGCAGCACCGCGCCTCAGCGCCCCTTGAACGTCGGCGCCCGCTTTTCCACGAACGCCGTCATCGCCTCGCGCGCATCCTCGCTCTGGCTCAGCTGCCGCGTCAGGTTCTGCTCGTAGCGATAGCCGTCGCGCAGGGTCATGAACTCGATGGTCTGGGCGGCGTTCTTGGCCATGGCCGTGGCCAGCGGGCTCTTCGCCGCGATGGTGGCGGCCATCTTCATCGCCTCGTCCATCAGCTGCTCCGGCGGCACGCAGCATTCCACGATCCCCAGCCGATACAGCTCCGCCCCCGGCACGCGATACCCGGTCAGCATCATCCGCCGCGTCAGCGAATGCCCGAACACCCGCATCGTGTGCCGCCCGCCGCCCATCAGCCCGACATCCACCTCCGGCAGCCCCACCCGCGCGGTCTCGGCCGCCATCAGGATGTCGCAGGAAACCGCGATGCCCAGCCCCGCCCCCAGCGCCGGCCCGTTGATGGCGGCGATCAGCGGCTTCTTGCACTCGATCATGCACCAGCTCATCTCGCGTGCCCGCCTTGCATGCGCCCAGTAGCTGCCGGGCTCCTCCTTCATCGAAAGCCGGCCCTTGATGTCGGCCCCCGCCGAGAAGCACTTCCCGGCGCCGGTGATCACCGCCACGCGCACGTCGTCCAGGTCGTTCAGCCGGTCCACCGCGGCGATCAGCTCTTCCATGAACTGCTGGTTCACCGCGTTCACCGGCGGCGAATCCATGGTGATGACGGCGATGTGGTCGCTGATCTCGGTGCGGATCATGGGCATGGTCTGGTCTCCTCCTGGCCGGCCCAGACTGCGCGCCGCGCCCACGCAGGGCGAGGCCCCGGCCAGGCCCGGGCGATTATCACGGCACTGATATTGCGCCGGGCGCTTGACCCGCGCCACCCCGCCGCCGGAGGGTATGCCAGGGGTGGAGGAGTTCCAGCATGGCAGGCGGCACGGCCGTGGTTACCGGCGCGGGGCGCGGCATCGGCCGCGCGATCGCCACACGCCTGGCGCAGGATGGCTTCGCCGTCCTCGCCACCGACATCGACGGCGCAGCGGCGGAGAACACCGCAGCCACGCTGCGCGCCGAAGGCCTCGCCGCCAGCGCCGCCCTCCTCGATGTCACCAGCCGCCCCCAGGTCGCCGCACTGCTGGACGGCATCGAAGACCTCGCCGTGGTCGTCAACAACGCCGGCATCGCCGCCACCATGGATGGCGTGGCCGATGTCTCCCTGGCCGAGTGGCGCCGCCTCTTCGCGGTCAACGTCCAGGGCGTGTTCATCGTGGCGCAGGAAGGCGCGCGCCGCATGGGCGAGGGCGGCCGCATCGTCAACATCGCCTCGCGCGGCTATCTCGGCGGCGCCGGCATGCCGCACTACGTCGCCAGCAAGGCCGCGGTGGTCGGCCTCACCCGCGCCATGGCGGTGGAACTGCGCTGGGCCGGCATCACCGTGAACGCAGTCGCCCCCGGCATGGTCGATACAAGCATGCTCGATGGCTACACGCCCGAAATGCGCCGCGCCCTGGAAGCCCGCGAACCCAGCGGCGCCGCGGCCGACCCCAGCGCCATCGCCGCCGTCGTCGCCTTCCTCGCCTCCCCTGGCGCCGCCTTCGTCAACGGCCAGGTGATCCTCGCCGATGGCGGCAAGTGCATCGGAGTGCCACCGCTGTGAGCCGCATCATCCTCCTGGGCGCCGACCGCCCCTTCGGCGCCGAACTCGCCACCCGCCTGGCCCATGAGGGCGAGGTGGAAACCACCCTGCCCCTCGAAGGCCCGATCGATGCCCTGGTCCTGAACGTGCCCGTCGTCCGCGAAGGCACCCGGTTCGCCGAGATCACCGACGCACAACTGGCCGAAGCGCTGGACACGATGGTGTTCGACGTCGTCGCCGCGGTGCAATCGGCCCTGCCGCTCTTCGCCCCCGGCGCCCGCATCATCGCCGTGGCGGCACGCGGCCACCTCGGCGCCTGGGGCGGCGCCCACCTCATGGCCGCCAACGCCGCGCTGGCCGGCTTCATCCGCTCCATCGCCCTGGAACTGTCCGAACGCGGCCTGCGCGCCAACCTCCTCGCCCCCGATTTCGCCGGCGAGCGCTGGGACACGCCAAAATCCCGCGCCGAGGTGGCCGAAGCCGCCGCCTTCCTGGCCCGCCCCGGCATGGCGCTGATGAACGGCCAGACCCTGCTGCTCGATGGGCTGCGCTCCATGCGCCTGTCCGAATCCCGCCGCCAGTAACCACGGAGACCACCATCATGGCCAAGCGGCTCGAAGGGCGCGTCGCCCTCGTCACCGGCGCGGGCAACGGCATCGGCCGCGGCATCGCGATGGCATTCGCCGCCGAGGGCGCCATCGTCGGCGTCAACGACTTCAAGGGCGAGGCCGCCGCCGCCACCGTGGCCGCGATCGAGGCCGAAGGCGGCCAGGCCGAGATCCTGCCCGGAGACGCCTCCGCGCGCGAAACGGTGCGCGAGCTGGTGCTGGGCCTCGCCGCCCGCCACGGCCGCTTCGACATCGTCGTGAACAACGCCGCCTGGGTGCGCTACGAGCCGATCGTGGGCATCACCCAGAAAAGCTACGACCGCATGACCGGCATCGGCTTCGGCGGCATCGTCTGGTCGATCCAGGCCGCCGCGGAAGCCATGGCCAAGGGCGGCTCCATCATCAACATCGCCTCCTCCGCCGCCTTTCTCGGCATGGAGAACGCCATGGTCTATTGCGGCCTCAAGGCCGGCGTCACCGGCCTCACCCGCGCCGCCGCGGTGGAGCTGGGCCCGCGCGGCATCCGCGTGAACGCCATCGCGCCGGGCTCCACCCAAACGGAGCAAGTGGTCTCAATGCTCACACCCGAGATGGTGGAAAAGCGCCTCGCCCGCACCCCGCTGCGCCGTCTGGGCGAGGTGGAAGACATCGCCCGCGCCGCACTGTTCCTGGCGTCGGACGACAGCCTCTGGGTCACCGGCACCACCATGCTGGTCGATGGCGGCGTGACGCATTCCTTCGCATGAAGTAACAATCAGGCCGAAGGCAAGGATCGGGCTCCGCCCGAACCCGCCAGGGGCTCGGCCCGTCGCGCGAAGGCGCGCAACGGACCAGGCGGGTCTGGGCAGAGCCCAGCCTTCCCTGCCAGGAAGCGTCAATCATTCGCCCATTGCTTGACCACCCTCCGGCCCCCCCATAGCCTTGCCGAACAATGAATGAAGCGGCGTCCTGCCGCCGGAGGAAACCACGCATGCCGCCCAGCGCACCGGGCGCCATACGTCGCCACACAGCCGCGAGCCCTCGGCCGTCCGCCGTATTGCCGGGCATCGACCAGGAACTCGTCTCCGGCGCCATTGTGCTGCGCTTCGGCACGCCAAGCCCCGGTGAGTGGACCAATGCCTTCACCACTGCAGTGGCCGGCCTGCTGCGCCATTGCCGCGCCGATGCCCGCGCCCGCACCGTGATACTGACCGGCCCGCGCCTGTTCGAGGACACGGCCGGCCAGGCAGACATCACCCCCCTGCTCACCGCCATCGCCGCACCGGGCCATTGTGTGGTCGCGGCCATCCCGGCCTGCGCCATGGGCTCCGGCCTGGAACTGGCGCTCGCCTGCCACGCCCGCACCGCCACGCCCGGCAGCCGCCTCGGCTTCCCCGGCATCCTGCGCGGCACGCTGCCGCTGAACGGCGGCATCGCCCGGCTGGCACGCCTGCTGGCGCCCGAAGCAGCGCTGGAGATGCTGGCGTTTGGCACCCCGCTTCCGGCCCCCCTGGCGCAGCATCTGGGCCTGCTCGATGCCGTGGCCGCCGATCCGATCGGCATCGCGCTCGCAATCCAGCCGGTGCCGCCGGGGCCGCCTGCCCATCTCGACCCGCGCCCGCTGCACGCCATCCTGCGCCGCCGCGCCCCCGGCGAGGCCGCCCCCCAGGCCGCGCTGCAGTCCCTCACCCAGGCCCTCAGCCTGCCACCGCAGCGCGCTTTGGCCGAAACCCGGCACCTCGCCGCCGCACTTGCCGCCTCTCCCCAGGGCCTCGCCCTGCGCCACGCCGCCCGCGCCGAAGCCACGCCCCCGCCCTCCACAGCCGCGCCCGCCCTGCGCTGGGCCCTGCTGCGCGAGGCCATCCACCTGGTGGATGAAGGCGCCACGCCCCAGGCGGTGGACCTCGCCCTGCGCCGCTTCGGCTTCCGCACCGCCCCCCTGGCCGCCGCCGACCAGGAAGGGCTGGACCGCATCGCCCAAACCTGCATCGACCCGCGCCCCGATGCCTGGCACCGCTATTCCCCGCTGCTGGACCTGCTGCTGGATGCCGGCCGCACCGGCCGCGCGGCAGGCGCCGGATGGTATCGCTACGCCCAAGCCGACCCGCGCCCCCTGCCCGACCCAGCCCTGGCCCCCCTGCTCGCCGAAAGCGCCCGCGCCGCCTGCCGCCGCCGCCGCCCGGTGGCCGAGGCCGAAATCACCACCCGCTGCATCGCCGCCCTGGCCGGCGCGGCAGCCACATGGATCGGCCAAGGCCTGGCGCCGCTGGCCGCCGATGCCATCTCACTGCAACTGGGCTTCCCGCGCTGGCGCGGCGGCATCTGGCATCACGTGCAGGCAACCGGCCCCACCGCCATCGCCGCACACCTCGCCACCATGCCCACGGCACCACCATGGCCGCTCACGGCCTAGCTATACCAACCCCCGCCCATCACTCCCCCGTCATTGCGAGCGAAGCGAAGCAATCCAGTGCTTGCCCTCCGCCGCAATATCTTTCATGAGAGCCAATAAAAGACTCTTCTTTTTCTGAAGAAAAAGAAGCAAAAAGACTTTTATTCGTCCGCACGTCAACGCCTCGCTTCTCAGAGCGGAGGGCGGGGCGTTCCACTATTTCCGTCATCCTGAGCCGAAGGCGAAGGACCCACGCTTTTCCGTGCCACCTCCCTGGTAAGCCAAACTCCCATACACCCAGTACGTACGTAAAAAAATTCCGTTCCCCTCCGGCCTTGCCTGTGCGATTGTTATCAGTGATGACAATCACTGCAGCCGCACCGAGCGAAGCCGACGCACCGCGCCCCTGGGCGCGGGCGATCCTGCACGCCCAGATTCCGGCCGCCCTCAAGCTCCTGCTGCTGGCCCTGCTTGGCGCCCTCTCGA
>JBIKOJ010000296.1:0-4911 GCA_044358135.1 Acetobacteraceae bacterium | reverse complement strand
TTCATTAGTTCTTTTAGCAATTGAAGTCGTGGCCACATCATGCATGCCCATTTGTCATGACGAAGGGTGTCGTCAATTGAGATGGGATTTCTGTCCAGCCAATCTTTGATCATTGGGGAATTCACTTGGTCATTGTATGACCAGTCATTTTTCCCGGTATTGTAGGGTGGATCAATATACACACAGTCAATCTTTCCGGCATAGAATGGCAGTAGGGATTTGAGTGCATGCAGGTTGTCGCCCTGGATGATAAGATTGCCATTCAGGGAGACGGGGCCGATGCCTTTTTCCGGATGGGGCACTAGTGGATCGAGTCTAACGCTTGGTGCCCGCGCCTGACGGCTGCGATGATCTTGTCGGGGTCCTTGGTCCAGCGGAAGGGTTTCGGGTTTTCGTTTGCCTCGGCAAGGAAGCGATTGATTGCCGCCTGCAAAGCGACGAGGGAATGGAACACGCCTCGCTTAAGTCGGCGCTTGGTCAGTTTGGCGAAGAAGCCCTCGACGGCATTGATCCATGACGCGGACGTCGGTGTGAAATGGAAGGTGAACCGCGGATGGCGCGCCAGCCATCGCAGAACCTTGGGGTGTTTGTGTGTGGCGTAGTTGTCGAGAATGACATGCACGAGCTTGCCTGCCGGGACGTGTGCCTCGATGGCGTTGAGGAAGCGGATGAATTCCTGATGCCGGTGCTGCTGCATGCAACGCCCGATCACGCCGCCATCGAGCACGTTCAGGGCTGCGAACAGCGTGGTGGTGCCGTTCCTCTTGTAGTCATGGGACATGGTGCCGCAGCGCCCCTTCTTGAGCGGCAGCCCGGGTTGGGTGCGGTCGAGGGCCTGTATCTGGCTCTTCTCATCGACCGACAGCACCACCGCATGGGCAGGCGGATCGACGTAAAGCCCGACAATATCGCGAACCTTGGCCGCAAACTGCGGATCATTGGACAGCTTGAACTGCCGCATCCGATGCGGTTGTAGGCCATGGCGACGCCAGATGCGTTGCACCGAACTGACGCTGAGCCCAACGGCCTCGGCCATGGCGGCGCTGGTCCAGTGGGTGGTCTCGCCCGGCGGGCCGGTCAGCGTCAGGGCGACCACACGGTCTGCCACCTCCACACCGAGCGGCGGGATGCGCGAAGGGCGCGTCTTGTCATGCAGTAGGCCGTCCACGCCGGCCGACATAAAGCGTGCTTGCCACCGCCAGACGCAGGTCTTGGACTTGCCAGTCAACCGCATGATCTCAGCGGTTCCCCGCCCATCGGCCGACAACAACACGATCTGCGCTCGCCAGACGTGCTTCTGCGGGCTGTTCCGACCCGCCGCTACCGAAAAGAGACGAACTCGGTCGGCAGGATTGACGTCAATGGTGATGCCAGTGCGCATCACCCAGACTCGCACGCGCCGACCGTCAGCGGAATCCTTAAACGGACTCTTCCGTCAGGTGCGATCCACTAGGGGGCGGAACGGCACAGAGAGGTGATGGTTGTAGACGAATTCCTTGCCCTTGAAATTCAGTTCGGTCATGGCGTGGTCCTAGGCAGAGTGGTTACCGCGATTATGCCAGGGATCAGTGCGATTCTCGCCGGGCATCTCAAATGCTTTGTGGTGCTGTCCTAAATGAATGCGGGTCCAGGGGGCGCCTGCCCCCTGGCGGGTCCAGGGCAGAGCCCTGGCCTTGGCTTGTGCCGCTACAACACGAACCAGGTGGCGTCGATCGGGCCTGGGGCGGTGAGGAGGATGGTGAGGTCGGCGGCGGGGGTGGTGTTGGTGTTGGCCTGGATGAGGCGGGTGGTGCCTTGGTCTTCCCAGCGGAGTTCGCCGGGGGTGCCGGAGAAGGGGGCGGTGCCGATGAAGGTGAAGGCGTCGTTGGCCAGGGTGGTGGCGATGGCGTCGATGCTGGAGAGGTCCAGGCGTTCGTTGGCGGCGCGGGTGAAGTCTTGGATGGAGACCTGGTTGGTGGCGCCGAGGGCGGTGGGGAGGAAGCGGAAGGTGTCGGTGCCGGCGCCGCCGGTGATGCTGTCTTGCCCCTGGCCGATGATGAAGAGGTCGGGCGCGGCGGTGCCGATGAGGGTGTCGTTGCCGTTGGTGCCGCGGATGGCGTCGTCTTCGCGGATGAGGCCGGTGGCGGTGGCGCGCGCGAGGGTCATGCCGGCGGTGGGGTTGGACAGGGAGAGGGTGAAGCTTTCGTTGTAGCCGCCCTCGGTGTTGGTGTCGCCCGCCACGGGGATGGTGATGGTGAGGCTGGTCTGGCCAATGGCGAAGGAGAGGGTGCCGGTGGGGAGCTTGTTGCCGACGAAGTCCGCGGCGTTGGCGGCGACGGTGCCGCTGACGCCGCCGCCGGTGACGGACCAGGCGACGGTGCCGGCGGGCAGCGTGGTGCCGGCGCGGGCGACGGTGAAGGTGTAGGCGGTGGTGCCGCTGTTGCCTTCGGCGCGGCTGAGGTTGGCGGAGAGGGCGAGGCTGGTGTCGTCGTTGCGGATGATGCCTGTGGCGGTGGCGGCGGCGAGGGTGGTTCCGGCCGACGGGGTGGCGAGGGTGACGGCGAAGCGTTCGTTGGATTCGCCCAGCGTGTCGGCCAGGACGGGGATGGTGAGGGTGCGGGTGGATTCGCCGGGGGCGAAGCTGACGGTGCCGGTGGGGAAGGCGTTGCCGGCGAAATCCGTGGCGCTGGCGAGCTGGGTGCCGGCCCCCGCGATGCCGGCGACGGACCAGGTGGCGGTGCTGGGCAGGGCGAGGCTGCCGTTGCGGGAGACGGTGAAGGTGAAGCCGGTGGTGCCGCCGTTGCCTTCGGCGCGGTTGGCGTTGGTGGCGGCGATGGCCAGGTGGGCGGTGGCGGGGGCGAAGTCGGCGGAGCGGGCGTTCACCTGGAGGTTGAGGCCGGCCATGGTGACGGTGGAGGTGAAGACTCCGGGGAGGTTGCCGCCATCCATCTGCAGGGCGTGGGTGCCGTTGGCGAGCGGGAGGTAGTAGGCGCCGGCGGCGGTGGAGGTGGCGACGGGGGTGCCGTTGATGCGGATGGTGACGCCGGCGACGCCTTCGCCGGGGTCGTAGAAATTATCCAGGTCGAGATCGTTGTAGATGACGCCGCCGAGGAAGCTGGTGGTGCCGGTGAACGCGAAGTTCTGGGTGACCATCGAGGCGTTGTAGGTGGTGGTGCCGGAGGTGAAGGCGCCGGTGACCTGGGAGATGCCGATCTCCCGGTAGCTGCCGTTCTCGATGTTGGTGCGGTGGCTTGGGCTGAGGAAGAGGCCGCGGTGCTGGTCTTCGATGTAGGAGGCCAGGCCGCCGAGGGTGCCGGTGGTGCCGCTGAAGGCGATGTTCTCGCCGGCCGCGTAAGGTGCGGCGAAGGGGTAGCCGGCGGTGGTCATGCGGTTGAACGGCTGCGAGCCGCCGGCGCCGGTGTGGCTGAAGATGTCGGTATCGAGCATCCACTGGCTGTGGGCGCGGGCGCTGTTGTTCAGCAGCGGGTTGGGGACGAGGGGCTGCTTGGGGGTGGCGGAGATGGTGCCGGCGGCGAGGCCCTGGTTGAGGTCGATGCCGTAGCGGGCGGCCTCGCCGGAGGGGTCCAGCCGGGCGCGATTGACCAGCTGGAGCATGTAGATTTCGAAAGCGTTGAACTCGGCCATCGCGATGCCTGCCTGAAATACCTGGGGGTTCGGACTAGCGCGAAGACGTTTACCAAATCCAAACCTTGGCTGAGACGGCTCAGGCGTTGGGGCCGCGTTCCATGGAGATGGGCTGCCAGCGGCGGCTGGCGAGGCGGGGGAGGACGGTGGGGTTGACGCAGCTCATCGGCCATTTGCCTTGCAGGGCGAGCGCGATCTCCTGGCCGGCGCGGCGGCGGCGGAGCTGTTCGGCGCGCGATGAGGCCGAGGCGGTGTGGGCGGCGAGGATGACGTTCGGCATGCGCAGGATCGGGTTGTCCTGGCGTGGGGGTTCCTCGGCCAGGACATCGAGGCCGGCGCCGCGAATCCAGCCCTGTTCGAGGGCGCGGATGAGGGCGGGTTCGTCCACCGTGCCGCCGCGGCCGACATTGAGGAACCAGGCGCTGGGCTTCATGGCGCGGAAATGGGGTTCCTGGAGGAAGGTGCGGGTTTCGGGCGTGCCGGGGAGGTGGTTGGAGACGAAGTCGCAGGCGAGGACTTCGGCGAGGGTGGAGGGGAGGACGCCGCGTTCGATCATGGCGAGTTCCTCGATGAAGGGGTCGTAGGCCTTTACGGTGAGGCCGAAGGGCTTGGCGCGGGCGGCGACGGCGCGGGGGATGTGGCCGAAACCGATGAGGCCGAGGGTTTGGCCCATGAGGCGGGGGATTTGCAGGAGGGGGGTGCGGCCTTCGCGCCAACGGCCTTCGCGGACCAGGCGGTCCTGGTTCAGGGTGTCGCGGAAGGTGCAGAGGAGCAGCATCATCAGGTGGTCGGCGACTTCCTCGATGAAGATGTCGGGGACGTTGGTGACGGGGATGCCGGCTTGGGTGGCGGCGGCGATGTCGGCGAAGTCGACGCCGACGCCGTTGCCGGCGATGACGCGGCAGTTTTCCAGGGCGGCGATGATGCGGGGGGTGAGCTGGACGCCGCGGGCGAGGATGGCGTCTGCCGTGCGGGCTTCCGCGAGGAAGGCTTCTTCTTCCGGCGGGGCAAGGATGAAGTCGGCGGGAATGTCGCCGAGGGCCGTGCGTTCTTCCGTGAAGTGGTCGGGCGTGCCGGAGGTGACGATGCGGAAGGGGGGCATGGGGGCGCCTTTCAGCCGGTGGGCGGGCAGTCCTCGGCAGGGGGGAGGAGGCGTTCGAGGTGCTGGAAATCCGGCTGCGGCGGGACGGTGCGGGTGACCGGGGGGCGGCAGGCGGCGGTGGCGGTGATGGTGACGGCGCGGGCGGCGAAATCGTAGCTGAAGCGGTAGCTGGTGCCCTGGGCGGT
>JBIKOJ010000120.1:0-16515 GCA_044358135.1 Acetobacteraceae bacterium | reverse complement strand
TACTCCGGTCCCGCACCTATTACGCGAATGTGACCCACCTGGGCACGCGAAGCACACCTCAGCCGCGTTGTGTCGCCACGGGGCTTCGGCAAGCAACCCGAAGCCGCTCTGTTCCCTTTGGAACCCGCAGCAGGCGCGTGCTCCCCCAGCCAAGGCCGGACGGGACGGGCGCGCCAGGGGAAGGCAGGCATGACCGAACTGTTCAGCCGTTTCCGTGAGATTTTCGATGGCTCCCGCGTTGAGCGCATGTCGCTTGAAGCCTATCTCGCCCAATGTCGCAGCGATCGCATGGCCTATGCCACCGCGGCGGAGCGCATGGTGGCCGCCATTGGCGAGCCGCGCATGCTGGAAACCTCGGGTGATCCACGCCTGGCGCGGATCTTCCTGAACCGCACGGTGCGCATCTATCCCGCCTTTTCCGATTTCTACGGGATGGAGGACGCGATCGAGCGGGTGGTGGGCTATTTCCGCCACGCGGCGCAAGGGCTGGAGGAGCGCAAGCAGGTGCTCTACCTCCTCGGGCCCGTCGGTGGCGGCAAGTCCTCCATCGCCGAACGCTTGAAGGAGCTGATGGAGAAGCTCCCCGTGTATGTTCTCTGCGCCGGCGAACAGATGTCGCCGGTGTTCGAGAGCCCTCTGGGCCTGTTCCCCGCCCACCGCTACGGCGATGTGATGCAGCGGGACTACGGCATCGATGGGCGCTACCTCACCGCCATCCCCTCCCCCTGGGCGATCAAGCGCCTGCGCGAATTCGACGGCGATCTGTCCCGCTTCAGCGTTGCCCGCGTCATGCCCTCCCGCCTCGAACAGATCGCGGTGGTGAAGACCGAGCCGGGCGACGAGAACAACCAGGATATCTCGAGCCTTGTCGGCAAGACCGACATTCGCATGCTGGAGCGCTTCAGCCAGAACGATCCCGACAGCTATTCGTTCTCCGGCGCGCTCTGCCGCGGCAACCAGGGCCTGGTGGAATTCGTGGAGATGTTCAAGGCGCCGATCAAGACACTGCACCCCCTGCTGACCGCCACGCAGGAGCAGAACTACGTCGGCACGGAGGCGATCAGCGCCATTCCCTTCACCGGCGTGGTGCTCGCCCACTCCAACGAGGCGGAGTGGCAGAGCTTCAAGTCCAACCGGAACAACGAGGCGTTCCTCGATCGCGTCTGCCTGGTGAAGGTGCCGTACTGCCTGCGCGTCAGCGAGGAGGAACGGATCTACGCCAAGATGCTCGCCGCCTCCGATCTCTCCCGGTCCGCCTGCGCGCCCCGCACGCTTTCCGCGCTGGCGCAGTTCTGCGTGATGTCGCGCCTGAAGGAGCCGGCCAACTCCTCCCTGTTCTCCAAGATGCGCGTGTATGACGGCGAGAACCTGAAGGAGACCGATCCGCTGGCCAAATCGGTGCAGGAATACCGCGACGATGCGGGCGTGGATGAAGGCATGTCCGGCATTTCCACCCGCTTCGCCTTCAAGGTGCTCTCCAGCACCTACAACCATGCCGCCGACGAGATCGCCGCCGATCCCGTGCGGCTGATGCTGGTGCTGGAGGAAGCGATCCGCCGCGAGCAGTTCGCGCCGGACACCGAGAAGCGCTACCTCGCCTTCATCAAGGAAGCCCTCTCGCCGCGCTACGCCGAGTTCATCGGCGACGAGATCCAGACCGCCTATCTGGAAGCCTATGACGAGTACGGCCAAAATCTGTTCGACCGCTACATCACCTACGCCGACAACTGGCTGGACGAGACCGACTACCGCGACCCCGAAACCGGCGCGATCTGGGAACGCGCCATGCTCAACGCCGAGCTGGAGAAGATCGAGAAGCCCGCCGGGATCGCCAACCCGAAGGACTTCCGCGCCGAGGTGGTGAAATACGTGCTGCGCCAGAAGGCCAATACCGGCAAAACGGTGCCCTGGACCGCCTATGAAAAGCTGAAGCGGGTGATCGAGCGCAAGATGTTCGCGGCCACGGATGAGCTGCTGCCGATCATCAGCTTCGGCACCAAGGCCTCCAAGGACGACCAGAAGAAGCACGAGGAGTTCGTCTCCCGCATGACGGCCAAGGGATACACCGAGCGCCAGGTGCGGCGGATCGTGGAATGGTATCTGCGGGTGAGGAAGTCGGGGTAAGGAAGCATGTTTTTTTTTGAAAAAAAGAACCAAAAAACTTTTATTCGCTTGCGACAGGGAGGAACGGGCCCCTCCGCATCCAGTGATAAAAGTCTTTTTGCTTCTTTTTCTTCAGAAAAAGAAGACGCTTCCTTCCTCGCGTAAGGAGCCCGTCCGGTGACCAGTGTGATCATCGATCGCCGCCAGAACCCAAGGGACCGCAGCCTGGTCAACCGACAGCGCTTCATCGAGCGCGTGCGCGATGGCGTGCGCAAATCGTCCCACCGTGCCCTCGGCGGCAAGGGCCTGCACGACCGCAGCGATGCCGAACTGACCGTGGCCGGGGGCGGCGTGGCCGAACCTCGCTTCGCGCAGGATCCCCGCACCGGCGAGCGCGACATCGTGCTGCCGGGGAACAGGCAGTATTCGGTCGGCGACCTGATCGAGAAGCCGCAATCCGGTGGCGGCGGTGCCGGTGGCACGCAGCCCGGGCAGGGCGAAGGCGACTTCTCTTTCGGCGTCAGCCACGACGAGCTGGTCGACATCATCATGGAAGACCTGGAGTTGCCGCGCCTTCTGCGCCGCAGCCATGCCAGTGTCGAAACCACCGCGCCGCGCCGCGCCGGCTACGCCCCCAGCGGCCCGCCCAGTTCGCTGGATGTCGGGCAGACCATGGCGCAAAGCCTCGCCCGCCGCATCGCGCTGCGCGGCCCCAAGCTCACCCGCCTCGCCGAGCTCGAACGCGAGCGGGAGCAGTGCGAGGACGAGGAGCGCCGCACCACGATCGAGGCGGAGATTGCCCGCCTGTCGGCCATGGCCCACGCGATTGCGTTCCTCGATCCGCTGGACCTGCGCTACCGCCGCTTCGAACGCCAGCCCAGGCCCTCGGCCCGGGCGGTGATGCTTTGCATCATCGATGTGTCCGCCTCCATGGGCGACCGCGAGCGCCGGCTGGCCAAGCAGTTCTTCCACCTGCTCTCACTTTTCCTGCATCGCAAATACCGCGAGGTGGACATCGTTTTTGTCCGCCACCACCACGAGGCGGAGGAATGCGACGAGGCGACGTTCTTCGCCTCCGGCTCCACGGGGTCCACCGTGGTTTCCACCGCCTATCGCGTGGCCGAGAAGGTCATCAAGGAACGCTTTTCCTCCGAGGACTGGAACCTCTACCTCGCCCAGGTCTCCGATGGGGACAACATGGGCAGTGACGGCCCCGCCTGTGCGGAAGCGCTCGGCCGCTTGCTGCCGCGGGCCCGCCATCTTGCCTATGTGGAGGTGCTCCGCGAAGGGCCAGCCCATGTGACCCGAACCACTGATTTGTGGTCCGTCCTGGAGAAGGTGGCCCGCCGGCACGACAATCTCGGCATGCGCCAGGTGATGGACGATGACGACGTGGTGCCCGCCTTCCGCTCGCTGTTCGCCGGGCTGCCCGCCGGGGTGGAGAACCGCGCATGAACTTCGTGGGCCAGCGTGGGCGCCCCCTCCTCTGGCGCGGCGCCGAATGGTCGTTCGCGGATATCGAGCGCACCTACGCGGAGATCGAGCGCATTGGCCTGCGCGAGCTCGGCCTCCACTGCTACCCGAACCAGATCGAGATCATCTCCTCGGAGCAGATGCTGGATGCCTATGCCAGCATTGGCATGCCGGTGTTCTACAGCCACTGGTCCTTCGGCAAGCACTTCTCCCGCGAGTGGGACCGCTACAAGAAGGGCCATTCCGGCCTGGCCTATGAGCTGGTGATCAACTCCGACCCCTGCATCAACTACCTGATGGACGGCAATACGATGACGACGCAGGCGCTGGTGCTGGCGCATGCGGCCATGGGGCACAACCACTTCTTCCGCAACAACGAGACCTTCCGCAGCTGGACCGATGCCACCAGCATCGTCGATTACCTGGTGTTCGCCCGCGACTATGTGGCGGAGCAGGAGCGCATCCACGGTCGGCAGACGGTGGAACGCTTCCTCGATTCCTGCCACGCCCTGCGCGACTACGGCATCGATCGCGCCCGCCGGCCGTCCAAGCTCTCGGCCGTACGCGAGCGCGACCGGCAACGCAGCCGCGATGAGTCCGTGGTGGCGCAGGTGAGCGAGCTGGACCGCATTCTTCCCAGCCACCCCGCCGCGCCTGACGCCACCAAGCCACCGGTGTTGGCGGAGCCCGAGGAGAACCTGCTCTACCTCATCGAGAAGCACGCGCCAGACCTGGAGCCCTGGCAGCGTGAGCTGGTGCGCATCACCCGCAAGATGGCGCAGTATTTCCATCCCCAGGGCCAGACCAAGGTGATGAACGAGGGCTTCGCCAGCTTCATCCACCACACCATCATGAACCGCCTGCACGCGCAGGGCATGACCTCGGCCGGCGCGCATATCGAGTTCCTGGCCCTGCACGCCAATGTGCTGTTCCAGCCGGAATTCGACGATCCCCGCTATTCCGGCCTCAACCCCTACGCGCTCGGCTTTGCCATCTTCTCCGACATTGCCCGCGCGGCCACGGACCCGGACGATGAAGACCGCGCCTGGCTGCCCACCGTCGCCGGCTGCGGCGATGCGATGGGCGCGGTGCGCGATGCCGCCGCCGGCTACCGCGACGAAAGCTTCCTGCGGCAATACCTGTCCCCCAAGGTGATCCGCCGCTTCCGCCTGTTCCGCCTGCGCGACACGCCGCAGGCCCGGGCCTGGGAGGTAACCGCCATCCACGACGAGCGCGGCTATGCCGAGCTGCGCGAAAGCCTGGCAGACGAGCACGAATGGCATGCCCACCACCCGATGCTGGCGGCCGTGGACATCGACAAGTCCAGCCGCACGCTCACCATCGAATACCGCCCCTATCGCAACCGCGCCCTGCTGGACCCCAAGGCCAGCTTCGCGCATCTGCGCACGCTCTGGACCCGCCCCGTGGTGCTGCGCCACGCAACCACGGGCCAAACGATCCTATCCTGACGGCCCATGGCCGCCGGGGATTGACGCAGCGCGCGCCGCGGGCCTTGCTGGCGCGCACCCCTCGCCACGCCCGTGCCGGACCAAGGACCCTCATGACATCGCTGGCCGACCTCAACGCGGCATCGCCCGCCGATTTCGCCGCCGCGCTCGATGGCGTGTTCGAGCATGCGCCCTGGGTGCCGCTGGCGGCCGCGCCGGCGCGGCCCGTCGCCACGGTGGAGGCCCTGCATGCCGCACTGATGGATGTGGTGCGCACCGCCGATGCGGAA
Organism: Acetobacteraceae bacterium; assembly: GCA_044358135.1. GTDB lineage: Bacteria > Pseudomonadota > Alphaproteobacteria > Acetobacterales > Acetobacteraceae > CAMDGX01. The sequence goes on along the minus strand of JBIKOJ010000120.1, from coordinate 11,201 downwards.
ACGCAACGGTGTTTCCTGCGCGGCCATCCGCCGCTCTCGGCCGCGGCGCTGGCACCGGGCCTCACGGCGGACTCTGCCGCCGAACAGGCCGCCCTGGGGCTGGCCGGGCTGGGCGACGCCGCCGGGCGCTTCGCCGCCTTGTCTATGGAGTACGAGGCGCGGCAGGGCTTTCCGTTCATCATCTGCGCGCGCCGGCACACGCCCAGCTCCGTGCTGGCCCAGCTGGAACGCCGCCTGGCACAGGACGAGGCAGCAGAGCGCGCAGCCGCCCTGGCCGAAGTGTTCCTGATCACCCGCCTGCGCCTGGTCGCCCGGGTCAGCGGCCCCGGCCTGCCGCAAACCACCGGCCAAATCGCCGTGGCGGTAGAACGGCACGGCGCGCCGGCGGAAGGCGTTCAGGTGGAGCTGTGGCGCGATGGCACCAAGCTGGGCGACGCCATCACCGGCCCCGATGGCAGTGCCATATTGCTCCAGGGCGAGCCGCTGCGCATCGGCCCGCACGAACTGCGCATCCACATGGGCGAAACCATCCCGGTGCGCTGGCGCGTGACAGAGCCGGAAGCGCGCCTCCGCGTGGCGCTGGCCCTGGGTCCGGACGGCGTCCGCGTCGCGATGGAGTGATACCACCGCCCGTAACCACCGCCCCATCACCCCCCGTCATTGCGAGCGAAGCGAAGCAATCCAGTTCTTTTCCTCCGCAACAACATCGGTCATAAAGTTCAATATAAGAATCTTCTTTTTCTGAAGAAAAAGAAGCAAAAAGACTTTTATACGTCCGCACGTCAACGCCGCGTCTCTCCAAACGAAGGGCGGGGCGTTCCACTATTCCGATCATCCTGAGCCGAAGGCGAAGGACCCACGCTTTTCCGTGCCGCCGCCAAGGTGAGCAACACTCCCATCTCCCAGTACGTACGTAAAAATTTTCCTTCCCTCCGGCCTTGCCTGTGTAATAGTTATCATGAATGGCAAACAATGCAGCAGCAACGAGCGAAGCTGACGCACCGCACCCCTGGGAGCGGGCGATCCTGCACGCCCAGATTCCGGCCGCCCTCAAGCTCCTCCTGCTGGCCCTGCTTGGCGCCCTCTCGATGGCCCAGGCCCCGCGCACCATGATGCGCCTGCCGCGCAAGGACTGGTTCCTCGCCGCGCACACAAATCCCAACGAAGACCTGGAGCCCATCCAGGACTGGCGCAAACTCCGCGTCCTCCGCCGCGCCCGCGCCGAACTCGGCTGGCTGCTGCGCGGCAAACCCAACCGCGGTATGTCCGCTTTGGGCCATCACGCGCCCGTGTTCCCCCCGCCGCAAGCCGCCCGCGCGCCCCCCATAGCCGCCGCACGCCCAAAATCACCCCGAATCCGTCACAAAAACCCCGCGTACCGCGGCGATGACTCACGCCCAGTGCACGCTGCCATCCCAAGACAAAGCGGTCACAGAGACCACAGCGAGCCACAGAGAGCACAGAGAAGGCCAAACCAAGCCAGGAAGCCGGCTGGCTGTCACCCCACTTCTCTGTGCCCCTCTGTGACCCCTTCGCTTGCCGGCGCCGACACCGCTCATCGGCCAACAATAAGGCTGGTTGGTAGTATCCTCCCAAGAATGGGGATCAAAGGGCCGCCGGCCCTTTGCGGGTCCAGGGCAGCGCCCTGGCCTTCCTTGCATCAGTCGTTCAGGTGGCAGGCGGCGAGATGGCCGGGCGCCACCTCCCGCAGCGCGGGCATTGCGGTGCCGCAACGCTCAAACCCCGCGGGGCAGCGGCCGTGGAAGCGGCAGGCATTGGGATCGGGATCGATCGGGCTGCGCGGATCGCCGGTCAGGCGCGGCGCCTCCGGCCTCGCACCTTCCAGCCGCGGCACGGCGGCGATCAGGCTTTTGGTGTAGGGGTGGCGCGGGGCCTCGAAGACCTGTTGCGCGGGCCCGGATTCCACGACGCGGCCGAGATACATCACCACCACGCGGTCGCACAGCAGCCGCACCACGTTGAGGTCGTGGCTGACGAAGATGTAGCTGAGGCCAAGCTCGGCCTTCAGCTGCTGCAGCAGCTTCAGCACCGTCACCTGCACCGAGACATCCAGCGCCGCCGTCGGCTCGTCCAGCACCAGCAGGCGCGGATGCGTGCTGATGGCGCGCGCAATGCCGACGCGGGCGCGCTGCCCGCCCGAGAGCTGGTGCGGGTATCGGCCAAGCAAGGCCAGCGGCAGGCCGCATTGCGTTGCGGCCTGTTCCACCCGCGCCTGCAGTTCCGCGCCGCGCAGGCCGAGCAGCTTGCGCAGCGGGTCGGCGATGGCATCGGCCGCGGTGAAGCGCGGGTTGATGCTCTCGCCGGCATCCTGGAACACCATCTGGATATCGGCGCGGTTGGCATCGCGGGCGAAGAAGCGGGCCGGCACGCCGGAGATTTCGCGCCGGTCGAACCAGATCGTGCCCTCGGTGGTATCCAGCAGCCGGGTGATCAGGCGCACCAGGGTGGACTTGCCGCAGCCACTTTCGCCCACCAGCCCCACGGTCTCACCGGCATGCACCGCGAGGCTCACCTCCGACACCGCATGCACCTCAGGCGGCGGCGCCTTGGCAAACAGCCGCCGCCGGCCGAGCGGAAACCGCTTGCTGACGGCATCGAGTTCCAGCAGCGGGGTCATGCTGCCACGCCCAGCGGATGGCGGCAGGCCACGCTGTGGCCGGGCTCCGCCTCGTGCGGGTGCAGCGTCTCGCCGCAATCGGCCTGGCGGCGGTCGCAGCGCGCGGCGTAGCGGCAGGCCGGGATGGCGGTGCCGCGCAGGTCCGGCAGGGCGCCGGGCACGGATTGCAGGTCGTCCAGCGCGCCGGCCGCGGTCGGCGTGGCGGCGATCAGGCGCGCGGAATAGGGGTGCATCGGGCGGGCGAGCAACGTGGCGGTGTCCGCCACCTCCACCACGTGCCCGGCATGCATCACCGCGATCCGCCGCGCCCGCTCGGCGGCCAGGGCGAGATCGTGGGTGATCAGGATGGTGGCCATGCCGGTCTGTGCGGCCATCTCCGCGATCAGGTCCATCACCACGGCTTGGGTGGTGACATCGAGCCCGGTGGTCGGCTCGTCGGCGATCAGCAGGTCGGGCCGGGCGGCCATGGCGATGGCGATCATCACGCGCTGGCACATGCCGCCGGAGAGTTCGAACGGATAGGCGCGGGCGCGCCGGGCCGGATCGGGAATGCCCACGGCGCGCAGGGCCTCGATGGCGCGGTCGCGGGCGTTGAACCAGGTGGCGCCGCCATGCCGGCGCATCACGTCGGCGATCTGCGTACCTACCGGCCGGATCGGGTTCAGCGCCGTGCGCGGGTTCTGGAAGATCATCGCCACGCGCTTGCCGCGGATGCGCGCGAGGGAAGCGGGGGATGCCGCCAGCAGGTCGATCTCCCCCAGCAGCGCCCGCCCGCCGGTCACCTGCCCCGCCGCTTCCAGCAACCCCATGATGGCATAGGCGGTGACGGATTTGCCGGAGCCGGATTCGCCCACCAGCGCCATCGTCTCGCCCGCGCCCACGGTGAAGCTCACCCGCTCCAGCGCGTGCACCACGCCGGCGCGGGTGTGGAAATCGACCGAGAGATCCTGCACCGACAGCGCATCGCTCATGTGCGCCGCCTCGGGTCCACGATGTCGCGCAGCCCATCGCCCAGCAGGTTGAAGCAGAACACCGCCAGCATCAGCGTCGCGCCGGGGAACAGCGCGATCCACCATTCGCCGGAGACGATGAAGCTCGCCCCCTCCGCCACCATGATCCCCCATTCCGCCGTGGGTGGCCGCACGCCCAGCCCGATGAACGACAGCCCGGCCGCGTTCAGGATCGCGTAGCCCATGGTCAGCGACATCTGCACCACCATGATCGGCATGATGTTGGGCAGCACCTGCCCCAGCAGCAGCGCCCCGTCGCGATGGCCAGACAGCCGTGCCGCATCCACGAACCCAGCCTGCCGCCGGGTCAGCGTCTCCGCCCGCGCCACCCGGGCGTAGAGCGGGAAGTTGATGATCGCTGTCGCCAGCACGATGTTCGGGATGGTGTTGCCCAGGGCCGCCACGATGCCCATCGCCAGCACGAACAGCGGAAACGCCATGATGGTATCGGCCACCCGCCCCACCACCGCATCCACCCAGCCGCCGAAGAATCCCGCCGCCAGCCCGGCCAGCCCGCCGGCGGCAAACACCAGCACCACGGAGGCGAGCGCGATGCCCAGATCCACCCGCGTGGCCACGATCACCCGGCTGAGGATATCCCGGCCCAACTGGTCGGTGCCGAACCAGTGCCGCCAGGTGGGCGCCTGCAGCGCGCGCGCGGTGTCGCTGGCCATCGGGTCGAACGGCGCGATCATCGGCCCCAGCAGCGCCATCAGCGCATAGGCCAGGAACAGGCACAGGGCGAACAGCGTGACGGGATTGCCGGCCAGCACATAGCGCGCATGGGCCCAGATCGAATCGCGTGGCGCGGCCGGGGCGGTGGTGGCACTCATGCGCCGTGCCGGGCGCGCGGGTCGATCGCGCGGTTCAGCAGGTCGATGCCCAGGTTCAGCAGCACGTAGAGCACCGCCATGGTCAGCACGAAGCCCTGCACCGGCGCGAAGTCCGAGGCGATCAGCGCCTCCACCGCATAGCTGCCGATGCCCGGCCAGGCGAACACCTTCTCCACCAGCACGTTGGCGCCAAGCAGGAAGGAGAACACCATGCCCAGCACCGTCACCACCGGCAGCAGCGCGTTGCGCAGCGCATAGGTCACCACCACGGTGAAGCCGGACAGCCCGCAGGCGCGCGCCGTGCGGATGAACTCGGAGCCCAGCACCGCCAGCATCGAAGCCCGCGTGATGCGCGCGATCGGCGCCAGCGCGAACAGCGCCAGCGTGGTGGCCGGCAGCACGATCTGCGCCGCCGCGGCGCGGAAGGTCTCGGTATCGCCGGCCAGCAGCGTGTCGATCAGGTAAAACCCGCTCACCTGCGGCGGGGCCGTGGCGAAGGCATCCAGCCGGCCGAGCGGCGCCGGCATCCAGCCCAGCACGAAGTAGAACACGTACACCAGCAGCAACCCGGTGAAGAACACCGGCAGCGAAACGCCGGCGGTGGTCAGCACCCGGCAGGCATGGTCGATCAGGGAGCCCTGCCGCACCGCCGCCAGCACGCCCAGCGGCATGGCGATCGCGATCGCCAGCACCAACGCGCACAATGTGAGTTCCGCCGAGGCCGGCAGGCGGGTGGCGATCTCCGCGCGCACCGGCTGCCCTGTGGTGAGCGACATGCCAAGGTCGCCCTTAGTGAGCGCGACCACGTAGCGCCAGAACTGCTCCGGCAACGGCAGGTCGAGGCCCAGCTCGCGCCTTATCTGCTCGATCGCCTCCGCACTCGCGGTCGGCCCGGCGAAGTAGGTCGCGGTATCGCCGGGCAGCACGCGGGTCAGCAGGAAGGTCACCACCACCACGCCGCACAGCGTGGGCAGGGCAGCGGCCAGGCGCAGCAGAACCTGCCGCATCAGGCGCCCTTGGTCAGGTACCGGAAATCCGGCTCGCGCGGCGGGGCATAGTGGTAGCCGCCGATGTATTTCTGCATCGCAACGTCGTGGTAGGGCTGGCAGATCGGCACCATCGGGACCTGGTCCATGCCGCGCTCCAGCATCGCCTTCACCTTGGTGGCGTATTCGGCGGGGTCCTGGGTGAAGCGGGCGCCGTCGATCAGCGCATCGAGCTCCTTGTCCTGGTAGCTGGCCACGTTGAAGATCGAGTTGTTGCCGTGGTAGTTCCAGAAGAAGAAGTAGTCGGCATAGTCCAGCCAGCCACCGAAGCGGTTGATCACCATCGGCGCGGTCTTCTTGTTCAGCTCGCCGCGGAAATTGGCGCCGGGCACCTTGTTCAGCTCCACCTTGATGCCGATGGCGCCCAGCGCCTCCTGCACCAGCACCGCCATCGGCTCGGCGATGGTGGCACTGCCGGCATCGAACACCAGGCTGGTGGAGAAGCCGGCGCCGCCGGTAGCCGCGGCCACCAGGGCGCGTGCCTTCTCGACGTTGTAGGAATAATGCGACGGCACCGGCCAGCCGGTGGTGTCGATCTTCTGCGGCCCGCCCCACATCGGCGTGCCGCGCCCGAACAGGGCGGCCTGCATGATCTTCTCGTACGGAATGGCCCAGGCCACCGCCTGGCGCAGGCGCACATCCTTGAACGGTGCCAGCGCGGAGTTCAGCGCCACGTACCAGATCGCGTTCGGCACCGGCACCGCGGCCACGCGGACCTTGCCGCCATCGGCGAGGTCCTTGAAGTCTTTCGGCGGCAGGCCGTAGGAGATGTCGGCATCGCCGCGCTCGATCAGCGCCCGGCGGGTGGAGGGCGAGGGGATGTCGCGCGCGATGATCCGGCGCAGCTTCGGCCGCTCGCCGCTGGCCCAGTCGTCGTTGCGGACATAGATCGTCTCCGTGCCCGGCTTCCAGCTTTCCACCTTGAACGCGCCGGAGCCGGCGACGTTGTTCTTCAGGTAGTCCTTGGCCAGCGGATCGCCGCCGGCATTGGCCTTGGCCGTTTCGCTGTCGATCACGAACGGGATGGTGACGCACAGATTGGGGATCGTCAGCTTGTCGCGGCGCAGATAGTCGATGCGGAAGGTCCGGTCGTCCAGCGCCACGAACTGCTCCGGCTTCTCCAGGCTGCCGGCGGCCATCTGGGTGCTGGCGAAGCCGCCGATGGTCACCGCGCGGTCCATCGACCATTTCACATCGGCCGCGCGCACCGGCCGGCCGCTGTGGAACTTTGCCTCGCGCAGCTTGAACGTGGCGCTCATCCCGTCGCTGGCCACCTGCCAGCTTTCGGCCAGGCCCGGCTCGTAGTTGTCGCGGTCGAAGACGGTGATGCCGTCGGCGAAGGGCTTGCGCTTGAAGCGGATCAGCGTGTCGTAGCAGTTCAAGGACACGCCGTTCACCGGCTGGGCCGAGCCGATGCCCTGCATGTCCAGGCTGTTCGGGCCGTATTCCTGCACCAGCAGCAGCGTCTCGTTGCGCGTCGGCGCCGCTTGCGCCTCGGCACGGCGGATGGCCGGTGCGGACAGGGCGGCGGCCCCGGCGGCGGTCTTCAGGAACGAACGGCGCTTCATGGAACCCCCAGGGATCTGCCCGGGGGGTGCAGCAAGAACCGTGCCGCATCGCAGCAGGGCGCGGATCAGGCCTTGGCCGCCGCCAGCCCGGCGATCACGGCATCGCTCGCGCCCACCCAGCCGAAGATGCCGCCCTGCGCCTTGATCATCTGCAGCCCCGCCTCGTGGAATTCCGGGAAGTAGCTGGCGCAGCAATCCGCCAGCACCAGGCAATCGAATCCGCGATCATTCGCCTCGCGCACCGTGGTGTGCACGCACACTTCCGTGGTGACGCCGGCGACCACCAGTTGGCGGATGCCGCGATGCGCCAGGATCGCGGCCAGGTCGGTGGCGTGGAAGGCGCCCTTGCCGGGCTTGTCCACCACCGGCTCGCCCGCCAGCGGCGCCAGTTCGGGGATGATCGCGTGGCCCGGCTCGCCGCGCACCAGGATGCGGCCCATCGGCCCGTGGTCGCCGATGGTCAGCGCCCCGCGCCCGCGCACCCGCTTGCTCTCCGGCAGGTCGGACAGGTCCGGCCGGTGGCCCTCGCGGGTGTGGATCACCATCAGCCCCGCTGCCCGCCAGGCTGCCAGCAGGCGCTGCGTGGGCGCGATGGCGCGGCGCAGCTGACCGACATCGTTGCCCAGTGCCGCGCCGAAGCCGCCGGGCTCCAGGAAGTCGCGCTGCATGTCGATGATGAGCAGCGCCGCGGCGGCGGGGCGCAGCGCGAAGGCATAGGGCTCGGCCGCGATCGCCGGCGGGCCGGGATCGGATGATAATTTAGCCATCGATTGACCAATTCGGGAGCGAATGCACATTCATCTGTGGCGCAGCATAGAACGCCGCCCAACTTGCAGGCATGGCCGGTTCACCCGTCGATGATGCTCACATGCGCGGCAACCACCCGCCAGCCCTGGGGCATCCGCACCCAGCTCTGCATCTGCCGCCCCACCCGGCCGGGCATGGCGTCGCGGTGGAACAGCGTTGCCGCCACGGCCATGTCGCGACCGTAGCTGGTGATCACCGTCCGGCTCAGCCGCCGCGCCAGCCCGGCCGGCGAGCGGGAGGCCCGGAAGGCGGCGATCTCCGCCGGGCCGTACAGGTTCTCGCCGATGCCGTAGCGGATGGTGTGCGGGCCGTCCGAGAACAGCTCGTCCAGCACCGCCACGTCGTTGCCCACCAGGGCGGCCTCGTAGCGCGCGAACGCGGCCTCCACCTCGGCCAGCACCTCGGGGATGTTCACCTGCATCATGCGGGCCTCTGCGCCATGGCCACGCCGGTGGCTTCCAGGTGGCGGGCGATGCGCAGCGCCACGTCCTCCCGCCAGGGTGCCGTGATCACCTGCACCGCCACGGGCAGCGCGCCGGCCACCGGCACGGCCACCACCGGCAGCCCGATGAAGGAGATCGGCTGCGTGAAGAGGCCCAGGTTCGCCCGCACCGGCAGTTCCACCCCATCCAGCACGAAGGTCTTCTGCCCCAGCAGCGGCGCGCTGCACGGCGTGGCCGGCGCCAGGATGGCATCCACCTCGCCGAACAGGCGCAACACCGCATCGCGATACCAGCGGCGGAATTTCTGTGCCCGCCCCACCATCGCCGCCGGCACCATGGCACCGGCGATCAGCCTATCGCGCACATCGGGGTCGAAATCCGCCGCCCGTGCGCGCAGCCGTTCCAGGTGCAGCCCCGCTGCTTCCGTGGTGGTGATCAGGAACGCCGCCGCCCGTGCCCGCGCCGCTTCCGGCAGTTCCACCTCCCGCACCACGCCCAGCGCCGCGGCCACTGTCTCCACCGCGGCGGCCGCCTCCGGCATCACGTTCGTGCGGAAATACCCGCCGGCGCGCGCGATCCGCAGTCCGACGATCCCCTGCTCCAGCCCCGGCAGCACCGGCACCGCCGGCCGCCCCGCGCACATCGGGTCCTCCTCATCGGGCCCCTGCATCGCGTCGTAGCTCAGCGCCAGGTCGCCCACGCTGCGCGCCAGCGGGCCGAGATGGTCCAGGCTGGAGACGAAGGGAAAGCTCCCGGTCCGCGGCAGGCGCCCGAAGGTCGGCTTCAGCCCGAACAGCCCGCACAGCGAGGCCGGCACGCGGATGGAGCCGTTGGTGTCCGACCCCAGGGCCAGAGGCACCAGCCCGGCCGCCACTGCGCTGCCCGAGCCGCCGGAGGACCCGCCCGACATCCGCGCCGTGTCGTGCGGATTGCGCGAGGGCCCGTCATGCCGGTTCTCGCCGGTGAAGTCGTAGGCGTATTCGCCCATGTTGAGCGCGCCGACCAGGATCGCGCCAGCCTCCTCCAGCCGGCGCACCAGCGCGGCATCGCGCCCGGCCGGCGCCCGCTCGCGGTTGATCGCGCTGCCTGCCCGCGTTGGTAGGCCGGCCACGTCGAACAGGTTCTTCACCGCGAACGGCACGCCCGCCAATGCCCCGCCGGCCCGGCCGGCATCCACGTCATCGGCGCGTGCCAGCGCCCGCGCGGCGGTGATGTCGGTGAAGGCGTTCAGCACCGGATTGCGGTCCGCGATGCGCGCCAGCGCCTGCTCCACCACCGTGCGCGCCAACACCTTCTTCGCCGCCACCGCCGCGGCGATCTCGCTGGCGGTCATCCATGCGGTATCGCTCATGGCGTGAACACCGGGGCCGGCTCCGCCTCGTCCTCCAGCGGGAAGGCGGCCACAATCGCCGCCATGCGCAGGCTCAGCGCCAGATTCGCCCGCACCGTGTCGTGCCACTCCGGCGCAATCGCGATCTCCAGCACCGTGGCCGAGGCGTCCATGTAGGCATCCAGTTCCGCGTCCGTCATGCCGGCCTCCCTGCCGCGATCCAGGCGCGCCAACCGCCATGCGCGGTGATGTCCGGCGCGCCGCCCAGCGCATGCGCCTCCGCCAGGAAGCCGAGGCACGGCCCGTCCTCCAGCGCCACCGTCCCGAACCCCAGCGGCGCCGGCACCTGCGCCAGCAACGCGCCGATCGCCGCCGTCGGCAGCGCCCAGATCTCGCCGGCAATCGCCGCACCGGTCGCCGCGCGCGCCATGCCGGGCCGGTTGCCCAGCGCATGCAGCCGATATTCCGGCAGCGTGCGGGCCGTGCGCAGGAACCGCCCGCCCAGCCCCGTCACCTGCCCGTTCAGCGGCAGGCCGGACATGTGCGCGCCGATGCAGAACAGCGCCGTCTCGTCCGCCGCCAGTGGATCGGCCACCGCCGCCGGGGCCACATCCGCTACCAGGCTGCGATGGATATGGTCCGCGATCGCCGCCAGCCGCCCCTCGGACCAGGCCGGCCCCAGCACCGTCACCCCCACCGGCATCCCGTCCGCCCCGAACCCGGCGGGCACCGCGATGGCGGCGAGGTCGCACAGATTGACGAAATTGGTGAAGGTGCCGAGCCGGGAATTCGGCCCGATCGGGTCCGCCTCCAGCTCCGCCAGCGTGGGGCAGAACGGCGCGGTTGGCACCAGCAACGCATCGTATTGCGCGAACAGCGCCTCCGCCTGCCGCCGCACCTGGGCCAGGGCATGGAAGGCATCGAAGGCATCCACCGTGCGCCGCGACAACCCGCCGGCCACGATCGCCCGCGTGACGGGATGCATGATCCCTGGCCGCCCCTCCACCACCTCGCGCAGCGCGGAGGTCCGCTCCGCCACCCATGGCCCGTCGTAGAGCAGCCGCGCGATCTCCAGGAATGGCCCGATCTCCACTGTTTCGCTGGCAAACAGCGCCCCGGCTGCGGCATACCCCGCCGCCCAGTCCGGCGCACAGAGATGGCCGACATCGGCCACCGCCACCCGCACCCCGGGCGCCAGCGCCGCGCGGCGCAGATACCCCGCCGGTGCCGTGCGCGAATACGGATCGAGCGCGTGATACCCCGCCATCACACGCTGCACCGCGATTGCCGCATCCACCGTGCGCGCGAACACCGAGATCGTGTCCACCGACCGGCAGGCCGGCACCATCCCGCTGGCCGGCACGCTGCCGATGGTCGGCTTCAGCCCCACGATATTGCCGAACGCCGCCGGCACCCGGCCGGAGCCCGCGGTATCCGTCCCCAGCGCCACGTCGACGATCCCCGCCGCCACCGCTACCGCGGAGCCGGAGGAGGAGCCGCCCGGCACATGCGCCGCACTGAACACG
>JBIKOJ010000295.1:0-4925 GCA_044358135.1 Acetobacteraceae bacterium | reverse complement strand
AGCAGCAGGCGGGCCTCGCGGGCAGGGGCCTCGATGCCGGCTTCGGCCAGGATGGCGGCGGCCTCGGCCAGGAGCTGTCCGACGGGGACGGGGGCGGTCATGCGCGGCAGGTGGCATGGCGGCGGGCGCGGCACAAGCATGCCACATCGGCGGGGCGCGCATGCCGGGGGCGAGGTGTTGGCTTGCGGCGGGCTTGCGGCGGCGCCTAGCGTGGCCGGGCTTGGGGAAGGGAGGGCCGCAATGGCCTCGCATACCGCTGTTCGCGCCTGGCCGATCCTGGTGGGGGCGGCGATCCTGCTCTCATTGGCGATGGGCATCCGGCAGAGCCTGGGGCTGTTCATGCAGCCGATGACGGCCAGCGGGATCACGGTGGCGGATTTCACCTTCTCGGTCGCGGTGCAGAACGTGGTGTGGGGGCTGTCGCAGCCCTTCATCGGCGCGCTGGCGGATCGCTACGGGTTCCGGCGCGTGGCGATGACCGGGGCGGGGCTGTATGCGGCGGGCATCCTGTGCGCGGTGTTCGCCACCGGGCCGCTGTGGCTGACGCTGGGGACGGGGCCGTTGCTGGGGGTGGCGCTGTCCTGCACGGCGGCGAGCCTCAATCTTTCGGCGGCGGCGCGGTCGGTGCCGGAGGCGCGGCGCAGCCAGGTGCTGGGCATCGTCTCGGCCGGTGGATCGCTGGGCACGCTGGTCGCGGCACCGTTGGCGCAGGCGCTGATGACGCATCCGCAGGGCTGGCAGGTGGCGATGTGGGCGATGTTCGGCCTGGCGCTGCTGATGCTGCCGGCGGCCTTCGTGATGGGGCGGGCAGACGAGGTGCCCCTGCCGGTGAAGCGGGGCGAGGCGACCAGCTTCGGCGAGGTGCTGCGCGAGGCGATGCGGCGGCGGGCCTTCCTGGTGATGGCCGGCGCCTTCCTGGTGTGCGGGCTGCAGCTGGTGTTCCTGACCACGCATTTGCCGACCTACCTCGCCATGTGCGGGATGGACCCGATGCTGTCGGCGCAATCGCTGGCGGTGATCGGCGGGTTCAACATCGCCGGGGCCTATATGTGGGGCTGGCTGGGCGGCATCTATCCGAAGCACATCATGCTGGGGCTGCTGTATATCCTGCGCAGCATCGCGATCGCGGCGTTCTTCGCGTTTCCGCCGAGCCCGGTGACGACGCTGGTCTTCGCGGCCACGATGGGGATGCTGTGGATGGGCGTCTCGCCGCTGACGGCGGGCCTTGTCTCCCAGATGTTCGGGCTGCGCTACATGGCGACCGTGACGAGCCTGGCGTTCCTGAGCCATCAGGTGGGCAGCTTCCTGGGCGCCTATGGCGGCGGGCTGATCCTGGAGACGCTGGGCAGCTACGACCGGGCGTGGCAGGTCGGCGTGAGCATCGGGTTGGTGGCCGGCGCGGTGCAGATCGTGTTCGGGGCGGACAGCAAGCCAAAGCCCAAGCTGCAACCGGCCCTCGCCTGACCGGGCTGCATTTTCCGGCATCTGCCCAGGAAAGCGACGCGACCTGACCTGAATCGGATCGTTGCGGCCCCCGTGGTGGCGCGGATGAGCGCAAATGCGTGGCACGGGGATTGCAAATCCGTGTCGTGATATGAACGATTTCGCGCCGCGCGGCGTGTCGGTGGAACTGGTGAAGGTCGGGCGCAGCTTCGGCCCGGCTGTGGCCCTCGACGATGTCGACCTCAAGGTACCGGCCGGCAGCTATTGCTGCCTGCTCGGCCCGTCTGGCTGTGGCAAGACCACCACGCTGCGCATCGTGGCCGGGCATGAGAGCGTGTCCTCCGGCGACGTTCTGTTCGGCGACCGCAACGTGACCGACCTGCCGCCGCGGGCGCGGGGCACGGCGCTGATGTTCCAGTCCTACGCGCTGTTCCCGCATCTCTCGGTGCTCGACAACGTGGCCTTCGCGTTGAAGATGCGCGGCGTGGGCAGGCAGGAGCGCTGGGCGCGGGCGCGCGAATTGCTCGGCGTGGTGGCGATGCAGGAATACGAGGCGCGCATGCCGGCCCAGCTTTCGGGCGGCCAGCAGCAGCGCGTGGCGCTGGCCCGGGCACTGATCACGGAGCCCCAGGTGCTGTTGCTGGACGAGCCGCTTTCGGCGCTGGACCCGTTCCTGCGCGTGCGCATGCGGGCGGAGCTGCGCCGGTTGCAGCGGCGCATCGGCATCACCTTCATCCACGTGACGCACAGCCAGGAGGAGGCGATGGCGCTGGCCGACCTGGTGGTGGTGATGAACCAGGGCCGGATCGAGCAGGCCGGGCCGCCGCGCGAGGTGTTCAATCGGCCGCGCACCGCCTTCGTCGCCGGTTTCATCGGCGGGCACAACGTGATCCCATGGCAGGGCGGCAGCATCGCGGTGCGCGGTGATCGGCTGCGCCTGGCCAAAGGCGGCGAAGGCCTGGCCGCGACCGTGGCCGCGCTGGAATACCAGGGCAGCTTCATCCTGGTGACCGCCACCCTGGCCGACGGCACCGAGCTTACCGCCCAGATCCCGGATGACAGCTTCGATGCGGCGCCGCTGGCGCCGGGCGATGCCGTGTTCGTCGGCTGGGAGCCGGAGGCAGCGCATGCGCTGCAGTGACCGGCCAATACCCCCCAACAACAGGAGACCTGGGCCCATGCTTCGCAGCAAACTCACGCGCCGCGGCGCGCTTGGCGGGCTTGCCGCCGGCACGCTGTTCGCCCCCGCCGTGCACAGCCAGGAACCGAAGGTGCTGCGCTACCTCGGCACCGCGGTGAATGCCGGGGACGACATCTCCAAGCAGTGCCTGGCCGATACCGGCATCAAGATCGAATACATCACCGTCACCACGGATGACGTGACCAAGCGCGTGGTGACGCAGCCGAACTCGTTCGATGTGCTGGATACCGAATATTTCTCGCTCAAGAAGCTCATCCCGTCGGGCAACATCCAGCCGCTGAGCGCCCGCCGGATCAAGGAATTCAACAACATCACCCCGGTCTTCACCAAAGGCGAGCTGCCCAACGGCCGCAAGATCGGCGGCCAGGGCACCGCGCCGTGGAAGGTGCTGTACCTCACCGGCGCCAATGCCCGCACCTTCTCCGCCACGCCCACCGAGTTCGTGACGCTGATCCCGACCGTCTACAACGCCGATACGCTGGGCATCCGGCCGGACCTGATCAAGCGCCCGATCACCTCCTGGGCCGAGCTGCTGAACCCGGAGTTCAAGGGCAAGGCCTCGATCCTGAACATCCCCTCGATCGGCATCATGGACGCGGCGATGGTGGTGGAAGCCACCGGCCAGTACAAATATGCCGACAAGGGCAACATGACCCGCGCCGAGATCGACCTGACGATGAAGGTGCTGACCGACGCGAAGAAGGCCGGCCAGTTCCGCGCCTTCTGGAAGGACTTCAACGAGAGCGTGAACCTGATGGCCTCGGGCGAGACGGTCATCCAGTCCATGTGGTCGCCGGCTGTCACCAAGGTGCGCTCCATGGGAATTCCCTGCACCTTCCAGCCGCTGAAGGAGGGCTATCGCTCCTGGGCTTCGGGCTTCTGCGTTTCCAAGGGCGCGTCGGGCCGCAAGCTCGACATGGCCTATGAGTTCGTGAACTGGTTCCTCTCCGGCTGGGCGGGCGCCTACCTGAACCGCCAGGGCTACTACTCGGCCGTGCTCTCCACCGCCAAGGCGAGCATGGCGCCGTATGAGTGGGATTACTGGATGGAAGGCAAGCCGGCGGCGCAGGACATCAAGGGGCCGGATGGCGGCCTGCTGGAGAAGGCCGGCTCCGTGCGCGATGGCGGTTCCTACAACGACCGCATGGGCGCCGTGGCCTGCTGGAACGCGGTGATGGACGAGAACGACTACATGGTCAGGAAGTGGAATGAGTTCATCGCTGCCTGATCGCGCGGCGAAGGCGCGGCGGGTTGAAACCCGCCGCGCCGTGGTCGCCTGGCTGCAGGCCGGGCCGATGATGCTGGTGTTCGCGCTGTTCTTCCTGCTGCCGCTCACGCTCGTGGTGATGGTCAGCTTCTGGGACTACAACGACTACGAGATCATCCCGGCCTTCACCGTGCGCGGCTATGTGGAGAGCTTCGAGGGCTGCCTGGCGCAGATGCCCTCGCTTTGCACCATGCTCAAGACCTACTGGCAGACGTTGCGGCTGGTGGGGATGGTGTGGGCGATCACGCTCGTGCTCGGCTTCGCCATTGCCTATTTCCTGGCGTTCCATATCCGCGACCGCACCTGGCAGGTGGCGCTTTCGCTGCTGTGCACGATCCCGTTCTGGACCTCCAACGTGATCCGCATGATCTCCTGGATTCCGCTGCTGGGGCGCAACGGGGTGGTGAACCGTGGGCTGGTGGAAGGGGGCGTGGTGGACGCGCCGCTGGAATGGCTGTTGTTCAGCGAGTTCGCCGTGGTGCTGGCGCTGGTGCACCTGTTCACCTTCTTCATGGTGGTGCCGGTGTTCAACGCCATGCTGCGCATCGACCGCCGCCTGCTGGAGGCCGCCCACGATGCCGGGGCGAGCGCGTGGCAAACGCTGTGGAACGTGGTGATCCCACTCTCGAAGCCCGGGATCGTGATCGGCTCCATCTTTGTGATCACCATCGTGATGGGTGACTACGTGACCATCGGCGTGATGGGCGGCCAGCAGATCGCCTCCGCCGGCAAGATGATCCAGACACGGCTGGACGCGCTGCAATTCCCCGCGGCCGCGGCCAATGCCGTGATCCTGCTGGCGGCCACCGGGCTGATCATCGCGGCGCTGAGCCGGCTGGTGGATGTGAGGAAGGAGCTGTGAGGCGCCGGGGGATCGGCTTCTGGGCGCTAGAGCAGTTTCCGATCTGAGTGATTCGAGAGGATTCCCCGACGCGGGCCCAATCTGATTCAAGCTTCCTGTCGGCGAGGAGGCCGACAGGCATGTCCAAGGCGCTGTCGGTCGATTTGCGGGAG
>JBIKOJ010000294.1:0-4926 GCA_044358135.1 Acetobacteraceae bacterium | reverse complement strand
ATGGATACGATTGGATGGAACAAGCGGCCGTCGTCCCCATCGTCGCCTTCCTCTGCCTTGTCGCCTCGGTGGCGATGGGCATGGCAACGCATGGCCGCCCCGGCCTACGCACGGCGCTCGCAGCCCCGCCGGCCATGCTGCATGGCATCGCGGTGGGGTTGCTTTCCATGGCCGTGCTTGCCCTGCTGATGCTGGCCTCCACCGCGCGCAGCGATTTCCGGCGTGCCGAGGCGCGGGCCCACCTGCTGGCCCATGATGCCACCGCGCTGGACGATGCCCTGCGCGCCACCGGCCCCGCCGGGGAACTCGCCCGCACCACGCTCTACCGCTACACCGATGGCATCGCCCGCCTGCTCTATGGCAGCCGCAAGGACCTCGGCCAGCCCTCCCCGGCGGTGATCGAGGCGCTGCGGCTCGACCTGCGCCAGCAGGTGGCCGGGCTGGGAGCAGACCCGACCATCGTCGCAACCGCCGTCGGCCGGCTGGAGGTGATGCTGCGCTCGGGCGACGATCTGCTGCGCATGGCGCCGGTACCGGGCCTCAAATGGTGCCGGCCCATCCTGGTGGCGCTGCTGATGGCCGGGCTGGGCCTGCTCTCGCTGCTCACGCCGCCCCGCGTGCGCAGCGCGATCCTTCTGACCGGCCTCGCCACGGTGCTGTCGCTGGGCATGTTCTTCCTGGAAGAGATGGCCTACCCGTTCCACGGCAGCTTCACCGTATCGCAGGCCATCTTCGACGAGGCATTGTTCACCATCGCCAACTGAACCCGGCGCCCACCGTGGCGCCGAAGGCTTGTCCCCCCAGCGGTATCCCGCGACAGTGGCGCCGATTCAGCCCTCAGGGAGCAAGGCCATGGCACTCGATTTCTCCGGCAAGCGCGTGGTGGTGTGCGGCGGCAGCCGCGGCATCGGGCGGGCCATCGCCCACGGCTTCGCCGCCGGTGGCGCCGCCGTCTCCATCTGCGCCCGCGGCGCGGAAACGCTGGAGGCCACCCGCGCCGAACTCGCCCGCCACGGCAACCCCACCCACGCCGCACCCTGCGACCTCGCCGACGGCGCCGCCATCGCCGGCTACATCGCCGCCGCGGCCCAGGCGCTGGGCGGGATCGATGTGCTGGTGAACAACGCCTCCGGCTTCGGCATGAGCGACGACGAAGCCGGCTGGGCCGCCGGCATGCAGGTGGACATCATGGCCATCGTCCGCGCCAGCCACGCCGCCCAGCCCCACCTGGAAGCCGCCGCCAAGGCGTCCGGCAGCGCCGCCATCGTCTCGGTCTCGTCGATCTCCGCCCTGCGCGCCTCCACCCGCTCCGCCCCCTATGCGGCGGTGAAGGCGGCGGTGAACAGCTACACCGCCAGCCAGGCGGCCGGGCTGGCCAAAAGCAACATCCGGGTCAACGCGGTGGCCCCCGGCTCCATCGAATTCCCCGGCGGCACCTGGGAAAAACGCCGCACGGAAGGCTCGCCAGTCTACGACGCCGTCAAACGCGCCATCCCCTTCGGCCGCCTGGGCCATCCGGAGGAAGTGGCCGACGTGGTGCTCTTCCTCGCCTCGCCCATGGCCCGCTGGGTCACCGGCCAAACCATCACCGTCGATGGCGGCCAGCTGCTGTTCAGCTAAAATAATACCAATCCCCCCAACCACCGTCATTGCGAGCGAAGCGAAGCAATCCAGGTCTTTCCCTCCGCCGTAGCATCGTTCATGATGGCCAATAGAAGACTCTTCTTTTTCTGAAGAAAAAGAAGCAAAAAGACTTTTATCCGTCCGCACGTCAACGCCTCGCTTCTCCGAACGGAGGGCGGGGCGTTCCACTATTTCCGTCATCCTGGGCCGAAGGCGAAGGACCCACGCTGTTCCGTGCCACCACCAAGGTGAGCAACACTCCCACAAACCGAGTACGTACGTAAAAATTTCCCTTCCCCTCCGGCCTTGCCTGTGCGACTGTTATCAGTGATGCCAAACACTGCCGCCGCACCGAGCAAAGCCGACGCACCGCGCCCCTGGGCGCGGGCGATTCTGCACGCCCAGATTCCGGCCGCCCTCAAGCTCCTGCTGCTGGCCCTGCTTGGCGCCCTCTCCATGGCCCAGGCCCCGCGCAATATGATGCGCCTGCCGCGCAAGGACTGGTTCCTCGCCGCGCACACCAATCCCAACGAAGACCCGGAGCCCATCCAGGACTGGCGTGAACTCCGCGCCCTCCGCCGCGCCCGCGCCGAACTCGGCTGGCTGCTGCGCGGCAAGCCCAACCGGGGCATGTCCCTCTTGGGCCATCGCGCGCCCGTATTCCCCCCGCCGCAAGCCGCCCGCGCGCCCCCATAGCCGCACTACGCCCAAATTCACCCTGAATCCGTCGCCAAAACACCGCGTCCCGCGGCGACGACTCATGCCCGGATCACAGCCCCTATCCCCGCCGCCGCTCCGGCGCGCGGGCGCGGCGCAGGGCGATCGTGATGGCGATGCCGCCGAACACGATCGCGAAATCCACCGGCAGCAGCCAGCACGGCCGCGCCAGCACCGGCGTCGCAACCTGCCCCCACACCCAGTCCGGCAGATTGGCCAGCATGAACGCCTCCATCCCCGCCACCCCGCCCGGCCGCCAACGCCCGATCACCTGGGCCAGCGTCGCCATCGGCGGCAGCGTCACGGCCAGGGCGAAGGCCAGCACCAGGAAGGATGCGGCCAACACCGACAGGATCCGGACAGACGGGGAGGCGAATGGGCTCAAGCGAACAGACGCTCCTTTTCCAGCCCCTTGTACATGTCCGCGACGGTGGCGCCATAGCCGTTCCAGACCTGCGTCGGCACCATCTCGCCGCTGCCCAGCAGCCGCTCGCGCGCCTGGCTCCAGCGCGGGTGCGGCACCTCCGGGTTCACATTGGCCCAGAACCCGTATTCCGCGGCCTGCAGCGCTTCCCAGAAGCCGGTCGGGCGCTTGTCCGTGAAGGTGATCTTCACAATCGATTTCGCCTGCTTGAAGCCGTATTTCCAGGGGGTTATGAACCGAATCGGCGCACCGTTCTGCGGCGGCAGCGTCTTGCCGTACATCCCAACGGCCATCAGGGTCAGTTCGTTCGCCGCCTCCGCCATCGTCAGCCCCTCGGTGTAGGGATACGGGTAGAAGCCTTCGCGGATCCCCGGCATCGTCTTTTCGTCGGCCAAGGTGTTGAACACGACGTATTTCGCCCCCGCCTGCGGCTCGGCGATGCGCAGCAGGTCGGCCATCGGGAAGCCCACCCACGGCACCGTCATCGCCCAGGCCTCCACGCAGCGGAAGCGGTACACCCGCTCCTCCAGCTTCACCTGCTTCAGCAGGTCCTCGATCCCAATGGTGCGCGGGTTGGCCACCATGCCCTCGATGCGGATCGTCCAGGGCTCCACCACCAGCGCCTGCGCCGGCCCCACGATCGACTTGGACTGGCCGAATTCGTAATAGTTGTTGTAGGTCGTGGCGTTCACCTCATCGGTGATCGCCCGCCCGGCATCGAACGCGGCGACGCGCGGCGCCTCCAACGGCTTGCGCGGCTGTTCCTTCACCGGGGCGCCGCCGAACAGGCGCCACTGCGCCTGGGCGGTGCCGGTGGCGGCCACCAGCCCGGCGCCCGCGCCCAGCAGGCTGCGCCGCGCCATCACCACCGATTCCGGCGTGGCCCGCGATTCCGGGATTTCCCAGCCGCGGCGAATACGAATCAGCATGGTTCGGTCCTTTCCTGTTCCCCGCTGGAGATCCAGCCCCTTGATCGGGCCTGGCGTGGCAGCGGCGCGCAGGTGCACCTCCACCATGCCCGCAACCGCGGCCCGGGTTCAACGGTCAGTTGGGGCCGGCGGGCGCCATTGCCATCCGTTCCCCATGATGGGACAAGTCGAGCGCGGGCGCCGTTACAGCCCGCCCACGCCATGTCCGCAGGAACCGCCCTGATGCATCTCGCCCGTTTCCCCCGCGTGAAGCTTTGCCATGCCCCCACGCCGCTGGAGTTCATGCCGCGCCTGACCAAGGCGCTGTCGGACGAGATCGGCGGCAACGGCCCGCAGCTCTGGATCAAGCGGGACGACTGCACGGGCCTGGCCACCGGCGGCAACAAGAACCGCAAGCTGGAATTCCTGCTCGGCGAGGCCCTCGCCCAGGGCGCCACCCACATCGTGACGCAAGGCGCCGTGCAGTCCAACCACGTGCGCCAGACCGCGGCCGCCTGCGCCAAGCTCGGCCTGAAGTGCACCGCCCTGCTGGAACACCGCGTCGTCACCAACGACAGCGACTACAACGACAACGGCAACGTCCTGCTCGACCGCATGATGGGCCTGCAGATCGAATACCGCCCCGGCGGCACCGACATGAACGGTGAGCTGGCCGGCGTCGGCGAGCGCCTGCGCGCCCAGGGTGAGGTGCCCTACCTGATCCCCGGCGGCGGATCGAACACCGTGGGCGCCCTCGGCTACGCCCACGTGGCGCTGGAGACGATGACCCAGGCCAACGAGATGGATCTCAGGATCGACCTGTTCGTGCACGCCACCGGCTCCGCCGGCACCCAGGCCGGCCTGGTGGTCGGGTTCGAGGCGCTGAACTCCGGCATCCCCGTGCTCGGCATCGGCGTGCGCAACCCGCGCGACCGCCAGGAAGCCGCCGTCCACGCCCTGGCCGAAAAAACCGCGAAGGAAAAGCTCGGCCTGCCCGGCATCCGCCGCGAAGCCGTCCAGGCCAATTGCGACTATGTCGGCGCCGGCTACGGCATCCCGACCGACGGCATGATCGAGGCCGTCACGATGTTCGCCCAGCTCGAAGGCCTGTTCCTGGATCCCGTCTACTCCGGCAAGGGCGCCGCCGGCCTCATCGACCTCGTGCGCAAGCGCACCTGGACCCGGGACCAGAACATCGTCTTCCTGCACACCGGCGGCCAGGTCGGCCTGTTCGCCTACCGCACGGCGCTCACC
>JBIKOJ010000293.1:0-4937 GCA_044358135.1 Acetobacteraceae bacterium | reverse complement strand
GCCCTGTCCTGACCGGCGCGGCATAGGTTGCATCGGCCAACATCACGAAATCGAGAGCAGGGATCGTTCCGCGCCCCGCCGCGTTGAACCTGTGCATGGCCCCCGGCATGCGGTGCGGCAGGAACCCCCTGCCCGGCGCCCGGGGGTGGTGCATCTGCGTGCACGAGGGCGTCCCCCCTGCCCGAGCCGACACCGCCGAGCCGACCCGAAGGTGAAGACCCGCAAGGTGAAGACCCGACAGTCAGCCCACCGGCCGCCGGTCCGATGTCCGGGACGGACGCCCCACAACAAGGGGCGGAAGCCGATGCCGAAGGGTACTGTGAAGTGGTTCAACCCAACCAAGGGGTACGGCTTCGTCGCCCCTGACACGGGGGGCAAGGACGTGTTCGTGCACATCAGCGCGGTCCAGAAGGCCGGGCTGCGCACGCTGAACGAGGGTCAGAAGCTCAACTTCGACGTCGAGCAGCAGCCGAACGGGCGTGCGGCAGCCGTGAACCTCGCGGCTGACTGATCCCAGGGGCGCATCAAGGGGCAACCGAACCCGGCGCCGATGCCTTCCGGAGTGACACCAAACGGCGAACGGCGCGCCGGCCAGGGCAGACTCCCCTGGCCGGCGCGTGCGTGCTAAGCGTTGTATCCGAATCGGGCTTCCGGCCCGGTCGCGCCCCCGGAGGGACGAGCCAGACCATGAGCCAGATATCCCGACCGCAATCGGTCGGGCCCCACTCCGCGCTGGATGCAGATGCCGTACGGGCCGCCTACCGCCGATGGGCGGGTGTGTACGACCTGGTGTTCGGCGGCGTCTCCGGCTGGGGCCGACGCCTCGCGGCCGAAGAGGTCAACCGCCTCCCTGGCACGCGCGTGCTGGAAGTGGGCGTGGGCACCGGCCTCGCCCTGCCGCATTACCGCCGCGAAAAGCGCATCACCGGCATCGACCTCTCCGCCGAGATGCTGGAGCGGGCCCGCACCCGCGTCGCCACCGAAAACCTCTCCCATGTGGAGGCCCTGCTGGAGCTGGACGCCGAGTCGACCGGCTTCGAGGATGCCGAGTTCGACATCGCCGTGGCCATGTTCGTCGCCTCCGTGGTGCCGCATCCGCGCCAGCTGATGGCCGAGCTGCGCCGGGTGGTGCGCCCGGGCGGCCACATCCTGTTCGTGAACCACTTCGCCGCCGAGGGCGGGCTGCGCTGGTGGGCCGAGCGCACCCTGGCCCCGGCCTCGCGCGCGCTGGGCTGGCATCCCGATTTCGCGGTGGACGCGCTGTTCAACCCGGAGGAGCGTGCCCGGGCCCGCTTCACCCCGGTGCCGCCCTTCGGGCTGTTCACCCTCGCCCAGTTCGGCAACTGAGCCGGCTCCCTATCTGAGCCGGCCCATCTGCCCGCAGCGGGGTTTGCGGCAGGTGCAGTCCGCGTTTCCGCCGCGTTTTTGCGCGGCTGCCACACGGGCTGACGAAACCCCTGTGGCGCTTCCGCAAAACCCGCCTATTTTGGGTCACGGGCCTTGATCTCCGTCCTGCGCCGGAGTAGCCCAAATCCTTGCATGGCCCGGCGTGCACTGCCGGTGCGTCTCATCGGGATGGATCATACGATGCCCCTTCTCCGGCGACTGGTTGCCGCCGCCTTCCTCGCCACTCTCGGCACCGCGCTCTTCGCCATGGCGTTCGCGGAACCCGCGCTCGCCGACCTGCCGCGCAACTGGCAGATGGGCATGCAACCGGCCGCAAGCCCGGTGCAGCGGGACATCCACAGCCTGCACAACCTCGTGCTGGTGATCATCACCGTGATCACCATCTTCGTGGGCGCGCTGCTGGCCTACGTGATCTGGCGCTTCAGCGCCGACAAGAACCCCAACCCCAGCCAGACCAGCCACAACACCGTGCTGGAAGTGGCCTGGACCGTGATCCCGGTGCTGATCCTGGTGGTGATCGCCATCCCCAGCTTCCGCCTGGTCTACTTCCAGGACCGCACGCAGGACGCCGACATGACCGTGAAGGTCACCGGCCGCCAGTGGTACTGGGAATACACCTATACCGACGCGGAAGGCCTGAACTTCGGCAGCCGCCCGCTCGATGCCAAGGGCACCAAGTGGCAGCAGGGCATCCGCCTGCTGGACGTGGACGAGCCGCTGGTGCTGCCCGTCGGCAAGAACATCCGCATCCTCAGCACCAGCGCGGACGTGATCCACAGCTTCTTCGTCCCCGCTCTCGGCGTGCAGCGCTACGCCATCCCCGGCCGCACCATCGAGACCTGGGTGCGCATCGACCGCCCCGGCACCTTCTACGGCCAGTGCAACCAGATCTGCGGCGAGGACCACTCGAACATGCCGATCGCGGTGCGCGCCCTGCCGGAAGCCGAATTCACCGCCTGGCTGGCGGAGGCGAAGAAGAAGTTCGCCGCCAATGAGACCGCCCCGACCCGCGAAGTGGCCGCCCCGGCACCCGCCCAGGGATCCGTCCCCCAGGGATCCCCCAACGGTGGTGCCGTGCTCGCCGCGGTACGTCAGTAGAACAGGGCAGCAGGAGCAGAGTCATGAGCGCACACGATCACGCTGCCGGCCATGGTCACGGCCACGACGACCATCACCACCATGTCGAACTCAGCTTCGCGCAACGCTGGCTGTTCAGCACCAACCACAAGGATATCGGCACCCTCTACATCATCCTGGGGCTGGTCGGCGGCATCGTCGGCCTGATCATCTCCGTGCTGATGCGCATGGAGCTGCAGTCCCCGGGTATGCAGGTGTTCTCCTCCGGCCAGGCCTGGAACGCGGCCATCACCTCGCACGGCCTGCTGATGATCTTCTTCTCGGTCATGCCCGTGCTGATCGGCGGCTTCGGCAACTGGTTCATCCCGCTGATGATCGGCGCGCCGGACATGGCGTTCCCGCGCCTCAACAACATCAGCTTCTGGCTGCTGGTGCCGGCCTTCGCGCTGATCCTGGCCGGCCAGTTCGTCGGCCAGGGCGCCGGCCCGGGCTGGACGCTGTATCCGCCGCTGGCCAATGCCACCTACCAGTCCGGCCCCGCACTCGATTTCGTGCTGTTCGCGCTGCACCTTGCCGGCATCTCCTCGCTGCTCGGCGCGATCAACTTCATCACCACCATCTTCAACATGCGCGCCCCGGGCATGACGCTGCACAAGATGCCGCTGTTCATCTGGGCGATGCTGGTCACCGCCTTCCTGCTGCTGCTCTCGGTGCCGGTGCTGGCGGGTGCCATCACCATGCTGATCACCGACCGCAACTTCGGCACCGCCTTCTTCGAGCCCTCCGGCGGCGGCGACCCGGTCCTGTTCCAGCACCTGTTCTGGTTCTTCGGCCATCCCGAGGTGTACATCATGATCCTGCCGGCCTTCGGCGTGATCAGCCACATCATCTCCACCTTCAGCCGCAAGCCGGTCTTCGGCTACCTCGGCATGGCCTATGCCATGGTGGCCATCGGCGTGGTCGGCTTCGTCGTCTGGGCCCACCACATGTTCATCTCGGGCATGGACGTGGACACCCGCGCCTACTTCATGGCCGCCACGATGATCATTGCCGTGCCCACGGGCATCAAGATCTTCTCCTGGATCGCCACCATGTGGGGCGGCTCCATCGAGATGAAGACGCCCATGCTCTGGGCCGTCGGCTTCATCTTCGTGTTCACCCTCGGCGGCGTCACCGGCGTGGTGCTCTCCAATGCCGGCATCGACCAGTACGTGCACAACACCTACTACGTGATCGCCCACTTCCACTACGTGCTGTCGCTCGGCGCCGTGTTCGGCATCTTCGCCGGCTTCTACTACTGGATCGGCAAGATGAGCGGCCGGCAGTATCCGGAGCAGCTGGGCAAGCTGCACTTCTGGGTCACCTTCGTCGGCGTGAACCTCACCTTCTTCCCGATGCACTTCCTGGGCCTGGCCGGCATGCCGCGCCGCTATGTCGATTACCCCGACGCCTTCGCCGGCTGGAACATGGTCGCCTCGATCGGTGCCTATATCGGCGCCGCCTCCATGGTCCTGTTCCTCTATGTCATCTACCGCACCTTCACCTCCAAGGAGCGGCTGGCCGACAACTACTGGGGCGAGGGTGCGACAACGCTGGAGTGGACCCAGTCCTCCCCGCCGGCGTTCCACACCTACGAGGTCCTGCCCCGTATCCGGTGACCCCCAGGGCAATGTGATGAACGAGACCGCCAGCCAGGCACTGGCCGAGACAGGGGGGCGCAATGCCCCCCTCCTTGACGGTGCCGCCCCCCTCGCCCCCGACCTTCTGAGCGCCACGATGCCGAGCTCCTCGGTGTCCGACTGGATCGCGCTGCTCAAGCCGCGCGTGGTGATGCTGGTGGTCTTCACCGGCTGGATCGGCATGGTGATCGCGCCTGGCCATCTGCACCCGGTGCTCGCCGCCACCGCCATCCTCTGCATCACGGTCGCTGCCGGTGCCGCCGGCGCCATCAACATGTGGTACGACCGCGACATCGACATCCTGATGCGCCGCACCCGCAACCGGCCCATCCCGGCGGGGCGGATCGCGCCCGGGGAAGCGCTGGGCTTCGGCGTCTTCCTCGCCGTCGCCTCCGTGCTGGTGATGGCGCTGGCCACCAACGTCTTCGCAGCCCTGGTGCTGGCCGCCTCGATCGGCTTCTACGTCTTCATCTACACGATGTGGCTGAAGCGCCGCACCGCGCAGAACATCGTCATCGGCGGTGCCGCCGGCGCCTTCCCGCCGGTCATCGGCTGGGCCGCCGTCACCGGCGGGCTCGATGTGCTGCCGTTGCTGATGTTCGCCATCGTCTTCTTCTGGACGCCGCCGCATTTCTGGGCGCTGTCGCTCTGGGCCCATGCCGACTACGCCCGCGCCGGCGTGCCCATGCTGCCCGTGGTGGCCGGGGCGCGCGAAACCCGCCGCCAGGTCTTCCTCTACACCCTGGTGCTGCTCGCCGTGTCCCTCGCTCCCTG
>JBIKOJ010000292.1:0-4942 GCA_044358135.1 Acetobacteraceae bacterium | reverse complement strand
AACTCGCGCACGCCGCCGATGCCCTGGCCTGCGACCTTCACCCGGAAGGCCTGCTTGAACTGCTGCGCCTGGTTCTTGTCGTCATTGCCCGGGGATGCCGGACGCGCCGGTTGGGGGCGACCGTAGTAGTCGACCGTCCAGAGCGGCACACCACCCGGTGCGAAATGCGCCCAGCCCACCTCGAGCGAGCCGAAATCCACGCAGAATGGCGGCTGGCTCATGGTGATGTCGGTCGGCTGGCTGATCCAGTTGCCGTCCGCCGCTTGGATGCGGTCGATGATGAACAGGCGCCCGGCGCGGGCATCGAACTTGAGGATGGGAAGCCGCTCGCCGCCGCCGGCGCTGGTCGGTGTCGTTATGAAAGCCATGGGAGTGCCCTTTGCTGTGGCTGTTGGGGAAAAGGTCGTCGCTGCGCGCAGAGACCGTCGGCCGTCAGAGGCCGTAGACCTCTCGGCGATGCGCGGCTGCGATGGGGTTGGCGTAGAAGTAGTGGTCGGCATCCGGCACCAGCAGCGCCGCCAGGACCTTCGGATCCGGACTGATGGCCAGGAAGCGGTCCATGCGCTGGGCGATCGTCACGGCTTCCTCTACCGGCCGCACCGCGTCGACGAGCGCGTAGACGGCGATGCGCTTGGGCGAGCAGTAGGCGACACGCGCCTGGTGGTTGGTGCCGTGCACGTAGAGCCCGACCTGGCGCGCGTGGTTGGTGCTGATCTTGCTCGGGATGCGATGGGTGGTCTTGATGTCGAGCGTCAGCCCGTGCTCGGGCCAGTGCAGGTCGAGATAGCCGACGATTGGGGCTGGCATGCCGGGGATCTGCCGATCCACGCGCAGCTGGGTTTGCGGGATCCCGTACTGCCGCAGCTCCGGGATGGCGGTCGCCACCATGCCGGGGATGCCGTCACGTTCCTTCGCCACCGACGGATCGGCGGACAGCGCGGTCAGCTGATCGAATGTTGTCAGCGCGTGGGCCACACAGTCCGTGATGGCCGCCGTGGGATCCAACAGACCCATCACAATGCCGGCCTCAGCGGCGGTGCCACGATGGGCGGCACTTCCGACTGGTGCGCGCCGCTGCAGCAGCCGCTCCATCACCCAGGCTGCTGGCTGGGCCACATAGGCGTTGATGCTGGAGGGCGAGAGGTGGGGGATGCCGTGCAGCGCCAGGCCGCCCGAGGGCAGGCTGGGCGGAGCTGCGAGGTCGACCGGGCCGACCGGCGCGAACATGCTCATCGTGCCACCTTCTGCGCCTGGAGGCCGGGCATCCCCTGGCTGAGACGGCGCCGCGCGCTGTTGAGACGCTTGCTGGCGATGGCGATGTAGCTACAGTCACCGTCGCCATGGCGGCGCTGGACGACCTGCACAAGGCCGCGTGCCGCGAGGTCGGCGACACGGCTCGCGACCTGCTGCACCATCTCGCGCTGCGGCGGCTGCAGGTTGGAGGCGCTGCTCGACATGTCGATTACCAGGAAACCGCGGTGGTAGACGAACTGCTCGCCGGGTTGCGCGGTCGACAGCCAGCGCACCAGGTCTTGCTCGTGGGTCAGAATGCGATCTGGCGGCGGGGGCGCCGTCGGCGCGTCGATGGTCATGAGCATCGGGCATGCTCCTTCTGGGTGAAGTGGATGGGAGTGGCGTTGTTCAGCCGCATCGCCTCGAATGCCTCGATGTCCACGATGCGGTAGAGCACCCGGCCGCCGACCTTGAGGTAGCTCGGCCCGGTGCCGTGGAAGCGCCACCGCTCCAGCGTCCGCGGGCTCAGGGACCAGCGCCGGCCGAGTTGGATCTGGTTGAGGTGAAGAACCTGACGGGGCAACGGGATAGGATCGTTATCCACAGAGTTATCCTCCCCGCACCCGCTTGGCCTGCTCGGATTCCAATCGCTCGATGAAGGCATTCACGCGATCCGCCGTGTCCAGGCTAGGGGACCTGCCGCGGCGCAAATGCGTGATAAAACTGGGATCGCCCATTGACTCTCTGCCAAAGTCCGTAGGGCGCATTCCTGACTGGGCCAGGAACGCCTCCACCCGATCGACAAATTGTTCTCTAAACGTTCGCATGACGCGCATAGGAATGCGCGCCCACCGCTCTTGTCAAACTGGAAAAATAGGCTATTCCCTATGTATGTTGCATCAGGGAGTTAGCCCGTGGAACTCGACCCGATCCGCCTCAGAATCATGCGGCTGATCCAGGCTTCCGACACCGATCTGAAGAACGCGTCGCGCACGATCAACAAAAACGATGCGTATCTTCATCAGTATCTCTATCGCGGAACACCAAAGGTGCTGCCGGAGGATGTGCGCGAGGACCTCGCCGCCTTGCTCGGCGTCTCGCCAGACGACCTCCGTCCCGAGGTTGAAAGCCGCTCGCGTGCTGGTCCTGTGACGCCTCCCGGCGCACTAGGGCCGGTACAGCGCGAGCGCTTCTCGCTCTCTGGCTTCGTGGCAGTGACCGAGATCGACGTGCGCGCCTCCGCCGGCCCTGGCGCCCTGCAGGAGGGGCTGGAGGAGGCGAAGGGGACGTGGATGTTCCCCGACCCGGTCATCCGCCACGAATTTCGCGCAAGGCCGGAGAACCTGCACATCATCACCATCGACGGCGATTCGATGGAGCCACAGCTTTCAACGGGTGACCGTATCCTGGTTGATACCAGTCAGCGGATACCGACACCGCCGGGGATCTTTGTGATCTGGGATGGCATGGGCTTGGTCGCCAAGCGCGTCGAGCATGTGCCACACTCGGACCCGCCCAAGGTGATCATCAAATCCGTCAATCCGGAGTACCAGACCTATGAGCGTGAGGCCGAAGAAGTGAAGATCATTGGACGCGTGATCTGGGCGGCTAAGCGGCTGTAATGCGAGCTGCTGTATTGGCATTGGGACTGGCTGCGGCGATGTTCTCTCCCGCCGCAGGGAATCCACTCATCACCGGTGTAGCCACCGTGATTGACGGCGACACGATCGACGTCAGTGGAACGCGCATCCGCCTCCACGGCATTGACGCGCCGGAAGGCGGCCAACTATGCGCCCGCGCCAATGGCGCCGTCTGGCAGTGCGGCGACGCGGCGAGCCTGGCGCTGACACGGCAACTCGGTCGCTCGCAGGTTCGGTGCGAGGCGCAGGGCCTGGACCGGTATCGTCGCACGCTCGCCGTCTGCTTCAAGGCGGGCGTGGACATCAACCAGTGGATGGTCGCGAATGGCTGGGCAATGGCCTTCCGGCGATTTTCGGTGGTGTACGTTCCCGCGGAGGAACGCGCCCAAAAGGCGAAGCTGGGGCTCTGGGCCGGGACATTCCAGATGCCGTGGGACTGGCGTCGAACGAAGGGCCAGTAGGGTGCGGCCTGGACAACATGAGCCAGGCGCCAGGACCTCGTGAACGATCAGCGCGGATCGCAGGAGCTTGAAATCCTCGCCGGCCTGGTCGAGCGGGTGACCTATCACAACGCCGAGAATGGCTTCTGCGTCCTGCGGGCCAAGGCGCGGGGACACCGGGATCTGGTGACGGTGGTCGGCCACGCTGCCATTATATCCGCCGGCGAGTGGATCACGGCATCGGGCGAGTGGATCAACGACCGCACCCATGGTCAGCAGTTCAAGGCGCGCTTCATGCGCACCTCAGCGCCGAGTTCCATCGAGGGTATCGAGAAGTATCTGGGCTCCGGCATGATCCGTGGCATCGGCCCGGTTTACGCCAAGAAGATGGTCAAGGCGTTCGGCGAGAAGGTGTTCGACGTCATCGAGGCCGAACCTGATCGCCTGCGCGAGGTCACCGGCATCGGTGCAGTGCGCGCGAAGCGGATCACCGACGCCTGGGCCGAGCAGAAGGTGATCCGCGAGATCATGGTGTTCCTGCACAGCCGCGGCGTCGGCACGGCGCGCTCGGTTCGGATCTACAAGACATATGGCATGAACGCCGTCCAAGTGATGACCGAGAACCCCTACCGTCTGGCGCGCGACATTCGCGGCATCGGCTTCAAGACCGCAGATGCCATCGCCATGAAGCTGGGCATCGAGAAGACGGCCCCGATCCGTGTCCGTGCCGGGATCTCCTATGCTCTGACCGAGGCCATGGACGAAGGGCATTGTGGCCTGCCAGTGGATGAGCTCGGGCCGCTGGCCGTGGAGCTGCTCGAGGTGCCGCGCGAACTGGTGCAGATGGCGCTGGAACTCGAGCTGGCCGAAGGCACCGTCGTCGCGGACACGGTGGGTGACACGCCCTGCGTGTTCCTGGGCGGGCTCTACAGCGCCGAGCGACGAATTGCCGAGCGGATCCAGGGCCTGCTCGGAGGCGCGCTGCCGTGGGCGGCGATTGATGCGGACAAGGCATTGCCGTGGATCGAGCAGAAGACCGGGCTGACCCTGGCGCCCAGCCAGGATGCGGCCATCCGACTGGCGCTTGCCTCAAAGGTGACGGTGCTCACCGGCGGACCGGGGGTGGGCAAGACCACCATCGTCAACGCCATCCTGCGTATCCTCGCGGCCAAGGGCGTCGAAATGCTCCTGTGCGCGCCGACCGGCCGGGCCGCCAAGCGGATGACCGAAGCCACCGGGTATGAGGCGAAGACCATACACCGCCTCCTTGAGACCGATCCGAAGACCGGGAGCTTCAAGCGCGGCGAGGAGCATCCCCTGGAGTGCGAACTGCTGGTGATCGACGAGACCTCGATGGTCGATGTGATGCTGATGCAAGCGCTGCTGAAAGCCGTGCCCCCTGAGGCGGCTCTGCTGGTGGTCGGTGATATCGACCAGTTGCCCTCGGTCGGGCCCGGCCAGGTCCTCGCCGACATCATCGCCTCGGCCGCGGTGCCGGTGGTCCGCTTGACGGAGGTGTTCCGGCAGGCAGCCCAGAGCCGGATCATCACCAGTGCACATCGGATCAACCAGGGGATCATCCCGGATCTCGCCAAGCCCGAGGGGGAGAGCGACTTCTTCTTTGTGCCG
>JBIKOJ010000119.1:0-16589 GCA_044358135.1 Acetobacteraceae bacterium | reverse complement strand
CGGCGGCAGGCCGGCGTGCTCGCCGCCGCCCTGCTCAACGCCACCCTGCTGTTCGGCGCCGGCAGCGTGACGATGACCCCGGACACTCCGCTGCTGTTCTTCTGGACCGCCGCGATCTGGGCGCTGGGCCGCCTGCAGGCCGGCGCCGATGCGCGCTGGTGGCTCGCCGCCGGGCTGTTCATCGGCGCGGCCGGGGCCAGCAAGTATTCCGCCCTGCTGATCACGCCCCCCATCCTGCTCTGGGTGCTGGCCATGCCCCCCCACCGGCGCTGGCTGCTTTCCTGGCCGCTTTGGGCCGGCGCCGCCCTGGCCGCCGCCGTCGTGGCACCGGTGCTGGCCTGGAACGCGGCGCATGGCTGGGCCAGCATCCTCAAGCAGGGCGGCCGTGGCGGCGAGGTGCCGCCGCTGCGCGCGCTGCAATTCCTGGCGGAGCTGGCCGGCAGCCAGCTGGCCCTGGCCACCCCGGCGATCGCCGTGCTCTGCGCCGCCGGCATCCTCGCCGCCATCCGCCGGGGCACGCGCGACCGGCCGGGCTGGGTGCTGATCGCCGGGCTGTCGGCCATGCCCGCCGTGGTGTTCACCCTGCATGCCCTGGGCGAGCGGGTGCAGGGCAACTGGCCCGGCATCGCCTACCCCGCCGCCTGCATCGCCGCCGCCGGCATCGCCCCCACCCTGGCCGCGCGCTGGCGACGCTGGCTCCGCCCCGGCCTCGCCCTCGGCCTGGCCATGACCGCCGCGACCTGGACCCAGGCCACGCTGGCCCCGCTCGCCCTGCCCCTGGCGCTCGACCCCACCCTGCTGCGCCTGGCGGGGTGGGAGGCACTGGCCACCGACATCGCCGCCACCGCCCGGCGGGAGGGCATCGGCATCGTCGCCACCACCAATTACGGCCACGCCGCCCTGCTCGCCCGCCTGCTGCCGCCCGACATCGCCGTGGTGGGCCTGGAAGGCCGCTGGGCCCTGTTCCGCCTGCCGGATGCCCGCCCCGCCCTCGCCGGCCGGCCGCTGCTGCTGCTGCACAGCACCCGGCGCGACGACCGCCTGGGCAGCGACGACCTCACCGCCCCGCAGCAGATCGCCACCCTCAGCCGCGGCCGGCACGGGATGGCGGCGGAGCAATTCCGCCTGTATCGTGCCATCGGCCGCCACGGCGAGCAGCCCGCCGCCCAGATGCCGCGCCCGCACGCCCCCCTCCGGGACCCCAGCCCATGAACCAGCCCGCCAGCTTCGACCAGATGCCAACCTACGAGGACGTGCAGGCCGCCCGCGCCCGCATCGCCCCGCTCGTGGTCCGCACCCCCATGCTGCGCAACCCCTGGCTGGACAAGATCACCGGCGGCACCATCCTGCTGAAACCGGAACCGCTGCAGCGCACCGGCAGCTTCAAGCTGCGCGGCGCCAGCAACGCCATCCTGCAGCTCAGCGAATCCCAGCGCCGCGCCGGCGTCGTCACCCATTCCTCCGGCAACCACGCCCAGGCCACCGCCTACGCCGCCGCCTCCGTGGGCGCCCGCGCCACCATCTTCATGCCCGACGACGCACCCGCCATCAAAGTCGAGAGCACCCAGCGCTGGGGCGCCGAAATCCGCCGCTACGACCGCATGAAGGACGACCGCGAGGGCATGACCCGCGCCCACGCCGAAGCCTCCGGCGCCACCATGGTCCCGCCCTTCGACCACCCGCACGTCATCGCCGGCCAGGGCACGCTGGCCCTGGAACTGGTGGAGGATGCGCGCGAGGCCGGCTTCACCATGGATGCCATGCTCGCCTGCACCGGCGGCGGCGGCCTCATTGCCGGCTGTGCGCTGGCCGTGGAAGGCGCCTCGCCCGATACCCGCCTCTACGCCGTGGAACCCGAAGGCTGGGACGATACCGGCCGCTCCCTCGTCTCCGGCAACCGCGAGACCAACACCCCCGGCGGCTCCACCCTGTGCGACGCGCTGCTGGCCCATTCGCCGGGCAAGCTCACCTTCGCCGTCAACCGCCCGCGCCTGGCCGGCGGCCTGGCCGTGACGGACGCCGAAGTGCTGGCCGCCATCAAGTTCGCCTTCGCCCACCTGAAGCTGGTGGTGGAACCCGGCGGCGCGGTGTGCCTGGCCGCCCTGCTCGCCGGCAAGTTCGACGCGAAGGGCAAGGTGGTCGGGCTCGTGCTGAGCGGCGGCAATATCGACCCCAGCGTGTTCGGGCGGGCGCTGGCGGCGTAGGAAGCAAGAATGTTCTTTTTTGAAAAAAAGAACCAAAAAACTTTCCCGAACTTGCACGCGTGCCGGCCGACCGGCACGCGTGCAAAGTCACAAAAGTCTTTTTGCTTCTTTTTCTTCAGAAAAAGAAGACTCTTCCTATGCTGACTCTTCACTACGTCCCCGGCTCCCCCTACGCCCGCATGGTCCGCATCGCCTGGCGCGAGCTAGAGATCGCGGGGATCACGGAGCAGGAAACCACCCTGCGCGACCCCGCCTCCCTCCTGCTGCCGCACAACCCCGTCGGCCGCGTGCCCACGCTGGTGCTGGCCGACGGCACCGCGCTCACCGAAACCCTGCTGATCCTCACCCATCTCGACCGCCTGCACGCGGGCCCGCGCCTGATCCCCGAAACCCCCGCCGGCCTCACCGAGCTCGGCCAGGCCATCGGCCTGCTGGACGGCATCGCGGTCTGGAACCGCGAGCTGCGCCGCCCGCCGCACGAACGCTCCCCCGGCGTGATCGCGCTGGAGCAAACCCGCGCCAACCGCACCGCCGACCGGCTGGAGGCCGCCCTGCCCCGCCACGCAACCGCCCGCCTCGCGTTGGCCTGCGCGCTGGGCTACTGCGAGCGCCGCCACACCGCCTGGGCGTGGCGCCTGGGCCGCCCCGCTCTGGCAGCCTGGTTCGACGCCGCCACCGCCACCCCGTTGTTCCAGGCCACCATGCCCCCCATCTCAGGTCTCTGATAACGCTGGACGCGCCGGCGCCCGCCGCTATCATTTGTGACAGGACGATGGACGAGGTGCCGATGCCAGGTCCGATTCCGGGAGATACCCCCGAGGCAAGTGCCGCCGGGGCGCGGCCATGAGCGAGGTCGTCGCCCTCCCCCGCGCGCGGGACGACACGATGTGGGCCGTGATCGCTTCCATCGGCAAGCTCTCCAAGGTCGCCAACATCTACCCAAGCCGCGCCGCCGCCCTGGAAGACCGCGCCTGGCGGGAGGCGCAGGTGGCGGCCCATTCCACCTTCCTCAGTGGCAGCCGCCAGCCGCCGCCGCGCTATTCCGTCGCCCCCATGCGCCGTGCCGACCTGCCGCGCGGCTGGCAGCCGCTACCCGCCCTGGGCTTTCTGCGCGGGCAGTTCATCTGACTTTGACGGGCTGTTGAGCGGCCCGCCCCTGCTCTCGCGCGTTCTCCGCCCGGATCACCCGCGAGCGCGCCATGCCCAAGCCCCTGCCCCGCCATATCGGCTTCATCCCCGACGGCAACCGCCGCTGGGCGGAGGCCCGCGGCCTGGCGCGCGAGGAAGGCTATGTGCACGGCATCGACCCCGGCCTGGCATTGTTCAACCTCTGCCTGGAGCTCGGCATCGGGGAAGTCTCGGTCTACGGCTTCACCCAGGACAACACCCGCCGCCCCACCGCCCAGACGGAGCGCTTCCGCGCCGCCTGCACCGGCTTCGCCGAGGCCATCGCGCCGCGCTGCGCCCTGCTGGTGCTGGGCGACGAAACCTCCGCCCAGTTCCCCGCCGCCCTCCTGCCGTTCCGCCAGCGCCGCGGCAACGGCATGCGGGTGAACTTCCTGGTGAACTACGGCTGGGATTGGGACCTCGCCGGGCTGCGCCAGGGCGAACTGCGCTCGCAGGAGGTCTCGCGCCTGGACCTCATCGTGCGCTGGGGTGGCGCGCGGCGCCTCAGCGGCTTCCTGCCGGTGCAGTCGGTCTATGCCGACTTCCACGTGATCGAGGAATTCTGGCCCGATTTCGCCCCCGCGCACCTGCACGGGGCCCTGGACTGGTACCGCCGGCAGGATCGCACCCTGGGCGGATGACCCCGAGAACCATGCCGGCCCCGGCGCGCTTCCCTGCGGAACCCCGTGGAGGATCCGCCCATGCGCCTCGGCACCAGCCTGGCCGCGCTGCTCGCCCTCGCCGCCACCCCGGCCCTCGCCCAGCCACCACCGCCGGGCGCCGGCCCCACCACCCATGTGGAAACGGTGCGCGACCTCGCCGCCGTCTGCGATCCCGCCTGGGGCGGCGTGCCGCGGCTGGAGGCGATTGCCTACTGCCAGGGCTTCATCAACGCCGCCGCCCAGTACCACGCCCTGACCCACCCCGCCGGAACGCCGCTCCGCCAGCTCTTCTGCCTGCCGGAGCGCCGCCCGAGCATCGCCGAATCCGGGGTGGACTTCGCCCAATGGGCCCGCGCCACGCCGCGCTTCGCGGAGGAACCGGCGCTGGACGGCTTCCTGCGCTGGGCCCAGGCCCGCTACCCCTGCCCACCCGTGGCCGCCGGCCGCGCCGCCCGCCAGCGCTGAAAGGGAGACCACCCATGACCCGAAACCTGCGAATGGTCGCCGTGCTCGCTGCCGGACTCGGCTTGGCCGGCTGCGAAGGCATGAACAGCACCCAGCAGCGCACCGCGGTTGGCGCCCTTGGCGGCGCCGGCGTCGGCGGCCTGCTCGGCTCCTTCAGCGGCAATGCCGGGCTGGGCGCCCTGCTCGGCGCCGGCGTCGGCGCTGGCGGCGGCTATCTCTACGACCAGTCACAAAACCAGCGCAGCGATGGCGGCTACGGCCGCCAGGGCCGCTCGCAACGACGCTACTGACCCGCGCGCGGCGGCCGCACCAACGCCAGGGCCTGCCGCACCCGCGGCGTCAGCCCGGCGGGGTCGGCCGCCAGCAGCCCGCGCCGCATCGGCGCGGCCCAGAACTGGTTGATGTGCGCCGCAATCGCTGCCGCAGCATGCTCTTCCGGCAAGGCATCGAAGGCGGCCGCAATCCGGCCCGCCATCCACGCCAGCCGCGCCGTCTCCGTCATCCCTGCTCTCCCGGCGTGAACCGCACCGCCCCATCCGGCCGCGCCACCGCCACCAGCGCGATCCCCAGCGCCGCCGCCCGCTCCACCGCCAGGGAGGTGGGGGCGGAGATCGCCACCACCGTGCCGGCCCCGAACGACGCCGCCTTCTCCACCATCTCGAACGACGCCCGGCTGGTCAGCAGCACGAAGCCGCCCACCGGCCCGATCCCGCCGCGCAGGCAGGCGCCGATCAGCTTATCGAGCGCATTGTGCCGGCCAACATCCTCGCGCAGCGCCACGATCGCGCCCGCCGCGTCGCACCACGCCGCCGCATGCACCGCGCGCGTCGCCTGGTTCAGCACCTGCAGCGCCTCCAGCCCCAGCAGCGCCGCGCGGATCGCCGCCGGCGCGATCGCGGGCCCGGGCGCCACCTTCCGCCCCTGCGGCAAATCCTCCAGGCTCTCGATGCCGCAGATCCCGCACCCCGTGCGCCCCGCCATCGAACGCCGCCGCGCCATGTGCCGCCGCAGCGCCGCCGGCACCAGCTCCACCTCCAGCATGATCCCGCGCGGCACCTCGCGCAGCGACACGCCGCGGATCTCCGCCGCCGCCGCGATCACGCCCTCGGTCAGGCTGAACCCATAGGCAAAGTCTTCCAGGTCCGCGGGCGTTGCCATCATCACCGCATGCGGCAGCGTGGCATACACCAGGTTCACCGGCACCTCGGCCGCCACCTCCACCGGCACGCGCGCCACGGCCCCACCCTCGAAGCGCAGCGCCTCGCCGTGCACCAGCCGGGTGGGTGCCGCGCTATTCGGCGGCAGGCGCGATCCGGCGCAGCTGCCCGGCCTCCTGCTCATGCGTCTCCTGCCAGCGGGACAGCGCATTGGTGCGCCGCACCTGCACCGCCGTCACCTTGTATTCCGGGCAATTCGTGGCCCAATCGGAATAGTCGGTGGTGATCACGTTGGCCCCGGTGCGGGCATGGTGGAAGGTGGTGTACACCACGCCCGGCTGCATCCGTTCCGACACCACGGCCCGCAGCGAAACCTCGCCAGACCGGCTGGCCAGCGCCACCAGGTCGCCATCCGAGATGCCGCGGCTTTCGGCATCGAAGGGATGGATCTCCAGCACATCCTCGTCATGCCACGCCGTGTTCGCCGTGCGCCGTGTCTGCTGGCCCACATTGTACTGGCTCAGAATGCGCCCCGTGGTCAGGATCAGCGGGAAGCGCGGCCCGGTGCGCTCCTCCGTCGGCACGAACTCGGTGATCATGAACTTGCCGCTGCCACGCACGAACCGATCCACATGCATGATCGGCGTCCCCTCGGGGGCCGACGCATTGCACGGCCACTGCACGGAGCCCTTCGCCTCTAGCACCTCATAGCTCACGCCGGCAAAGCTCGGCGTCACGCGGGCGATCTCGTCCATGATCTCGCTGGGATGGCTGTACCGCATCGGGAAACCCAGCGCAGTGGCAAGGGCCGAAGTCACCTCCCACTCCGCCATGCCCGCCAGCGGTTCCATCACCTTGCGCACCCGGTTGATGCGCCGCTCCGCATTGGTGAAGGTGCCGTCCTTCTCCAGGAAGGAGGCGCCCGGCAGGAACACGTGCGCGAACTGCGCCGTTTCGTTCAGGAAAAGGTCCTGCACCACCACGCATTCCATCGCCCGCAGCGCCGCGGTCACGTGCTGCGTGTTCGGATCAGATTGCGCGATGTCCTCGCCCTGGATGTAGAGCCCCTTGAACCCACCTCCGATCGCCTCATCCAGCATGTTGGGAATGCGCAGGCCCGGCTCGCCATCCAGCGCCCGGCCCCAAATCGCCTCGAACATCTCCCGCGTCGCGTCATCGGCCACATGCCGATATCCGGAAAACTCGTGCGGGAAGCTGCCCATGTCGCAGGCGCCCTGCACGTTGTTCTGCCCGCGCAAAGGGTTCACCCCCACGCCCTCGCGCCCGATATTCCCGGTCGCCATCGCCAGGTTGGCCATGCCCATCACCATGGTGGAACCCTGGCTGTGCTCGGTCACGCCCAGCCCGTAGTAGATCGCGCCATTCCCCGCCGTGGCATACAGCCGCGCCGCCGCGCGCAGCTCCGCCGCCGGCACCCCTGTGAACCGCTCGGTCTCCTCCGGCGCATTCTCCGCCAGCGCCACGAACCGCGCCCAGGCCTCGAAATCCCCGAGGTCGCAGCGCTCGCGCACGAACGCCTCGTCCACCAGCCCTTCCGTCACCACCACATGCGCCATCGCGTTCACGAAAGCGACGTTGCTGCCCGGCAGCAATTGCAGGTGGTGCGACGCCTCGATATGCGGCGAGCGCACTAGGTCGATCCGCCGCGGATCGGCCACGATCAGCTTCGCCCCCTGCCGCAGCCGCCGCTTCATGCGCGAGGCGAACACCGGGTGCCCATCGGTCGGGTTCGCCCCGATCACCAGGATCACATCCGCCTTCGCAACGCTCTTGAAATCCTGCGTCCCGGCCGAGGTGCCGAACGTCGTCTTCAGCCCATACCCCGTCGGCGCGTGGCACACCCGCGCGCAGGTATCGATGTTGTTGTTGCCCAGCGCCCCGCGCACCAGCTTCTGCACCAGGAACACTTCCTCGTTGGTGCAGCGCGAGGAACTGATCGCCCCCACCGCATCGCGCCCATGCGTCGCCTGCAGCCGCTTGAACTCCGATGCCGCATGCCCGATCGCCTCGGCCCAACTCACCTCGCGCCACGGCTCATGGATGGAGCCACGGATCATCGGCTTGGTGATCCGATCCCGATGCGTGGCATAGCCCCAGGCAAACCGCCCCTTCACGCAGGAATGCCCCTCATTCGCGCCGCCCTGCTTGTGCGGCACCATCCGCACCACCCGGTCGCCCTGCAGCTCCGCCTTGAACGAACACCCCACGCCGCAATAGGCGCAGGTGGTCACAACGGATTTCTCCGGCTGCCCCATCGCCACCACGCTCTTCTCGATCAGCGTCGCCGTTGGGCAGGCCTGCACGCAGGCGCCGCAGGATACGCACTCGCTGCCCAGGAAGTCCGTCGGCCCCGGCGCCACCCGGCTGTCGAAGCCGCGCCCGGCGATGGTGAGCGCGAAGGTCCCCTGCACCTCCTCGCACGCCCGCACGCAGCGATTGCACACGATGCACTTGGCCGGGTCGTAGCTGAAATACGGGTTGCTCTCGTCCTTCACGCCATCGAAATGGTTGGCGCCCTCATAGCCATAGCGCACCTCGCGCAGCCCGACGGCCCCGGCCATGTCCTGCAGCTCGCAATCCCCGTTCGCCGAACAGGTCAGGCAATCCAGCGGATGGTCGGAGATGTACAGCTCCATCACCCCGCGCCGCAGCTTGCCCAGCCGCTCGGAATGGGTGCGCACCACCATCCCCTCCTCGGCCGGCGTGGTGCAGGAAGCCGGCGTCCCCCGCCGCCCCTCGATCTCCACCAGGCACAGCCGGCAAGACCCGAACGGCTCCAGGCTGTCGGTGGCGCACAGCTTCGGAATCTTCGTGCCCGCGTGCATCGCCGCCGCCATCACGCTGGTCCCCGCCGGCACGCTCACGCGCTGCCCGTCGATCACCAGCGAAACGGTTGTCTCGCCCTGCCGCACCGGCGTGCCGAAATCGGTCTCCCGGATCAGCCCCATGCCACACTCCTCACGCCGCCAAAGCCCGGCGGAAATCCTCGGGAAAATGCTTCAACGCACTCAGCACCGGCAGCGGCGTCAGCCCGCCCATCGCGCACAGGGAGGCATCGGTCATCAGCGCCGCCAGATCCTCCAGCACCGCGATCTCGCCGGCGTTCCCGGCGATGATCCGGTCCACCACCTCCACCCCGCGCACCGCCCCGATCCGGCACGGCGTGCACTTGCCGCAGCTTTCCTTGGCGCAGAATTCAAAGGCGAAGCGCGCCTGCCGCGCCATGTCCACCGTGTCGTCGAACACCACGACACCGCCATGCCCCAGCATCCCGCCCACCGCCACCATCGCCTCATAGTCCAGCGCCGTGTCCAGCAGCGAAGCCGGCAGATACGCCCCCAGCGGCCCGCCGACCTGCACCGCCCGCACCGGCCGGCCACTGCGCGTGCCGCCGCCGATCCCGTCCACAACCTCGCGCAGCGAAATCCCGAACGGCAGCTCGAACAACCCGCCGCGCTTCACATTCCCCGCCAGCTGCACCGCCAGCGTCCCGCGCGACCGCCCGGTCCCCAGCGCCGCATAGGCCTCGGCCCCATGCGCCAGAATCCACGGCACCGCCGCCAGCGACAGAACGTTGTTCACCACGGTGGGTTTCCCGAACAACCCCTGCAACGCCGGCAGCGGCGGCTTGGCCCGCACCACCCCGCGCCGCCCCTCCAGGCTCTCCAGCAGCGCCGTCTCCTCGCCGCAGATATAGCTCCCAGCCCCCATCCGCAGCTCGATATCGAACTCCGCCCCCAACACCCCCTCCGCCCGCGCGATCCCCAGCGCCGCCCGCAGCACCGCCTCCGCCCGCGGATACTCGCTGCGCAGATAGATGAACCCGTGGCTCGCCCCCACCGCCAGCCCCGCGATCGCCATCCCCTCGATCAGCACGAAGGGATCGCCCTCGATCAGCATCCGGTCGGCGAACGTCCCGCTGTCCCCCTCATCCGCATTGCAAACCACATACTTCTGGTCGGCCACCGCCCCGGCCACCGTCCGCCACTTCACCCCGGTCGGAAACCCCGCCCCACCCCGCCCGCGCAACCCGGAGTCCACCACCGCCGCCACGACCGCGTCCGGCCCCATCGCCCGCGCCGCCGTCAGCCCCGCCAATCCCCCCTGCGCCCGATACGCCGCCAGCGACAGCGGATCCCCCACCCCCACCCGCGCAAACGTCAGCCGGGCCTGCCGCCGCAACCAAGGCAGCTCCTCCACCACCCCCACCGCCAACGCATGCGAAGCAGCAAACCCCGAAGCCACCAACCCCGCCACATCCCCCGCCCGAACATTGCGGAACCCAAATCGTCCGTTCGCGCTCTCCACCTCCACCAACGGCTCCAGCCACAGCAACCCGCGCGACCCCGTCCGCACCACGTCCACGCCCGCCGCCGCGAACGCCCGCGCCACCGCCTCGGCCCCCACCGACCGCGCCGCCGCATCGCCAGGCACCAACACCCGCACGCTCACGCCCCCGCCACCAACGCCCGCAGCCCATCCAAATCCAGCAACCCCACCAGTTCCTCCCCCACCAGCGCCGCCGGCCCCAGCGCGCAATTGCCGAGGCAGTACACCGTCTCCACCGCCACGCCCCCCGAGGCGGGCCCGTCCACCACCACCCCCAGCCGCGCCGCCTCGTCCACCAGCGCCTCGCACCCCACCGCCTGGCACGCCTCCGCCCGGCACAGCCGGATCACCCGCCCCGCCGGCAACGCCGTCCGGAAATCATGGTAGAACGTCACCACCCCATGCACCTCGGCGCGGGACACATTCACCGCCGCCGCCACCAGCCCCACCGCCTCGGCATGCACATAGCCATACCGGGCCTGCAACGCCTGCAGCATGGGCAGCACCTTGTCCTGCCCACGCCCCAGCCCCGCCAGCAGCGCCCGTGCCTCCCCGTCATCCCACGGCGCGAACCCGCTCACTCCTTGTCGATCCCCCAGAACACGA
Source organism: Acetobacteraceae bacterium (assembly GCA_044358135.1). GTDB lineage: Bacteria > Pseudomonadota > Alphaproteobacteria > Acetobacterales > Acetobacteraceae > CAMDGX01. The sequence continues at coordinate 5,978 of JBIKOJ010000119.1, read as the reverse complement.
TGATCGGCGAAGACCGAAACCCCGTCACTTCCTTGCGGAACGCCACCAGCTGCTCCGCCTGCCCCATCACCCGATACGGCGAGGCCCCCGCCAACGCCCGGTGCAGCTTCTCCAGCGCCGCCGGCCGCTCCGCCTCGCTCGCCTCCAGGAACGCCTTTCGCAGCACCTCCACACCCTCGTCGCACGGCCAGCCGGAGAAGTTGCGCTTCGAACAATCCATGTTGATCCCTGGATTGTTCAGCGGATGCCCCATCACCGGCCCGGTGCTCGTCACCATCCAGATATTCCACCCACCCTTGTCCGGCGGGTTCTGGTTCTGCATCCGCTGCGCCGTCGTCGCCCAGTCGCTCCACACCATCTCGATGTTGAACCCGGCCTTCTTCAGCGCATCCGCAGACACCTCCGCCTGGTTGCCGATCCACGGGATGTCCTTAGTGGAGATGAAAACCAGTTTCTCCCCCGCGTAGCCACTGGCCTTCAGCAATTCGCGCGCCTTGGCGAAATCCTGCTTGAACCCCTCCGCACCCACCTCGGTGCCATACGGCCCGCCGCAGATGAAGAAGCTGTTGCACCGCCGCCAGATGCTCTCGTCGCCATACCCGGCCGCCATCTGGTCGGCCTGCTCGATCGCATAGTTCAGCGCCTGCCGCGCGCGCACATCGTTGAACGGCGGATACAACGAATTCGGCCGCAACATCGATTGCGTGGCAATCGGCGTCAGCTTCTCCATCTTGATCGCCGGATTCCGCGCCAGCAGCTGCACCAGATCGATCGAGGGCCGCTCCCACAGATCCACCTCGCCCCGCTGCAACGCCGCGGCCACCGTGGCGGGATCCGGGATCACCTGCCACTCCACCCGGTCCACCTTCACGATGCGCCCGCCCGAAAGCCCGTCCATCGGCTCGCTGCGCGGCCTGTAATCCGTATTCTTCTCCCAAACCGCCTTCGACCCAGACAGCCGCGCCGAAGCCACCCACCGGAACGGCCCAGACCCGATGGCCGTCGTCACCGGCTTGTCCCCCTCCGCCAGATCCTTCGCCCGCATGATCGCCGGCATGCGCGAAGGTGCGGCCCCGATCGCATCCAGCATCAGCGGAAACGGCCGCTTCAGCGTCCACACCAGCGTCCTGTCATCCGCGGCGGTCAGGCTCGCCGTCACCTCCCGCATCGTCGAATTCGCCAGCTGCATCCAGCGCTGCATGCTCGGCACCACATCCGCCGTGCTCACCGCCTGCCCATCATGAAACCGCAGCCCCTCGCGCAGCACGAACGTCCAGGTCAGCCCATCCGCCGAGGTGGTCCACCGCTCCACCATCTGCGGCTGCGGCACCATCTTGCTGTCCCAGGCGAACAGCGTCTCATAGATCATCTGCCCGGCCACCGTGTTCACCCAGGCACTGCCGAACACCGGGTCCAGCAGCTGCACATCGGTGATCGGCGCCACCCGCAGCACCTTCTGCGCCGCCGCCTCCTGCGGCACCCCCAACGCGGCCAGGAACCCAGCCGCCACCAGCCCCATCAGGCGCGTGCGCATCTCATCCCCTCCCCATCGGCCAGGCTCCCCGGCCCGCTGGCCCAACTCTGAAGCCGAACGCCCCCCGCCGCAACCACACTGCATTTGACGCTGCGTCCGCCCCATCGCTAGCCTCCCCCCAACGCAGGAGCACCCCATGGACATCGGCTTCCGCCTCGAACACCCCCTCCCCGGCGCCACCTTCGGCGGCCGCATCCACGTCGAAGGCGCCCAGGGCGCGCGCGAGGTCATCGAAGCCGCCGAAGCCAACCCCGCCACCCTCACCGAGGCACTCTCCCGCAGCCACGGCCTCATGGTCCTGCCCGGCATGGGCGCGATGGCCCAGGACCCCACCCTCCTGGTCCGCCTCTCCCGCCTCTTCGGCCCGGAGGTCGAGAACTACCGCACCACCCACATGGCCGCGAACATGATCCATCCGGAGGTGCCGGAGATCTTCGTCGTCTCCAACATCCCCCCCGTCTTCCGCGCCCCGCCCCCCAAGCCCACCCCACCCCTCACGCCCGAAGGCACGCTCCCCGTCCAGTTCCCCCACCGCCGCGGCTGGCACACCGACCAATCCTACCGCCGCCCCCCACCAGACATCTCCCTCTTCCTCGCCGTCCAGCCCGTCCCGCAAGGCCAGGGCCAAACCCTCTTCGCCGACGGCATCGCCGCCTACGAAGCCCTCCCCGCCGCAACCAAAGCCCGCATCGCCACCCTGCAAGGCCTGCACATCGCCTCCGGCGCCGGCCGCAAATACGACGCCGTGAAATCCGGCGCCCCCCAGCGCACCCTTGCCCCCCACGAACGCCCCGTCCGCCAACCCCTCGTCCGCACCCACCCCGTCACCGGCCAGCAATCACTCTACCTCTGCGAATACAGCCAGATGGACTGGCTGGAAGGCCCCATCGAAGGCCTGGAGCCGGGCCCAGACGGCGAAGGCGGCCGCCTCCTCGTCGAGCTCGCCGCCCACTACACCCACCCACGCTTCGTCTACGTCCACGAATGGACCCAAGGCGACCTCGTCGTGTGGGACAACCGCTGCACCCTCCACGCCGCCACCTGGTTCGACGCCGAGCACCTGTCCCGCGTCATGTGGCGCACCACCGTCTGGGGCAACCCCGGCCCCGCCTATGCCGGCGAAGTCAAATCCTGGCTGCCGGACATGGAAGGCTAAGCAAGCACCTTCCTTTTTTCTGAAGAAAAAAGAAGCAAAAAAGACTTCATCCGCTTGCGGCGCGTGCTAGGTGTCCCGGCACGCGTGCAAGCAGATAAAAGTTTTTTGGTTCTTTTTTTCAAAAAAGAACCGCTTACCTCACCCCCACTTCCCGCGCCTTGATCTGCACCGCCACGTGCCGCGAATACATCCGGCACTGCGAAAAACTCCCGCCGGTGAACCAAAGCCCGTCCTGCGCCGTCGCCGTCCACATGTTCGCCAGTTCCTGCGCCGCGTGGTCGAACCCCCACACCTGCCCCACCTTCGCGGCCACCTCGGCCCCGAAGAAGGCAGGCACCATCGCATCCTGCCCCTTGTAGCCGGTCGCCAGCACCGCCAGCTCCGACGCCACCTCGCGCCCATCCTTCATCCGCACCCCGCCCGCAAAGAACGAGTCGATCCCGGAATACTGGATCAGCCCGATCTCGCCACGGATCAGCAACTCGGAGCAGCCAACGTTGAAATAGTAGCCGCCACCGCGCGAGCGATACTTCAGCGGCCAGCCCGTCCCGTCCTCGCCGAACTCCAGCTTGAACCCGATCCGCTCCAGCCCTTCCAGCATCTCCCGGTCCAGCTCACGGGATTTCGCCGTCAGCAGCTTGTGCGCCTGCTTCATCACCGGCAGCGGCACGGAGGTATTCACCAGGTCGCGATCCTCCAAGGAAGGCCCCGCCCCATAGTAGATCCCATCGTACAGCTGCGCCGCCGGCTCCACGTTGGTCACCAGCGTCGGGCTGCGCTGCACCATGGTCACCAGCGCGCCATTGCCGTGCAGGTCCTGCGCGATGTCATGCGCACTCGTGCCCGTCCCGAATACCAGCACCTTCTTGCCGCGATACGCCGCCCCGTTGCCGAACTTGGAGGAATGCACCACCCGGCCGCCGAATTTCTCCAGCGTCGGAATCACCGGAATATTCGGCACGCTGCTCACGCTCGTTGCCATCACGATATGCCGCGGCCGCACCACCCGCTCGCTGCCATCGGACATCTTCAGCCGCGCCTGCCAGCATTTCGCCGCCGCATCGTACGTGGCGCCCTCGAAACTGGTCCGCGTCCAGAAGGCAATCTCCATCGCCTCCACATAGCCTTCCAGCCAGTTCGCGATCTTGTCCTTCGGGATGTAGCGCGGCCAGGTCTTCGGGAAGGTCATGTACGGCATGTGGTTGCTGTGCACCTGGTTGTGCAGCTTCAGCCCGTGGTAGCGCTTGCGCCAGTTGTCGCCAACGCGCTCCATGCGATCCACCACCAGCGTATCCACGTTCAGCGCCCCCAGCGCCGCCGCCGCCGCCAGCCCGGCATGCCCGCCGCCCACCACCAGCACGGCGGGGTCCCGGTCGTCGAAGCGCCGCGCCGCATCGCGCTTGTCCAGCCAGTTCGGCCCCTGCCAGTCGCGCTCGAAGGCCGGCTCCTCGCGCGCATCCCGCGCGCTCTCCTCGTCATGCCCGGCGATGTGATCCAGCGAGGTCATCAGCGTCCACGCCTGCAACGAATCCGCATCCGCCAGCTTGATCCGCAGCACCCCGGCGCCCACGCCCACCCGCGTGGTGAAGCGCAGGATCGCTTCCACCGTCGGCTCGCCCGCCCGCTCCACCTCGCGCGGCGGCGTCCGCATGGGGTCCACCTCGAACTCCCGCGCCCCCTGCGCCTGCGCGCCACCCAGCAGCGCAGCCGCCACATCCCCGGCGCTCCACGTCGCGATCTTCCAGCTCAGCGCCACGATATCGCGCCAATGCCCGTCGTCACGGAACAACGCCCCCACCGCCGCCGCGTCGCCACCCTCCAGCGCCGCATTGAACCGCCGCAGCCACCCCTCGGCCACCGCCCGCGCCCGCTCCCCCGCCGAAACCATCACGTCCATCGCCCGCGTCCTTCTCCCGAACCCCCAACCTACCGGTCGTACTTTGCCGCGCCAACTCCCACCAACCACATGCAGCAACCGGAAAGGCCCTCTCCCCTTGGGGGAGAGGGTTGGGTGAGGGGTACGCCACCTCTTGGCGTCCGACACGAACGCGCCAAGCCACCCCGCCCCCACCTTGCCCTCCCGCCCCACCCTCCCTACCCTCCGGCCCCAACCCCGGAGCGCCTCCCCTGAGCCTGCTGCACGACCCCAGCCACGACATCGTCTTCGTCGGCGACATCCACCGCCACTGGCACCACGTCGAAGCCGGCCTCCAGGCCCAGCCCCGCACGCCGCGTCACGTCATCCTGCTCGGCGACATGGAATGCACCGCGCCGCTCGATCACCACGTGGCCCCCATCCTCGCCGCCGGCGCCTCGCTGCACTGGATCTTCGGCAACCACGATGCCGATGGCGGCCCCAACATGTGGGCCAACCTGGCCGACCCCGCCCGCAACCCGCTCACCGCCGCCGGCGCCCTGCACGGCCGCGTCATCGACATCGCCGGCCTGCGCATCGCCGGCCTCGGCGGCACCTTCCACACCCGCGTCTGGAACCCGCCCCAAAAACCCCGCCTCACCAGCCGGGACCAGCTCCACGCCGACCTGGCCACCATCGGCCCAGGCTGGAGCCCGGATGCCACCGCCGCCCTGGCCCGCAACCTCGCCACCCTGGCCATCTGGCCCGAAGACGTCGAAACCCTCGCCACCCAACGCGCCGACATCCTCGTCACCCACGAAGCCCCCAGCAGCCACCGCAGCGGCGCACACGTGCTGGACAGCCTCGCCCGCGCCATGGGCGCCACCCTGGTCGTCCACGGCCACCACCACACCACCTACCGCGCCACCGCGCCCGACGGCCTCCAAGCCCAAGGCGTCGCCGCCGCCTGGGGCACCACCCTCGCCGGAACCCCCATCTGGCCCGGCGACAAACCCCGCCTCCTCCCCCGCGTCGAAGGCTGGAACTACCAGGAATAAGGAAGAGTCTTCTTTTTGTGAACAAAAAGAAGCAAAAAAAACGTCATTCACTGGCACGCGCGCCAGGGCAGGCAACGCGGTAGCGCCTCCTTGCTTCCTTCTCCCTTGCCTTGCTTCTCCGTGCCTCTGTGTCTCTGTGTTGAATCTTCTTCTTGCTTGCTTTCTTCTCTTCCCTCGCATCTTCGCGGGGGGAGCCGGAGGGGGCTCTCTGTCACCACACCCACCCCAACAAAAAAAGTCACACCCACCCCTTGCATCCCTAACAGACGTTAGTTATATTCCCCTCATGCACACCTCCCCTCCCACCCTCCCGGCCCTCATCGCCGGCCTGCGCACCGCCCTGGAAGCGGACGCCCGAGGTGTGTCCAATCTCCT
>JBIKOJ010000117.1:0-16619 GCA_044358135.1 Acetobacteraceae bacterium | reverse complement strand
AAGCGGCCGGAAACCGACCCGCTGGTGATCCACACCCAGACCAGCACCGAATACTGGCAACGCCGCGGCTCGCTGGTACACACCGACCCCACCGGCCGCGACCTGCCGATCCCTGCCAATGTCCGCCTGTTCCACTGGTCCAGCACCCAGCACAACATCGACCTGCCGGACACACCCGACCCCGCCATCCGCAACCGCCTCAACGTCGTCGCCACCACCGCCCTCGCCCGCGCCATGCTCGATGCCATGGACCGCTGGGCCACCGACGGCACCCCGCCACCCGACAGCCGCATCCCCACCGTCGCCGACGGCACGCTCGTCCCCTACGACACCTGGCGCCGCCAGTTCCCCGCCATCCCCGGCGCCGCCATCCCACGCGAGCCCAGCGACCTGCCGCATATCGACTACGGCCCCCAGGCCGCCCAGGGCATCCTCCGCGAACCGCCCGCCATCGACACCTCGCGCCACTATGCCGTGCTGGTCCCCGCCGTGGACCGCGACGGCAACGACCTGGCCGGCGTGCGCGCCCCCATGGTCGCCGCCCCGCTCGCCACCTACACCGGCTGGAACCTGCGCACCCGCGGCCACGGCCACGGCGCCATGCACCAGTTCAGCGGCAGCACCATCCCCTTCGCCGACACCGCGGAGGAACGCCACATGACCAACGACCCCCGCCCCGCCATCGCCGAACGCTACCCGGACCGGGACGCCTACGTCGCCGCCATCACCGCCGCCGCCTCCACCCTCTGCCGCGAACGCCTGCTCCTGGCCGAAGACGTGCCCCGCACCGAAGCCGCCGCCGCCAACTGGCACGCCCCGCGCCACGACGTGAAGTTGCCCTGACACCGGCGGCGAACGCCATTATAACCGGCCCCCAACGCAGAACCGCGCCAGAACAGGGAAGCCCATGTCCGCCATCACCCGCCGCGCCGCCCTCGCCTCCGCCGCACTCCTCGCCGCGCCCGCCATCCTGCGCGCGCAAGCCGCCCCGCTGAAGATCGGCCTCGTCACCACCCTCTCCGGCCCCGGCGGCTACCTGGGCGCCGATATCCGCGACGCCATGCAGCTCGCCGTGGAACAGGGCGCGCTGCCCGGCGTGCAGCTGCTGGTGGAAGACGACGGCCTCAAGCCCGCCCAGGCCAAGCAGATCGTCGATCGCTGGCTGAAAACCGAGAAGCTGAAGCTGTTCACCGGCGTGGTGTTCAGCAACGTGATGGAAGCCATCGCGCCCGACGTGCTGGAAGAAGGCGCCATCTACGTCAGCCCCAATGCCGGCCCGTCCTCGCTCGCCGGCAAGGGCTGCCACCGCAACTACTACGTGGTGTCCTGGCAGAACGACACGCTGCACGAAAGTGCCGGCGAGAACGCCAACCGCCTCGGCCACAAGAAGGTCTTCGTCCTCGCCCCCAACTACCCCGCGGGCCGCGACGCCATCACCGGCTTCAAGCGCTTCTTCAAGGGTGAGATCGCCGGCGAGATCTACACCCGCCTGGATCAGACCGACTACGCCGCGGAGATGGCGCAGATTCGCGCCGCCAACCCCGATGCGGTGTTCCAGTTCCACCCCGGCGGCCTCGGCATCGCCTTCATCCGCCAGTACCAGCAGGCCGGCCTGGGCGGGAAGGTCCCCATGGTCGTCTCCTCCCCCTCGCTGGATTCGACGACACTGAACGCAGTGGGCGACGCCGCCCTGGGCATCGAAGTCTCCGCCCAGTGGAACAGCGACTTCGACAACCCCGTGAGCAAGAAGTTCGTCGCCGACTTCCAGGCCAAGTACAACCGGATGCCCACCTACTACGCCAGCCAGGGCTTCGACACGGCACTCGCCATCGCCGCCGCCCTGAAAGGCACCGGCGGCAAGGCGGACGATACCGAAGCGTTCCGCCGCGAGATGCTGAAGGCGAACTTCCAGGCCACGCGCGGCAAGTTCAAGTTCGGCCCGAACCAGCACCCGGTGCAGGATTGGTACGCCATCCGGCCCGAGCGTGGTGCGGACGGCAAGCTGTTCCTCAAGACCCAGGGGCGAGTGCTGGCGGATCGCGGCGATGCCTATAGTGAGCAGTGCAAGATCTAAGCAAGCGCTTCTTTTTTGAAAAAAGAAGCAAAAAACTTTTATTCATTTGGGCGGGGCCTCTCCGCACCTATGAATGAAGTTTTTTTTGCTTCTTTTTGTTCACAAAAAGAAGAATCCTTCCTGATGACCTTGCTTCTGGAACAACTCCTGAACGGCCTCCAGTTCGGCATCATGCTGTTCCTGATGGCGGCCGGGCTCACGCTCGTGTTCGGGATCATGGGCCTGATCAACCTGGCCCATGGCTCGCTCTACATGATCGGCGCCTATGCCGCCGCCTGGGCCACGTTGCAGACCGGCTCGTTCCTGCTGGGCCTCGTCGCCGGCCTGTCGGCAGCGGCGGTGCTGGGCATGGCGCTGGAAGCGGCGATTCTGCGGAGGCTCTATGCGCGCGATCACCTGGACCAGGTGCTGGCCACCTTCGGGGTGATCCTGTTCTGCAACGAGGCGGTGGCGATGATCTTCGGCCGCCAGCCCCTGATGGCCGGCCCGCCCCCGTGGCTGTCCGGCGCGGTGGAGATCGTGCCGGGCGTGCCCTATCCCGTGTATCGCCTGGCCATCATCGCCACCGGATTGATCGTGGCGGCCGGGCTCTATCTGCTGATCGCCCGCACCCGCATCGGCATGCTGGTGCGCGCGGGGGCAACGCACCGGGAGCTGGTGGGCGCACTCGGGGTGCGGATCGGGCTGCTCTACACGGCGGTGTTCGGCCTCGGCGCCTTGCTGGCCGGGCTGGCCGGCGCGCTCACCGGGCCGCTGCTCGCGGTGCAGGTGGGAATGGGGGAGCGCATCCTGATCACGACGTTCGTGGTGATCGTGATCGGCGGACTCGGCTCGGTGCGCGGCGCGCTGGCGGGTGCGATGCTGGTGGGCATGGTCGATACCCTCACCCGCGGCTTCCTGCCCGCGGCGCTGCGGGCGGTGCTGCCGGCGAGCGAAGCGGATGCGCTGGGCGCGGGCCTGTCCTCCATGGCCGTGTTCATCCTGATGGCGATCGTGCTGCTGTGGCGCCCGCGCGGCCTGTTCCCCGCCCATGCGTGAGTCCCCGCGCCAGATCTTCGTGCTGGTAGTGTCCTTCGCGCTGCTGGCCGCCTTGCCGTGGATCGCCGGCGCGGTGGGCCGGCCGGACCTGGTGACGCTGGGCAGCCAGGCCTGCGTGATGGCGATCGCCGCGGCCTCGCTCGATCTGCTGATGGGCCGCACCGGCCTGCCGAGCTTCGGCCATGCCGCGTGGCTGGGCCTGGGCGCCTACACCGTGGGCATCCTCGCCTTCCACGCCCGCGACCTCGGGCCCTGGGCGGTGCAGGCCTGGGCGGTGTGGCCGCTGGCGGTGCTGGTGCCGGCCGCGCTGGCGGCGGTGATCGGCGCGCTGTGCCTGCGCACCTCCGGCATCAGCTTCATCATGATCACGCTGGCCTTCGCGCAGATGTTCTTCTTCCTGTTCGTGGCCCTGAAGACCTATGGCGGCGATGACGGCCTGACGCTGCGCCGCCGCACCACCATCCCAGGCATCGCCCCGCGCGACGACGTGGCGTTCTTCTACGTGTGCCTCACCGCCCTGGTACTGGTCCTGCTGCTGTTGCGCCGCGTCGCCGCCAGCCGCTTCGGCACCGTGCTGGACGGCATCCGCCAGAACGAGCGGCGCATGCTGGCGATGGGCCTCTCGCCCTTCCCCTACAAGCTCGCCGCCTTCGTGCTTTCGGCTGGGATCGCGGGGCTCGCCGGCGCGCTGCACGTGAACCTGTTCCGCTTCGCCAGCCCGGACCTGATGCACTGGACCATGTCGGGCGAGCTGATGGTGATGGTGGTGCTGGGCGGGCTCGGCTCCTTGTGGGGCGCAGTCTTCGGTGCGGCGGCGATGGTGGTGCTGCACAGCGTGCTGGCGCAATGGACGGAGCATTGGCAGATCGTGCTCGGCCCGATCCTGGTCGCCGTGGTGCTGCTGGCGCGGCGCGGCGTGTGGGGAGCGCTCGGCGGGAAATGAGCGCGCTGTTGCAGGTCCGCGGCCTGGCCAAACGCTTCGGCGGCCTCGTCGCCACCGACGGGCTGAACCTCGATGTGGCGGCCGGCGAGATCCACGCCCTGATCGGCCCGAACGGCGCCGGCAAGACCACCGCCATCGCCCAAATCGCCGGCGAGCTGCGGCCCGATGCCGGCAGTATCACGCTGGCCGGGCAGGACATCACGGCGCTGCCGGTGCCGGCGCGGGTGCGCGCGGGCATGACGCGCAGCTTCCAGATCACCCAGGTGCTGATGCAATCCACCGCGCTGGCCAACGTCGCCCTGGTGGAGCAGGTGCGCCAGGGCCATTCCTTCCGCCTCTGGCGCCCCGCCGCGCGAGACGAACGCCTGCTCGCCCCGGCGCGGGCGATGCTGGATCGCGTGGGCCTCGGCGCCCGGGCCGATGTGGCGGCGGAAGACCTCAGCCACGGCGAGCGCCGCCAGCTGGAACTGGCGATGGCGCTGGCCACCCACCCGCGCCTGTTGCTGCTGGACGAGCCGATGGCCGGCCTCGGCGCCACCGAATCCGCGGCGATGACCGACCTGCTCGCGGCACTGAAGGGCGAGGTCGCGATCCTGCTGGTGGAGCACGACATGGATGCGGTGTTCGCGCTCGCCGACCGCATCACGGTGCTGCAGGGCGGCCGCGCCATCGCCCATGGCACCCCGGCCGCGATCCGCGCCGATGCGGCGGTGCGCGACGCCTATCTGGGCGCGGCCTGATGCTGGCGATCCAGGGCCTCTCCGCCGGCTACGGCCACAGCCCCGTGCTGCACGGCATCGATCTCGCCATTGCCGAGGGCGAGGTGGTGAGCCTGATGGGCCGCAACGGCATGGGCAAGACCACCACGATCCGCTGCCTGATGGGCCTGCTGCGCGGCACCGGCACCATCACCTTCCGCGGCCGGGACACCACGCGCCTGCCGCCACACGCCATCGCGAGGCTGGGCATCGGCCTGGTGCCGGAGGGGCGGCAGGTGTTCCCCACGCTCACGGTGCGGGAGAACCTGGTTGCCACCTCCCGCCCCGGCGCGTGGAACGTGGCCCGGATCGAAGCGCTGTTCCCGCGCCTGGCCGAGCGCGCCGGGCAGATGGCGGCCACTCTCTCCGGCGGGGAACAGCAGATGCTGGCGATCGGCCGCGCGCTGATGACCAACCCGGTGCTGCTGGTGCTGGACGAAGCCACGGAGGGCTTGGCACCGCTGATCCGCGCCGAGATCTGGGGCTGCCTCGCACGCCTCAAGGCGCAGGGCCAGTCGATCCTGATCGTGGACAAGCACCTCGCCGCGCTGCGCACGCTGGCGGATCGAATGACCGTCATCGAGAAGGGCCGCACCGTCTGGGCCGGCACGCCGGCGGACCTGGACGCGGCGCCGGAGGTGGCGCACCGTTTCCTCGGCGTCTAGCTCCTGGAGGAACCATGCCTGTCGCGAAACCCCCCCTCGGGGCCTTGCAGGGCCTGACCGACCAGGGCGTGGCGGTGTTCCGCGCCGTGCCCTACGCCCAGCCGCCGGTGGGCGCACTGCGCTTCGCCGAGCCCGCACCCGCCACCCCCTGGGCCGGCACGCGCGATGCCACGAAGCACGGGCCCATCCCGCCGCAAACCCCCTCCCGCCTCGCGCCGGCCATGGGCGACTACACCCTGCCGATGAGCGAAGATTGCCTGACGCTGACGATCTGGACCCCCGCGCCCGATGCGGCGAGGCGCCCGGTGCTGGTGTGGCTGCATGGCGGCGCCTGGGTGAGCGGGGCGGGCTCGCTCGATTGGTACGACGGCGCCCGCCTGGCGCGCGAGGGCGGCATGGTAGTGGTGGGGGTCAACTACCGCCTCGGCGCGCTCGGCTACCTCAGGCATCCCGCCCTGCCGGCGGATGATCTCGGCACGCTGGACCAGATCGAGGCGCTGCGCTGGGTGGCCGCGAACATCGCATCCTTCGGCGGCGATCCCGGCTGCGTCACGGTGATGGGCCAATCCGCCGGTGCCGCCAGCATCGGCCGGCTCATCATCGACAGCCGCGCCCGCAAGCTATTCCACCGCGCCATCCTGCAATCCGGCGGCTTCGGCCGCGACCCGCTGACCCGGGCCGAGGCGCAGGCAACCCATGCCGAAATCCTGCGCGCCGCGGGCCTGGACCCCGATGCGCCAGACGTCCTGGCACAACTGCGCGCGGTGCCGGCCAACGCCCTACTGGCGGCCACCGGCAAGGTGGCCGCGGCCAAGGCGCGCTTTGCCGAGACCAACCCGCCCTTCATGCCCACCGTGGCCGAGCCGATGACGCAGGCGGCGCTGTTCGCCGCCATCGCGAAAGCCGCCCAAGGCATGCAGGTGCTGATCGGCGCCACGCATGACGAGATCCACGCCTTCTTCGCCTCCAACCCCGCCATGGCCAACCCCGACTGGACCGCCAGCGCCCAGCGATTCGCGGCCCTGGGCAAGCGCGTGGATGCGATGGAGCGCTACAAGGCGCGCCGGCCCGGCGGCACGCTGATGGATTGGCTGGCCGATATCGTCAGCGACCACACCTTCCTGTGGCCCACCATGCGCCTGGCCTCCGCGCTCGCCGATGCCGGGGTGGCGGTGCAGGCGTTCCAGTTCAACTGGGCGCCGCAAGGCAGCCGGTTCCGTGCCTGCCACTGCATCGAACTGCCCTTCGTGTTCGGCAATTTCGCGCAATGGCCCGGCGCCGGCATGCTGCAAGGCGGCGATGCCGCGGAGATGGACGGGCTTTCGGATGCGATGCGCGCGGCCTGGTCCGCCTTCATCCGCACGGGCGATGCGGCCACGCCCGCGCTGCCCTGGCCGCGCTACGACACGGCGCGCCGGGCCACGATGGTGCTGGATCGGTGCTGCGAAGTGGTGGGCGACCCCGCCGGGCTGGAGGCACGTGGCTAAATCGTGACAGCACCGTTGCGCGGGGGGCGGCACCGGCCCTAGCCTGCGTCCACAACAAGAACTGGAGGCTTGCAGATGAAGTTCCGCTCCCTGCTCACCGCAGCTGCGGCCACCGCCGCGGCGCTGTTCGCCCAGCCGGCGGCGGCGCAGAAATCCGCCGACACGCTGCGGGCGATGTGGATGGACCCGGTCACGCAGATCGATCCGTACTACAACAGCCAGCGCACCGGGCTGATCCTGGCGCACCATGCGTGGGACGGGCTGGTGTTCCGCGACCCCAACGGCTTCACCATGAAGCCGCTGCTGGCCGAAAGCTGGAAGCAGATCGACGAGACCACGCTGGAATTCAAGCTCCGCCCCAACGCCACCTTCCACAACGGCGACAAGGTGACGGCGGCGGACGTGGTGTACACCATCAAGCTGATCACCGACCCGGCTTCCGGCATCTCCGTGCCCAGCAACTTCACCTGGATCGCCGGCATCGAGGCGATCGACCCGCTGACCGTGCGGCTGAAGATGAAGCAGGCCTTCCCGGCCGCGCTGGAATACATCTCCTTCGTCACGCCCATCTACCCGCAGGCCTATCGCGAGCGCGTGGGCAAGGAGCAGTACAACCGTGAGCCCGTCGGCTCCGGCCCGTACCGCGTCACCAAGTGGGAAGCCGGGCGCACCGTGGAGATGGAGCGCTACGAGGGCTATTACGAAGGCGGCGGCAAGGGCAAGGCGCCGATCAAGAAGCTGGTGATCCAGCAGGTGACCGACGCGAACCTGATGGTGAACTCCCTGATCGGCGGCCAGGTTGACTGGATCTGGCAGTACCCCGCCGACCTGGTGGAGAAGATCGCCGCCCTGCCGAATGCGGCGACGCTGACGCAGGAAGCCTTCCGCATCGCGCATCTTTCGCTGGATGCCGCCGGGCGCAGCGACCCGAAGGGCCCGCTGACCAACATCAAGGTGCGCCAGGCGATCTGGCACGCGATCGACCGGCAGTCCTTCACCAAGAACCTGATCCGCTTCGGCAGCCGCGTGCCGGATGCGCCCTGCTACTACACCCAGTTCGGCTGCGACCAGGGTGCGGCGGTGAAGTACGACTACAACCCCGCCAAGGCGAAGGCCCTGCTGGCCGAGGCCGGCTTCCCCAACGGGTTCGAGATCGAGCTGGTGAACCCCGGCATGCTCACCTCCTGGGTGGGCGCGGTGCAGGCCAACCTCGCCGCCGTGGGCATCCGCGCGAAGGTCACGAACATGACCGGCGTGGCGGCACAGGCCCGCATCCAGAAGGGCGAGGTGCCGATGTACATGTCGTCCTGGGGCAGCTACTCGATCAACGACGTGTCGGCGATCATGCCCTACTTCTTCTGGAACAACGTGGACGACCTGGCCCGCGACGAGGAGCTGACGGCCGCCCTGCGCGCCGGCGGCGCCACGGCGGATGCGGAGGCCCGCAAGGCCAACTACGCCAAGGCGATCAAGATGATCACCGAGCGCGCTTACTGGCTGCCGATCGGCACCTACGTGACCGTGTATGGCCTGAACAAGCAGCTCGACTTCAAGGCCTTCCCGGACGAGATGCCGCGCTTCTTCTGGGCGAAGTGGAAGTAACGCTTCAAACCAGCAAGGCTTGAACAGGCGGCCCGGCGGGGGAAACCTCGCCGGGCCGTTCCGATTCCTGGATGCCGCAGGCGCGCAGGAAGGCGGCGACGGCGTCCATCTCCGCCGGGCTGCGGGTGCGGTCGGTCGCACTGCCCCGCGGCACCCAGACGATGGTGCGGTAGCGCGCGCGGGTGAGCAGCACGCGATAGGTGTTGAGCCGATTGGCACGGCGATCCGCATCGCGCGCCACCTGCCAGTCCGTGCCACGGAAATCCCGCACCTGCCAGGTGGCGCCGAGGCGGATCAGGTCGCCGCCCCAGCACAGCCCGGCCACATCCAGCTCCAACCCCTGGCAGGCGAACTCGGTGGCCATGGTCTCCAGCGCGTCGGACGCGCGCACATCCTCCGGCCAGCGATCGAGGAACCATCGCGCGACTGCGTTGGCATCCATGTGCGGCAGCTCCACGCCCATCCCTTCCGCCCGCAGGCGCTTGGCGCCGGAACTGCCAATGAGCCCGGCGCGGCGCTCGCCACGGGCTTCAGCGCGCAGGGCGGCGTGCAGGGCCGGGAGATCGCGCACCAGCAGGAAGGGCAGGGGGCCAAGGGCGGCGATGGCGCGGGCTGCTTCGGCCTCGCCGCGCACCACGGCATCGGCCCATGCGGCGGCGGCGGGGTTGCGGATGCTGCGCATGGCGATGTCCAGATGCAGCGCGGCATCGGTGCGCAGGCCCGGCAAGGCAGGCAGGCGCTGGCGCGGCTCCGGGTCGGCCACCGCCTGGGGCGCCGCGAGCACGCGCCAGTTTGGGCGGGCCGCCAGCGCCTCGCCCCACTCGGCCAATCCGCCTTCGCCGGTGTGGATCTCCTGCCCGTTGCCGATCAGGCAGACCATGGCGGCCCAGTCGGCATGGCGGGCCATGATGTCCAGCAAATGGCCGGGTTCGCTGTCGGTCAGGCGCACCGGGCGGTCGGCGCTGGCACGGGCGGCATAGGCGCGCGACCAGGAGCGCTGGGCCTCGTCGATCACCGCGATGCGGTCGGCAGGAATTTCCGTAGCCGTGCCGATATGGTGGTCGCGGAAATGCGGCAGGGCCTGGATGGCGGAGCGCATGCGCTGCCGGGCGGCCCGTGCCTCCTGCCCCGCGGCGACGGCATCACGCACCAACGCCTCGCGCAGCACGTGCACCAAAGTGGGGTTGCCGGTGAGGAAGGTGGCATGCGCCTCGCGTTCCGCGCCGAACACCACGTTAAGGCCACACAGTGTCTTGCCCGCGCCAGGCGTGCCGGTGACGAAGATCACCACGTGGCGCCCTTCGGTGCGGGCTTCGCGGCAGGCGGCGAGGATGGTCTGCGTGGTCTCGCGCAGGTTGCGCGCCTCCGCCCCGGCATCGGCGATCTCGGCCACGCTGTTGCGGGCGTAGAGCGTGCGCGCGGCATCGACGATCCCCGGCACCGGGCGATAGGGCGCGGCGGACCAGCCGGCCACGTCGATGTCGTCCGCCGGCAGGCGCGCCCACAGCTCGCGCAGCAGCGTGGGCAGGGTCGTAGCGGCGGCATCGATCACGCCGGTGACACCGCCGACGGCCAGCGGCCACGTCACCGGCCCCGGCCGCGCGGCGGTGGCAACCAGGATCGGCACGATCACCCGGTTGCGGCTGCCGGCATGGAAATCCTGCAGGTCCAGCGCGTAGTCTTCCACCTGGCGCCGGTCTGCGGGCGTGAGCGTGCTGGCGTCGGCCTTGAACTCCAGCACCACGATGGCGCGCGGCGTGACCAGCACGGCATCGATGCGTCGGCCCAGGCGCTTCATCGGGAATTCCAGCACCAGCCGCCACGATGCGGCCGCGGGCCAATTGGCCAGTGCCGCGCGCAGGCAGCGCAGCGAAACCTCCCAGGCGCGCAACTGGGCTGCCTCGTTGCTGCGGAAATGGCGGATCGCGTCGGCGGCGAGGCGGTCCACCAAGGGGGCATCATCGCCCGCCAGGAACGCACCCACGTCTAGTTCGATCACGCCCCGTGCCCTACTGCGTTGCCAACCAGCAACATACAGCGATAGGCAGCCTACGCTACAGCATCGTCTCGCGCAGCTTGCCGGCGCGGCGCAGCATCCAGGCACTGAGGCCGAGGGCCAGGATGGTGAAAGCCATCAGCAGCGTGGCCACCGCGGTGATGGTGGGGTTCACCTCCAGGATGAGCTCGTTGAACATCTTCTTCGGGATCGTCTCATACGTGCCGGCGATGAAGGACGTCACGATCACCTCATCGAAGCTGCCGATGAAGGCGAAGATCCAGGCGGCGAACAGGCTCGGCGCGATGTTGGGCAGCAGCACCGTGCGCGCGGTGTAGAACCACGATCCGCCGAGGCTCCAGCCCACCTGCTCGATCCGCACGTCGAAGCTTCGGATCGCCACGCCCAGCACCATCATCACCAGCGGCACGCTGAGCACGGTGTGGGCCAGCACGAGCCCGCCGAAGGTGCCCAGCAGGTTGGCCTTGGCGAAGCCGAGATACATGGCCACCGCCGCGATGATGGTCGGCACGATCAGCGGCGCCATGAAGTTGCCCTCCTGCACATCCCGCCCACGAAACGTCCCGCGCCGCAGCCCGTAGGCGGCCAACCCGCCCAGCACCACGGCGAAGATGGAGGAGATGAAGGCCAGCGCCAGCGAGGTCCACAGCGCCTCCATCCAGCGCTCGTCGCCGAAGAAGCCCTCGTACCAGCGCAAGGAGAAGCCCGGCGGCGGGAAGCTGAGCGAGCGCGCGGAGGAAAAGCTCATCGGCACCACGATCAGCAGCGGCAGCACCAGGAAGGCCAGGGCCGCAATGCCGGTGGCGGCCACCAGGCGGGAGGCGAGGGTGGGCTTCATGCGCCGACCTTCCGATCCAGCGCGCGATAGGCGGCAAAGATCAGCAGCGTCACGATCAGCAGCAGGGTGGAAAGTGCGGAGGCCTGCTCCCAACGCGGGATCTGGTTGATCAGGAAATCGAGCAGGTTGGAAATCATCGGCACCTTGCCGCCGCCCAGGATCGCGGGGGTGACGTAGAAGCCCAGGCACAGGATGAACACCAGCAGCGCGCCGGAGGCGAGCGCCGGCAGCGTCAGCGGCAGGAACACCTTGAGGAAGATGGTGCTTGGCGGCGCGCCCATGGAGGCAGCGGCCTGCATCAGCCGGTCGTCGATGCGCAGCATGGCGGCGAACAGCGGCAACACCAGGAAGGGCAGCAGAACGTTGGCCATACCGATCATCACGCCCAGCTCGTTGTAGAGGAAGCTCACGGGGCTGTCGGTCAGCCCGGTCCATTGCAGCAGGCGGTTCACCATGCCGTTATTGCCCAGCACCACGATCCAGGCATAGGTGCGCACCAGCACGCTGATCCAGAACGGCGTGATCACGCAGGCCACGGCGATGAACTGCGCCCGCGGCGAAAGCCCGCGCATCCAGTAGGCCAGCGGGTAGCCGATGGCGATGTTCACCAGCATGGCCACCACGGAAACGCGCAGCGTATTGGCCAGCACGCGCAGATAGATCGGCGCATCCATCAGCGCCGCGTAGTGCTCCGTGGTGAAGCCGCCCTGCTTCGACCAGAAGCCGAGCGCCAGCATGTAGAGGATCGGCAGGTTGAAGGCCGCGAGCATCACCACCAGCAATGGCGTGACGAACCCGAAACCGTGGCGGCGCTCGGCGATGGCGGCCAAGGGGCATACTCCAGGCAAACGGCGCCCCGGCTGGCCGGGGCGCCGCGCGTCACGTCACAGGGAGAGCTTGAACTCTTCCCACTTCTTGTTGGCGCTCTCGCCGTTCTCGGCCCACCACTCGGCGTTCTGCACCCACTGCACGTCCTTGTTCGCCTTCGCGGTGGGGAACATGCCGATCTTGTCCTTCGGCAGCAGCGGATCGAGCGCGGGGCTGGGGCCGGTATAGGCGATCACGCCGGCCGCCTTCGCCTGGTTCTCCGGCACCGACATCTCGTAGTACAGCTTGTTCATCGCCTCCTGCTCGGCCTTCGGCGCGCCCTTCACGGTGCAGATGAACGACAAATCGGCCATGCCGCCGTTGAAGCTGTATGCAAGGTCAGGCTCTTCCACCACGCGGCCAGACCACGCGATGGCGTACTGCACCTCGCCGTCCTTCAGCAGCTGCGGCGCCTGGGCGCCGGCCTTCCACAGCACGGAGATGTCGCGCCGGATCGACAGCAGCTTCTTCAGCGCGCGATCGACATCGAGCGGGAACAGCTTGTCCATCGGTACGCCATCGGCCAGCAGGGCGAAGGCGATGGTGTAGGCAGGGTAGTCCGGGATGGCGCGCTTGCCGGGGAAGTCCTTCGTGTTGAAGAAATCCACCCAGTTCGCCGGCGCCTTGGCGGCCTTGCGCCAGGCCATGATGGTGGAGAAATACTGGTAGCCGAAGCCGAACTCGTTCTTCGCCTCGGGGAACATCGGCATCGGGTTGATCGCGGCCCAATCCAGCTTCTCGATCAGGCCCAGCTTGCGCGCCTGCACCATGGTGCCGCTGCCCAGCTCGAAGCTGGCCGCGGTGATGCGGCCGCTGGCAATCATCGCCTGCAGCTTGCCCAGGTTGCCGGGGCTCTCGCGCACCAGCTTGATCCCCGTCTTGGCGGTGAAGGGGGCAACGTAGCCCACGTCGATCGACTCGCCCGATTTGCCGCCGGATTCCACCAT
Source organism: Acetobacteraceae bacterium (assembly GCA_044358135.1). Lineage (GTDB taxonomy): Bacteria > Pseudomonadota > Alphaproteobacteria > Acetobacterales > Acetobacteraceae > CAMDGX01. Next base: position 3,383 of record JBIKOJ010000117.1, on the reverse strand, counting down.
GCGCATCTCGCGCAGCTGGGCCGAGGCAGGGCGGATGATGGAGACGAGGGGCAGGGCACCGGCCCCTGCGATCAATGCACGACGCTTCATGGAATCCTCCTTGTTGCGGGGTGGGGCGTGTCAGGCCACGGGCCAGACATCCGCCTCGTCCCAGGTCAGGCTGACGTTGTCCCCAATGGCATGGGGCTGGCCGACGAACGGGGCCGCGGCAACGAAGCCGGTGCCGGCGGCATCGAGATGGTAGCGGATCGTCTGGCCGAGATAGACCGCCTCGACCACCTTCGCCGGCAGCCCGCCCGAGGCGGCGAGCCGGATGCGTTCCGGGCGGATCACGCCCTCCCGCCCGCCTTGCAGCTTCACGAAATTGGCGATGCCGAGGAAGTCCGCCACGAACTTGTTGGCCGGGCGCAGATAGGCCTCCTGCGGGGCTGCGATCTGCTGCACCTGGCCACGATCCAGCACCATCACGCGGTCGGACAAGGACAGCGCCTCCTCCTGGTCGTGCGTCACCAGGATGGTGGTCACGCCGATGCGGCGCTGAAGCTGCTTCAGCTCCACCTGCAATTCCTCGCGCAGCTTGCGATCGAGCGCGCCGAGCGGTTCATCCAGCAGCAGGATGTCGGGCTCGAACACAAAGGCGCGGGCCAGCGCCACGCGCTGCTGCTGGCCGCCGGAAAGCTGCGCCGGGCGGCGATTGGCCAGGCCCTGCAACTGCACCAGCTCCAGCGCCGCCATCACCTTGGCACGCAACGCATCCGCCGGAGTCTTGCGAACGCGCAACGGAAACGCGACGTTGTCGAACACGCTCATATGCGGGAACAGCGCATAGCTCTGGAACACCAGGCCCACGTTGCGCTGCTGCGGGCTGCTGCCCGTCACGTCCCGCCCGCCGATCAGGATGCGGCCGGTGGTGGGCTGGTTGAGGCCGGCGATCAGGCTCAGCAGCGTGGTCTTGCCGGAGCCGGAGGGGCCGAGGATGGTGACGAACTCGCCCTGCGCCACGGCGAGGTCCACGTTGTCGGCCGCCTTGAAGGCGCCGTAGTGCTTGCTGATCGCTTCGAGCCGGATGTCGGTCATGATGCGACGAGTTTGGGCCGTTGTGCTGCGGCGCACAAGACCGTGAGGCGAATCAATCCGTTTCGCGAAAAGGCGCGTACTCGGCGAGTGCTGCCATCTGCGCCTCGCGCTCCGCGCGCTCCTCCACCAGAAACTCCGCCACCGCCCGGCGCAGGCCGGGATGGGCGATGTGGTGGGCGGAATAGGTCTCGCTGGGCACGTAGCCACGCTGGATCTTGTGCTCGCCCTGCGCGCCGGCTTCCACGCGCGCCAGCTTGTGTTCGATGGCGAAATCGATGGCGCGGTAGTAGCACAGCTCGAAATGCAGGAACGGCCAGTCGCCGCGGCAGCCCCAGTTGCGGCCGTACAGCGTATCCGCCCCCGCCAGGTTCAACGCACCGGCCACCCACTTGCCGCCGTTGCGCGCCATCATCAGCACCACGGCCTCGCCCAGCTTCTCGCCCAGCAGCGGGAAGAAGTCCTCCGTGAGGTAGGCACTGCCCCACTTCCGATCCACGGTGGAGGTGTAGAAGCCGTAGAACGCCTTCCAGTCGCGCGCCGTGATCTCCGGCCCACGCAGCGTCACGAACTCCAGCCCCGCCGCATTGGCGTCGCGCCGCTCGCGGCGGATGGACTTGCGCTTGCGCGAGGACAGCGCGCCCAGGAAATCCTCGAACGTGCCGTAGCCCTGGTTGTGCCAGTGGAACTGCATGCCCAGCCGTTGCAACCAGCCGGCCTCGCCCAAGGCATCCCATTCCGTCTTCGTACAGAAGGTGGCATGCACGCCAGATGTGCCCAGCTCCGCATTCGCCTGTTCCAGCGCGCCGGCCAGCACGCCCACCGGCACGCCATCGCGCACCAGCAGGCGCCGGCCTGGCACGGGGCTGAACGGGGAGGCGACCTGCAGCTTGGGGTAGTAGCGCCCGCCGGCCCGTTCCAGCGCATTCGCCCAGCCGTGGTCGAACACGTATTCGCCGTAGCTGTGGCTCTTGGCATACATCGGCGCGCAGGCCATCACCCGGCCAGCCCCGTCGCGCAGCACGGCATGCTGCGGCAGCCAGCCGGTGCGCGCGTTGGCCGATCCGCTTTCCTCCACCGCGGCGAGGAAGGCGTGGCTGACGAAGGGATTGTCCGCCCCGGCGCAGGCCAGCCAGTCCTCTGGTGGGATCTCCGCGATCGATTTGTGGAGGCTGAGAGTCAGGTCCAAGGAAGAGTCTTCTTTTTGTGAACAAAAAGAAGCAAAAAAACTTCATTTGTTTGGACCCGGGCGGTGCCACCACCCGGAACGCAAACGAACAAAAGTTTTTTGGTTCTTTTTTTCAAAAAAGAACTGCTTCCTTGCCTCATGCGATCCTGAACATGCCCTCAACCTCAACCGCCGCATCCAGCGGCAGCGAGGGCACGCCAATGGTGCTGCGCGCATGCCGCCCGGCATCGCCGAACACATCCACCGCCACGTTGCTGGCGCCGTTCATCACCACGGCATGCTGGGAGAAGCTCGCGGGTGCTGCGATGAACCCGCCCAGGCGCACCACCTGCTGCACGCGATCGAGGTCACCGCCGCAGGCCACCTTGAGCTGGGCGAGCAGGTTGATGAAGCACTGCCGCGCCGCCGCCGCGCCCTGCTCGATCGTCACGCCCTCGGTGATCTTGCCCAGGGCGATGATCTTGCCATCCGCCAGGGGCAACTGGCCGGAGATCACCACCAGGTCGCCGGTGCGCACGAAGGGCACGTAGTTGGCCACGGGCGCGGCCGCCTCCGGCAGGGTGATGCCGAGCTCGGCGAGTTTCGCGTCGATCCGTCCAGCCATCGTACTTCTCCGGTTATTTGCCGACCACACGCAACGCACGGCGGCGCGGCCTGGGCCCATCTTCGCGCGCCTCCCCGGCCGGCAGCAAGCCGGGCAGCAGCGGGGCGCGGTCGCGGGCGCCATCGCCCACCGTATCCGCGTCCTCGTCGATCTCGGCTTCGGCGATGTCGGTGCGGTTCAGGTAGTTCACCGCGAGGTTGCGGAACACGTAGTCCAGCAGGGAGGTGGCGCGGCCCACGGCGGCGTCGCCCTCCACCGTGCCGGCGGGGCCGAAGCGGGTGAAGGTGAAGGCCTCCACGAACTCCTCCAGCGGCACGCCATGCTGCAGGCCGAGGCTGACGGCCACCGAGAAATTGTCCATCAGCCCGCGGAAGGCAGCCCCTTCCTTGTGCAGGCCGATGAAGATCTCGCCCAGCTTGCCATCGGCGTATTCGCCGGTGCGCAGGAACAGCTTGTGCCCGCCCACGGCCGCCTTCTGGGTGTAGCCGGCGCGGCGCGCAGGCAGGTCGCGGCGCG
>JBIKOJ010000116.1:0-16717 GCA_044358135.1 Acetobacteraceae bacterium | reverse complement strand
AAAGGGGTCTGGGGCCTAAGGCCCCAGCGGGGTCGAGGGGCAGAGCCCCTCGCCTTCCCCTACCTCTACCGCTTCGGCTTGTCCTGGATCGCCTCTGGCCACGGCACGATCGTGCCCGGCACCGTGGTATCGATCCCCCCGAGCGCATAGGTCCGCCGGCACAGTTCGCGCGCCAGCGCCGTCCGGTCGCTGATCCCGGCCAGGTCCTCAAACGGGATCAGCTCCCCAATCGTCATCCCCAGCCGCGTGCCGAAGCGCCGCCGGATCTCACCGGCGATCAGCGCCAGCCGCAGCGTCACGCTGTAGTGGCTCACGATCTGGAACAGCCGGCTGTTCTGCCCCTCGAAATGCACCGGCAGCACCGGGCAGCGCCCACGCTGCACCAGTTGCCCGGCGATCGGCTGCCACGGCCCGTCCATCGCCGGCCGCCGCCCCCACCGGTCCGGCGCCGTGGAAATCGCCCCGGCCGGGAACACCACCAGGCATCCACCCGCTTCCAACTGCGCCCGGGCGGCGGCGCGCGAGCGAATGTTCAGCTGCTGCGCCGCACGCGTGCCGGAGAAATCCAGCGCCAGGAAATGCCCCGCCGTCTCCGGCGCCTGGGACAGCACGGAATTGATCAGCAGCTTGAAATCCGGCCGCACCTGATGGATCAGCCAGCACAGCGCGAACCCATCGACCAGCCCATAGGGATGGTTGGCCACCACCATCAACGGCCCGGTGCGCGGAATGCGGTCCAGCGCCGTCCGGTCGAAATCCAGCTCGATCTGCGACCGCCGCAGCATCTCGCTCCAGAAGCTCTCCTTCGTGCCGCCCTCGGCCCGGAAGGCGCTGTACACGGCCTTGAGCTTGCGCTGCCCCGTCACCCGCTCCACCGCCCGCACCACGGCGCGGCGCGTGGCAGACATGGCGGGGTCGATATAGGAAATCGCGGGCTCGTCCCCGCTGGAGGAATCGGTCAGCGATGCGGTCTGGGCGACTGGCATGCAGGTGAAGCCTCTGCAGGCCGCCATCGGCGGCGTTCAACAGGAAGCCGCAGTCTAGCGCCGAAAACCGCCTCCACCATTCCGTCATGAAAACATCATGAAACCACGACGGCGCAGTGCCCGGCACGCTATCGAGGTTCGCTGATACGCCCCTGCGCCTCCGGACCAGGCAAAGCGGAGCGATCCAGCTTCCCTCCCACGGTCCGCGGCAATGCCTCGATCGTATGAAAGCTGGAGGGCACCATGTGCCGCGGCAGATGTGCCCGGGCAAAACGCCGCACCTCCGCGTGCTCCACGGCGGCCCCGGCTGCCGACACCAGGTAGGCCACAAGGAAGGGCGACCCCGATTCATCCGCAAAGGCCCGAACGGCCGCGTCTGCCACGCCGGGATGGCGCAGCAGCACGCTTTCGATCTCCTCCGGCGTGATGCGGTGGGCACGCAGCTTGATCTGGTTGTCCACCCGGCCAAGCACCCTCAGGAGCCCGTCGGCCCCCACGCACCCGACATCGCCGGTGCGGTAGTGGCTCCGCCCATCCTGGGGGGTCAGGGTGCCGAACACCTCCTGGGTCAGATCAGGCCGCTTCCAATACCCGGATGTCATGAAGGGAGCGCGCACGGTGATTTCGCCGATCTCGCCCGATGCCACCGCGTCGCCCTTCGCGTCGATCAGCCGCACCTCCACGCCCGATGGCGGCCTTCCAACCGGCACTGCGTCGCCCTCCTGCAAGGCGCTGCCGATGGCATGCGAAGCGATCTGCACGAATTCCGAACTGCCATAGTTGTTGGTGGCAATGCCGCCTTCGGGCATCAGGCGCAGGGCCAGGTTGATGTCACCGGCCGCCACGGGTTCACCGCTGAGCGTCACGACGCGAAGGTCGGGCAGGGGCCCGCCTGGCAACAGCGTCACCGAAAGGGATCGCAGGATCGAAGGGAAGCATCCGAGCACGCTCACCCGATCCTGTCGTATCCGGCCCGCGATCGCGCGAAGCCCCTCGCCGGTCGCGTCCACAATGTGCAGGGCGGCACCGCTCACCAGGCTGCCAAGCACCAAGCCGTGCGGGAAGAACGAGACAGGGCAAAGCCGATCACCGGCGCGCAACCCCACGGTCTCCGCAAACGCCAGGCCCTGGCCCAGCGCCGCACGGTGGTTGTGCAGCACCCCCTTCGGCTGGCCGGTGGAACCCGACGTGTAGCGCAGATACGCCGCCGCCTCCGGCCCGGGATGCAGGCCGGGGTTGTGGTCGCGCCCAGGCAGCCAGCAACCAGCAACGTCGAGCGTTCGCAGTTCCGGATCGAAACCGGCAGCCAGGATCGGATCGGTCACCACGCACAGCGCCTCGGCATGCCCGGCCAGATCGCGCCGGCCCTGATCATGCAGGCGCGGATCGATCACCACATAGCCCCGGCCAGACTTGAGGATGCCCAGCACGGCAATGATCCGTTCCACGCAGGGCGGCAGGCACACCGCGACAAAGCCTGAACCGGGCCCGAGCATCTCCTGCAGCATGCCTGCCAGCCGGTTCGAGGCACGGTTCATCGCGTCGAATGTCAGAACACGGTCCCGCCCGATCAGCGCGACCCGCCCCCCGTTCCTCTCCGCCTGCGCCTCGATCAGACTGAGAACGGAGGGTTCGGCGATCATCGGCCTGGATGGTCCCATTCAATTCTGCCCGGGCCGCCCCGGGGCTGCCTCAGCCCGCCAGCCAGAGCTGCCGCATCCCGGTCGCGATCCGCTCCACATCCCGCACGCTATTGTACCCGTGGAAGCTGAATCGTATGCGCCCATGCCCATTCCAGGCCCAAATCCCCTGCCGATACAGCGAATCCGTCCATTCCTGCGCCCTGGGATGGTCGATGCACACATTCGCCGCATGCCGCCCATCCTCGCGCGGCGTCGTCACCGGAATCCCCGCCTCCGCCAGCCGATCGAGCAGATCCGCCGAAAGTGCGGCGATATGGCGGGAGGTCTCCCCGGGATCATGCTCCGCCAGGTATTCCAGCGCCCCCGTCAGCACATACACTGGCCCATGCGCCGGATTGCCGCGCGTGAACCGCAGCGCATCCGCCCGCAGCGCGGTCCCGGCCACGTAGTCCGGCCGCGGAATCGGCGCCAGCGAATGCCACCCCCCGGTCGGCGGCGCCCAATCCGGCTGCCGCGCCCGGTTCCAATAGGCCACCGCCACCCCGGTCATTCCCAGCAGCCACTTGTAGCAGGCCGAGAACCCGAAATCGGCCAGATGCGCCGGGACCGCCTGGTTCCCCGCCAGCTGCGTGAAATCCACCACCACCAGCGCGCCCACGCGGTCCGCCGCCGCCCGCAGGCTCGCCAGGTCGTATTTCTCCCCGGTCAGGTAGGAGACGGCACTCACCCCGATCACCCGCGTCCGCGCGGTCACCAGCGCCTCCAGCCGCCCCGGCGCCATCCCGCTCGCCACCTTCAACGTCAGCGAGGGGTTCCGCCGCAGCCCGAACGGCATCACCACGGAGGGGTATTCGTGCGCATCCACCACCACCTCGTCGCCCTCGGCCCAATCGAGGCTGTCCGCCACCATCGCCACCCCGTCGGCCACGCTGGAAACGAACCCGATATCCCCCGCCGCGCACCCCCAGGGCACCGCGATCAGCTCCCGCGCCCGCTCCACCTGCGCCTCCATGCGCGTGCGCCCGGGCATCCCGATCCCCTTGTCGATCCCGTACTGCCGCAGCGCATCGTCATGCCGCAGCAGCCACAGCGGCTCGCCCCCGGCACACACATGGCTCACCCCCTCCGTCAGCCGGAACGCGGCGGGATCGAACAGCGGATGCGTGGTCATCGGGCGGCTCCTTCTGATGGCGGAAGCATGGCGCCCCGGCAGCCCGGAGGGAAGCCGCCATGGCACTGGCCCCGCCAGCGGAGCGCTGTCACCGGAACGACATCAGCACCGCGACAACCAGCACCAGCGCCACCGTGCCGAGCGCCACCTTGCGCAGCACGACGTAGCTTTTGCGCAGCGCGGTCCGGTCCCGGGCGATCAGTACACCAAGGGCATAGGCCATACCCAGGGCAATGCCGCCGTAGACCATGAGAGACTTCATGCACCGCTCCGGGCTGGTTTTCCGCAGCCTTTCGAAACGAATCATTTCTGTCAACCAACCGGAAGGTTCCTGGGTGCGATGCACGGGGCGCCCCGCGGCCATGGCATCGATGTGCGGTTGACCCACCCCATGCCAAGGCCCCAGCATCCAAGCTCAATCATCCAGAGGATCCCATGACCCACTCTTCGATCGGACGTCGCGGCATCCTGGCCGGCGGCTCCGCGCTCGCCGCATCCGGCATCATCCGCCCGCGCGAAGCCCGCGCCGCCCGCCCCGTCGTCGCGGTGCTGGAATCGGAGGTCGTCATCCTCGACCCCCACATGATCACCGCCACCATCACCCGCACCTTCGGCACCCTCGTGTTCGACACGCTGTTCGGCCAGAACGAAAAGGGCGAGATCAAGCCGCAGATGCTGGAGGGCTACACCGCCTCGGCCGACAAGCTCACCTGGGACTTCACCCTGCGCTCCGGCCTCAAGTGGCACGATGGCGAGCCCGTCACCCCCGCCGACTGCACCGCCTCCCTCAAGCGCTGGATGCCGCGCGACGCGCTGGGCCGCATGCTCGCCACCGCCACCCAAAGCCTGGAGCCCACCGGTGCCGCCACCTTCCGCCTGGTGCTGAAGGAGCCCTTCCCCCTGCTGCTCGACGTGCTCGGCAAGCCCAACGCCCCGCTGCCCGTCATGATGCCGCAGAAGATCATGGCCGAGGCCGGCGATGGCCGCCTCAAGACCATCATCGGCTCCGGCCCGTTCCGCTTCGTCCCCGCCCGCTGGAAGCCCGGCGCCTCCATGATCCTGGAGCGCAACCAGGCCTACGTCTCCCGCCCCGAGCCGGCCGATTTCCTCGCCGGCGGCAAGCACGTGAAGATCGACGAGCTGGACCTGCGCGTGATGCCGGATGCCAACACCGGCTCCAACGCCCTCACCGCCGGTGAGATCGACTACATGCAGTTCCTGCCCTTCGAGACGCTGGAGCTGCTGGAGAAGAACCGGAACCTCAAGGTCTTCGGCGCCATGGGAATCCACATGTACCAGGGCAATTTCCGCCTCAACCACGCCTTCCCGCCCTTCGACAACCCCAAGGTGCGCCAGGTGCTGTGGAAGCTGGTGGACCAGGCCTCCATCCTCGATGCCATCGGCATCCCCGCCAAGTACCGGCTCGATCGCTGCGACAGCTACTTCATGTGCGACACGCCGTACAGCACGCTGGAAGGTGCCGGCGTGGCCAAGTACGACGTCGCCGCCGCCAAGCGCGAACTGGCCGCCAGCGGCTACAAGGGCGAGCCCGTCGTCATCATGGATGTCGCCGGCTCCATCAGCGAAACCGCCAGCCGCGTCCTCCAGCAGGCCATGCAGCAGGCCGGCTTCAACGTGCAGGCGCAGCAGATGGATTGGGGCACCGTCCTCGCCCGCCGCGCCCGCCGCGAAGGCTGGAGCATGTTCCCGGTCTATTCCAACGGCACCGACATGCTGAACCCGCTCACCCATTTCTACGTCGCCGCCACCTGCGGCGACTTCCCCGGCTGGTCCTGCGACCAGCGCATCCCGGAGCTCCTGAAGCAGTTCACCAAGGCCGACGGCCTGGAAGCCCAGCGCAAGGTGGCCGCCGAGATCCAGAAGGCCTCCTACGAGCTCACCCCCGCCGTCATGTGGGGCCAGTTCACCCGCCCGGCCGGCTACCGCAACACGCTCAGGAATTTCATCGAATCGTCGTACCCGTTCTTCTGGCAGGTGGAGAAGGCCTAGCCCCACGCCACATCCGGAAAGGGGAGGTTGCCCTCGCGGCGGCCTCCCGGCACACTAGGGTATCGAACGGCGGTGGCTGGCCGGTCAGGCGGGCCCATGTGGGGCGCTCTCCGCCTCGCCCGGGCCTCGGAGCCGCGCGCAACGAGGGAGCAAACATGCCCAGTCTGAACTACGTCGCACCCACCACGGTCAATGATGCCGTCAAGATCCTGGCGGATGCATCCGGCCCCACCCGGGTCATGTCCGGCGGCACGGACCTGCTGGTCCAGCTGCGCGCCGGCCGCATCAGCCCGGAGCTGATCGTCGACACCAAGAAGATCCCGGGGATCATCGGCGTCACCGGTTCCGCCGCGGAAGGCTTCACCATCGGCGCCGCCACCACCGGCGCGGAGCTGGGTGACCACAAGGCGCTCAAGGCCGCCTATCCCGGCGTCGTCGAAGCCGCCAACCTCATCGGCTCCAAGCAGGTCCAGGGCCGCGCCTCGCTGGCCGGCAACCTCTGCAACGCCTCCCCGGCCGCCGATTCGGTGCCCGCGGTGATCGCCGCCGGCGGCACCGTCACCATCGCCGGCCCCGCCGGCACCCGCACCGTGGCCGCCGAGACCATCGTCACCGCCCCGGGCCGCACCTCCCTGGCCAAGGGCGAGTTCATCGTCTCCTTCCACCTCCCCGCCATCAAGGGCAAGACGTCGGACGCCTACCTCCGCTTCATCCCCCGCACGGAGATGGACATCGCGGTGGTGGGTTGCGGCGTCTCCATCACGGTGGACGGCTCCGGCACCATCACCGCCGCCAAGATCAGCCTCGGCGCCGTCGCCCCCACCCAGGTCGCGGTCGATGCCTCCTGCATCATCGGCACCAAGCTGGACGACGCGGCGCTGGAAAAGCTCGATGCCGCCGCCCAGGCGATGTGCAACCCGATCGACGACAAGCGCGGCACCATCGAGTTCCGCACCAAGGTGGCCGGCGTCCTCGCCCGCCGCGCCGCGAAAATCGCCTATGACCGCGCGGGAGCCCGCTGAGACAATGAGCAAGATCCACGTCGAAACCACCATCAACGGCGAACCGATGGAGTTCCTCGCGAACCCCGGCGAATCGCTGCTCGATGCGCTGCGCAACACGCTGAACCTCACCGGCACCAAGGAAGGCTGCGGCTCCGGCGACTGCGGCGCCTGCACCGTCATCATCGACGGCCGCATGACCTGCTCCTGCCTCGTCCTCGCCGTCGAGGCCGGCGGCCACGAGATCACCACCATCGAGGGCATCGCCCAGGGCGACACGCTGCACCCGATCCAGCAGAAGTTCCTCGAGAACGCCGCCCTGCAGTGCGGCTTCTGCACCCCGGGCTTCATCGTCGCCACCAAGGCGCTGCTCGACAAGAACCCCGACCCGACGGAAACCGAAATCCGTTTCTGGCTGGCCGGGAACCTGTGCCGCTGCACGGGCTATGATAAGATCGTCCGCGCCGTACAGGATGCCGCGGCAGAAATGCGAGGGGGCTGAACACATGACATTCATTGGCAACAAGAGCGACCTGCGCGTCGTCGGCACCCGCCCCGTGCGGCCCGATGGCGTGGATAAGGTGACCGGCCGCGCCGTCTACGGTGCGGATGCCACCATGCCCGGGCAGATCATCGGCAAGGTGCTGCGCAGCCCGCACCCCCACGCCAAGATCATCTCGATCGACACCTCCAAGGCCGAGAAGCTTCCCGGCGTGAAGGGCGTGATCACCTCGGCCGACATCCCCAACATCCCGTCCGAGGAAGCCTTCGTCGGCGAAGGCCCGATGAACTTCCGCGACCTCAGCCTCAACTGCATGGCCCGCGACAAGGTCCTCTACGAAGGCCATGTCGTCGCCGCCGTCGCCGCCATCAATGATGCCGTCGCCGATGCCGCGCTGAAGCTGATCGACGTGAAGTACGAGATCCTGCCGCACGTGATCGACGTGGAGGAGGCGATGGCCCCCGGCGCGCCGATCCTGCACGACAACCTCTTCACCGCCGGCGTCACCCCGAAGCCGACCACGGCGTCCAACGTCGCCAAGCAGGTCCGCTTCACCATCGGCGACGTCGAGGCCGGCTTCAAGCAGGCCGACGTGATCGTCGAGCAGACCTACACCACCGCCCCGGTGCACCAGGCCTATATCGAGCCGCATGCCTGCGTGGCCGCCATCGCCGCCGACGGCCAGGTGCTGATCACCGCGTCCAGCCAGGGTCACTTCATGATCCGGGCCTACACCGCGAAGCTGCTCGGCATCGACATCGCCAACATCCGCGTCACCAACGCCGAAATCGGCGGCGGCTTCGGCGGCAAGACGGTGGTGTATCTGGAGCCGCTCGCGGTCGCCCTGTCCAAGAAGTCGGGCCGCCCGGTCAAGATGACCATGACCCGCGAAGACGTCTTCCGCGGCACCGGCCCCACCTCGGGCGGCACCATCTGGGTGAAGGTCGGTGCCACGAAGGACGGCAAGATCACCGCCGCCCAGACCGTCATCAAGCTCCAGGCCGGCGCCTTCCCGGGCTCGCCGATCAACCCCGCCCTGATGTGCGCCTTCGCGATGTACGACCTCGCGAACGTCGATACCCTGGGCTACGACGTCGTCAGCAACCGCCCGAAGGTCGCCGCCTACCGCGCCCCCGGCGCGCCGATCTCGTCCTTCGCGGCTGAGAGCGCCATCGACGATCTCGCCCGCAAGCTGGGCATGGACCCGATCGACCTGCGCCTGAAGAACGCGGCCAAGCAGGGCTCCAAGACGGTCTACGGCGTCACCCACGGCGTGATCGGCTACGAGGAAGTGCTGAACGCCGCCAAGGCGCATCCGCACTGGACCGCCCCCCTGGGCAAGAACCAGGGCCGTGGCCTGGCCACCGGCTTCTGGTTCAACATCGGCGGCGAGAGCACCGGCGGCGTCTTCATCAACGAAGACGGCACGGCCAGCGTCGTCACCGGCTCGCCCGACATCGGCGGCTCGCGCGCCTCGATGGCCATGATGGCCGCCGAAGTGCTCGGCATTCCGTATGAGAAGGTCCGCGCCGTCATCCCCGATACCGCCAGCATCGGCTTCACCCACGTCACCGGCGGCAGCCGCGTCACCTATGCCACCGGCATGGCCGTGACCCAGGCCGCCCAGGCCGTGGTGGAAGACCTCAAGAAGCGCGCCGCCATGATCTGGGACATCAGCCCGGAAGCGGTCGAGTGGAAGGATGGCGAAGCCGTCCCCGCCGGCGCCAACGCTGGTGGCTTCGATCCGCTGCCGCTCGCCGCCATTGCCATGAAGGCCGCCAAGACCGGCGGTCCGATCGGCTCGGAAATCTCGGTGAACGCCCAGGGCGCCGGCCCCGGCTTCGGTGCGCATATCTGCGACATCGAGGTCGACCCGGAAACCGGCCACAGCACCATCCTGCGCTACACCGCGGTGCAGGATGTCGGCCGCGCCATCCACCCGGCCTACGTCGAAGGCCAGATCCAGGGCGGCGCCGTCCAGGGCATCGGCTGGGCGCTGAACGAAGAGTACATCTACAACAAGAAGGGGCTCATGGATAACGCGGGCTTCCTCGACTACCGCATCCCCGTGGCCTCGGATCTCCCGATGATCGAAGCCGTGCTGGTGGAAGTCCCCAACACCCGTCACCCGTTCGGTGTGCGCGGCGTGGGCGAAGTGCCGATCGTTCCCCCGATGGCCGCCGTCCGCAACGCCATCCGCGGCGCGATCGACCTGGAGATGTTCCACCTGCCGATGTCCCCGCCCCGCATCCGTGCGGCCGTGGACGCGGCAAAGGCCCCCAAGGCCGCCGAGTAACCAAGACCATGGCGATGGTCGTCATCTCGGGCTCCTCCTGCCGTGACTTCACACACGGCGAGAGCGAGTTCGAGGTGGCGGCCACCACCTTCCGCCAGCTCATCCGCGAGCTGGAACAACGCTTCCCCGGCCTCGGCGCCCACGTCGAGGAATACATGGCCATCGCCATCGACGGCGTGATCTACCAGGACGCGTACCACGCCCCCCTGAAGCCCAACAGCGAGATCGTCCTGATCCCCAAGATCGGCGCCGGCTGAAGGCAAGTAAGGTCTTCTTTTTCTGAAGAAAAAGAAGCAAAAAGACTTTTCCGACCTTGCACCCACCTCTACTCTTTACCTTCGGTGCCATCGGATAAAAGTTTTTTGGTTCTTTTTTTCAAAAAAGAACGCGCTTCCTTCCTCCGGAGCCTCCCATGCCCCAGCCCACAGACCGCGTCGTGATCACCGGCGCCGCCGGCGCCATCGGCACCACCCTGCGCCGCGGCCTCTCCCCACGTTGGTCCAACCTCCTCCTCACCGACCTCCGCAAGCCGCCGAACGCCCCCGGCACCTGGATCGAAGCCGACGTTGCCGACCGCGCCGCGATGTCGAAGATCATGGAGGGCGCCAAGGCCGTCATTCACCTCGCCGGCGCGGCGGGCACCGATCTCGAAACCCTCTGGCACACCAACGCCACCGGCCTGTTCGAGGTGTTCGAGGCCGCCCGCCACGCCGGGGTGGAGCGCATCGTCTATGCCAGCTCCAACCACGCCCACGGCATGTATCCCATCACCATCCCCGTCGCCCCCTCCATGCCCGCCCGCCCCGATGGCCATTACGGCGCGCTGAAGGCCTACGGCGAACTGGTCCTCAGAAGCTTCCACGAGAAATACGCCATCACCTCGGTCAGCCTCCGCATCGGCACCTACCGCGACCTCCCCATCGACCAGCGCTCGCTCGCCACCTGGCTCTCCCCCAACGACATGACCCGGTTAGCCGAAGCAAGCCTCCTCCACCCCAACCCCGGCGCCCTGGTCGTCAACGGCTATTCCAACAACACCCGCCTCAAGGCCGCGCGCGAGAACTGGGATTTCCTCGGCTACCACCCCGAGGACGACGCCGAGACCCACCGCGAGATGCTCCGCGCCCAAGGCTTCGACGTCGACAGCCCCGATCGCGACATCTGGGAATTCCCCCACCACGGCGGCAGCTACGCCCCCGGCCCGGAACTCCCCACCAAGCTTGGCTGAACCCAACCGTCCCGCATTCCATGTTGACCGACTCCCTCTCCCCTTGGGGGAGAGGGCTGGGGTGAGGGGTTCTCTCCGCACCTGCCAACGGTTCCACTTCCCTCGCTATACCCAACCGGGCATAACGGCCACATGAACCGCCGCACCTTTCTCACCGCCCTCCCCAGCCTCCTCCTCGCCGCCCCCGCGCGCGCCCAGCCCACCGACTCCCTCCTCGTCTTCGCCGCCGCCAGTCTCACCGAAGCCATGCAGGACGTGGCCAAGCTGTGGGAAGCCAGCGGCAACCCCCGCATCCGCTTCAACTTCGCCGCCAGCTCCACCCTCGCCCGCCAGCTGGAACAGGGCGCCCAGGCCAACCTCTTCGCCTCCGCCGATCTCGCCTGGATGGACTGGGCCCAATCCCGCGCCCTCATCGCGGCAGACACGCGGCGCACCCTGCTCGGCAACCGGCTCGTCCTCGTCACCCCCGCCAACAGCACCGCCACCGCCACCGTCACCATCGCCCCCGGCCTGGACCTGCTGTCCCTCCTCGGCCCCACCGGCCGCCTCGCCATCGGCGACCCCTCCAACGTCCCCGCCGGCCTCTACGCCCGCCAGGCGCTCACGAAACTCGGCCTCTGGCCCGCCCTCGAACCCCGTCTCGCCCGCGCCGAAAGCGTCCGCAGCGCCCTCCTCCTGGTCGAACGCGGCGAGGCCCCGCTCGGCATCGTCTACGCCACCGATGCCGCCATCGCCCGCGGCGTGAAGATCGTCGCCACCTTCCCGGCCGACCTCCTCGATCCCCCCATCGCCTACCCCTTCGCCGTCACCCGCGCCGGCGACACCCCAGCGGCCCGCCGCTTCCTGGCCTTCCTCGCCACGCCCCCCGCGCTCGAAACCTTCGCCCGCCGCGGCTTCATCACCGAGTAGCGGCCGGCCGGCTCGTCTCTAACATTTTTTCACATACGGCAAAAATTCCGCTCCCCTCCGGTGTTGCGTCGCGTAGTGTTTGTAGTGATGCCAAACATTGCCGCCGCTCCGGACCAAGCCGATTCCCTGCGCCGCATGGCGAAGGCGATGAATCGCGTCCATTTTCCGGCGACCCTGCTCCAGTTCCTGCTCGCCCTGCTGGCGTTCCTCACCGGGAACAGAGCCGTCGCGGCCCAGCTCGAACGCGTCCTGGCGCCCGCCCATGGCCGCACCTGGCGCACCCCCCTGCGGGATTGGCACTTCTCCCCCACCGGCGAAACCATCGACGACCTGGCGCCTGTACTCCACCCGCGCGCCCTGCGCCGTCTGCGCCGCCAGCGCGCCTGGATCGGCTGGATCCTGCGCGGCCTCCCCGGCCGCGGCATGCGCCGTTCTGGCCAACGCGCGCCCAAGCCGTGCCCCGCGCGCACCGCCCGCGCGCCGCCTCGTCCGCGCATCACCCTCCCCACACCCCGAATCCGTCGCCAAAACCCCGCGTCCCGCGGCGACGACTCGTGCCCGAAGCCCTACCCGTGCACCCGCCGCCGCTCCTCATCCGGAATGCGCCGCACCACGAGCAGATACACCAGCAGCGTGGAAACCCCCATCAGCCCGACGAAACTCGCCATCGCCCGCGGCGTCCCGTCAAACGCCAGCGCCACCCCCATCCCCACCGCCGCACTGGTGAAGGACTGGAAGAACCCCATGAGGGAGGAAGCCGTGCCCGCCGCCCGCGGAAACGGCGTCAGCGCGCCGGCAATCGCCTGCGGCCCGGTCTGCGCCACGCAGAACATGTAGAGCATCATCGGCATCACCAGCGTGGCCACGTGGTACACCCCGGCCCAGGCGAACCCGGCCAGCAGCACCCCGGCCACCGCCACCCCGCCCACGCCCAGCTGCAGCACGCCCTCCGGCCCCAGACGCTTCACGATCCGCGCCGACAGGATATAGCCAGTGATATTGCCGGTCATGATCGCGCCGAACACCACGCCGAAATACTGCGTCGGCACCTCCAGCACCCGCAGCACCACGAACGACACGCCCGAGAGGTAGGCGCCGAGCCCGCCGAACAGGAAGCAGTTCACCAGCATGTAGCCCACGAACACCCGGTTCCCCAGCAGCAGCCCCGCCGTGCGCGCCATCCGCGCCGGCCGCAGTGCCTCGGGGTCCGTCTGCCGCACGGATTCGCCCAGGAACCCCCACACCAGCCCGGTCAGCACCAGCCCATACACGGTGATGAACACGAAGCTCGCCCGCCAGTCGAACCACGCCAGCAGCACGCCGCCGATGATCGGCGCCAGGATCGGCCCCAGCCCGTTCACGATCCCCATCAGCGCCAGCATCCGCGCCACCTGGTCGCGCTCATGCAGGTCGCGCACCATGGCGCGCGCCAGCACCGGGGCGGCCATGGAGCCGAAGCCCTGGAAGAACCGCGCCGCCACCAGCTCCCCGATGGAGCTGGAGATCAGGCAGAAGCACGAAGCCACCACATAGATCGCCAACCCGCCCAGCAGCACCGGCCGCCGCCCGAACCGGTCCGAAAGCGGCCCATGGAACAACTGCCCGATCGCGCCGCCCAGCATCGCCAGCGACAGCGTCAGCTGCACCGAGCCCATGTCCACGCCGAAATGCTCGCGAATCTCCGGCATCGCCGGGATGTAGGTATCGGTGGTGAACGGCCCGATCGCCGTCAACGCGCCCAGCAGCACGATCAGCCAGCGGGAGTCGCGATGGATCATGAGGTGCTTGCTTCCGGTCGTCGCCACGGTCCCGATGAACCGCCCGCGAAGCTACCGCCATCCGCCCCGCGCCGGAACTGCCGCTACCCCACCAGCCGCGCGAACACCGCGGGGTCCGTCACCCCCTCACAGGCGATCGCCACCACCCGGCTCCCCGCCCCCAGCCCCAGCGCCGCCCGCACCCCGGCATCCCCCGAAGCCGCCACCAACCCCGCCAAGGCGGCAATCCCGGTCTCCCCGATCTCCAGCGCCCCATCGCCCCACCGCCCCCGCGCCGCTCCCCGCAGCACCTCCACCGCCACCCCGTCCCCGATCGCCAGCCCCGCATCCACCGCCGCGCGCAGCACCGGCCAGCACAGCGCGGAGGGCGCCCGCACCACCAGCCCATCCATCACCGACCCCTCGCCCTCCTCCAGCACCACCCGCTCCCCCGCCGCGAGGCTCCGCCGCACCGCGTCGGACGCCACCGGCTCCACCGAAACCACCATCGGCCGCGCCGCCCCATGGTCCAGCCACAGCCGCGCCGCGGTGGCCGCCGCCAGCGACCCGTTGCCGGCGGCCACGAACACATGCGTCGGCGCCTCGGCCAACTCGCCGGCCAGCACCGAATACCCCGCCAGGATATCGCGCGGGATCGCCTCGCTGCCGCGCCATGGCAGGTCCGCCACCAGCATCGTCCGCCTCTGCTCCGCCGCCCCGGCCGCCGCCGCCAGCGCGGCATCGAAGTCGCCCGCCACCCGCACCACCTCCGCCCCGAAGCCGCGGATCGCCGCCTCCCGCCCCGCCGAGGTATGCGCCGGCATGAAGATCGTGCACGCCGCCCCGAACCGTGCCGCCCCCCAGGCCAGCGCCCGCCCATGGTTTCCCGACGTCGCCGCCACCGCCCGCCACCCGTCCCCGCCCTCCCGCTCCAGCGCCCGTTGCAGCGCATAGGGCGGGCCCAACGCCTTGAAACTGCCCACCCCGAACCGCTCCGCCTCCAGCTTCACCCCCACCGCCCCCAGCCCCAGCGACGCCGCCAACCCCGGCATCGCCCTCAGCGTCGTCGGCCGATACCCCGGCCAGCCGGCAATCGCCGCCGCCGCCGCGCGCATGGCCGCGGCGGAAAGGGCAGGGTGGTCACGGAACGGGCCGCGCTCGGCGGCCGGATTCATCGAGAGCTGCATCGCCGCAGCCTGCCATTGCCGCCCGCCATCGCGCCACCTAACGTTCGCCCAAAGCCCGGGAGAAAACGCCATGCCCTATAGTCCCTCGATGCTGCCGATCGACCCCGCGATCTTCAGCGACGATGCCATTCCCGCCGAAACCAGGGCGCTCAACGCCAAGCTGATCGAGCTGCTCACCCCGGCCCCGGAATGGTGGGACATCGGCGCCGAGACCGTCCGCGAGGCCCGCCGCTCCGGCCGCGGCCCGTTCCCGCTGGCGCCCCGCTCGCCGCGCGCCCAGGAATGGGAGATCGCCGGCCCCGCCGGCCCGGTGAAGCTGCGCGTGATCGCCCCGGAGAAGCCCACCGGCGTGTATCTCCACATCCACGGCGGTGGCTGGGTGCTCGGCGCCTATGACCAGCAGGACCCGATGCTGGAACGCATCGTGACGGCCACCGGCATGGCCGCCATCAGCGTGGAATACCGCCTCGCCCCCGAGCACCCCTACCCCGCCGGCCCCGATGATTGCGAGGCCGCGGCCCTCTGGCTGGTGAAGCACTGCCAGGAAAAATTCGGCACCGACAAGCTGACCATCGGCGGCGAATCCGCCGGCGCCCATCTCTCCGCCGTCACCATGCTCCGCCTGCGCGACAGGCACGGCTACACCTTCTGGCGCGGCGCCAACCTGGTCTATGGCGCCTTCGACCTCGCGATGACCCCGAGCCAGCGCGCCTTCGGCAATGAGCGCCTGGTGCTGCGCACGCTGGATATCGAGAAGTTCTGCGAAGCCTTCCTGCCCGGAGTGAACGACCGCCGCGTGCCGGACATCTCGCCGCTCTACGCCGATTTGCGCGGCCTCTGCCCCGCCCTGTTCACCGTGGGCACCAAGGATGCGCTGCTGGACGACACGCTGTTCATGGCCGGCCGCTGGTCCGCCGCCGGCAACGCTGCGGACCTCGCCGTCTTCCCCGGCGGCGCCCACGGCTTCACGCTGTTTCCGAACGGGCAGGCGCGGGCGGCGAGCGCCGGCATGGATGCCTTCCTGCTGCGGTGCCTGCTGTGACGGGCACGCTCCACCCCGACATGCGCATCCTGACGGAGGCGCAGAAGGGGGCCTATGGCGGCACCACCATCGCCGAGCAGCGCGAAGCCTGGGGCCGCTACACCGCCTCCATCGCCGAGCCGCCGCCGGCCAGCATGGCGGTGCGCGACGAAGTGCTGCCCGGCACGCACCACCCCACCGGCCATCGCGTGCCCGTGCGCATCTACCGCCCGATAGCCGCCACCGGCCCCACCGCCTGCGTGATCTACATGCATGGCGGCGGCTTCATGAAGGGCGACCTCAACAGCTCCGATCCCATCGCCTGGGGCTTCTGCGACCAGACCGGGGCGACGGTGGTGAGCGTGGACTACCGCCTCACCCCCGAGCACCCGTATCCCGCGGCCTTTCATGATTGCCTGGGCGTGCTCCGCCACCTCGCCGCCGAAGCCGCCGCCTTCGGCATCGACCCCGCCCGCATCGGCGTGGCCGGGGACAGCGCCGGCGGGCACCTCGCCGCCTCCCTGTGCCTGGCGGCCCGGGCCGGGGATGCCCCGCCGATCAAGGCGCAGGCGGTGATCTACACCGTCACGGGTACCGACATGACGATGCCGTCCTACACCGAGAACGCCACCGGCTACGGCCTCACCACCGCCGCCTGCCACGAATACTACCGCATCCTGCTCACCCGCCCCGAAGACCAATCCGACCCCTATGCCCGCCCCGCCATCGCGGAAACCTTCGCTGGCCTGCCGCCGGCCTTCGTCCACTCCGCGGAATTCGACCCGGTACGCGACGACGGCCGGCTCTATGCCGCGCGCCTCGTCCTGTCGCGCGTGGATGTCACCTACCGCGAGGCGAAGGGCATGATCCACGGCTTCATGCGCGCCCGCTTCAAGGGGCCGGCCGCGCGCGCCGAATACGATGCGATCTGCGATTTCCTGCGCAGCCGCCTTTAGATTATCCAACCCGAAAGGACCCACGAATGAGCGTCGCCCGCCTTGATGTT
>JBIKOJ010000291.1:0-5029 GCA_044358135.1 Acetobacteraceae bacterium | reverse complement strand
TCGTGCACGCAGATGCACCACCCCCGGGCGCCGGGCAGGGGGTTCCTGCCGCACCGCATGCCGGGGGCCATGCACAGGTTCAACGCGGCGGGGCGCGGAACGATCCCTGCTCTCGATTTCGTGATGCTGGCCGATGCAACCTATGCCGCGCCGGTCAGGACAGGGCCGGATGCAGGCGGTCCACGCCCGAGGCACGCTCCCAGGCGCGGGCCACCTGGAACAGCGTGGCGTCGGCGAAGTGGCGGGCGACGAACTGCACCGAGAGCGGCAATCCATCGCGCGAGAGGCCGGCCATCATGGCCAGCGCCGGGTGGCCGGTGGTGTTGAACGGGGCGCGGGCCTGGCGCGGATAGGTGCGCGCGGTTTCCTCGGCATCCTCGATGCGGCTGGCCGGGTCCATGGAACTGGCGCAGAGCAGCACGTCCACCTCCTCCAGCGCGGCATCCACCGCGGCGATCATCTCGGCGCGGCGGCGCTGGGCGGCGAGCAGGTCGCCGGCGGTGAGGAAGGCGCCGGGCATCAGGCGGCGGCGGGCGAGCATGCCGTAGTCGCCGGGGCGCTCGCGCAGCCAGGGGGCGTGGATGGTCCAGGCCTCCGCGTTCAGGATCACGCGGTTGACGGCGGCAAACTCGCCCAGGCTGGGCAGGGTGATGGTGCTGAGGATCGCGCCTTCGCCGGCCAGGGTGCGGGCGACGGCATCGAGCCCGGCGGCGACCTCCGGGTGGGCCGGCATGTCGTGCTCGTGGAAGTGGCGGACATAGCCGATGCGCAGGCCACGCACGCCGCGTTCCAGGCCGCGGGCGAAATCCCGGCTGGACGAGGCGGCGCTGCCGGGGTCGTGCGGGTCGTGGCCGGCGATGGCGTCGAGCAGCAGGGCGTTGTCGGCCACGTCGCGGGTCATCGGCCCGACATGGTCGAGCGAGAAGGCGAGCGGGAACACGCCGCGGCGGGAGACCAGGCCGTAGGTGGGCTTGAGGCCGACGATGCCGCAGGCGCTGGCCGGGTTGCGCACGGAACCGCCGGTATCGGTGCCCAGCGCCAGCGGGAAGAACCCGGCGCCGAGGCCGACGCCGGAGCCGGAGGAGGAGCCGCCGGGGTGATGGTCGCGGTTCCAGGGGTTCCGGGCGGGGGGCCAGGGCAGGTCGAAGCTGGGGCCGCCGATGGCGAATTCGTGGGTGGAAAGCTTGCCCATGATCACCGCGCCGGCCTGGCGCAGCTTGCCAACCACCACGGCATCGGCCGCGGCCGGGGTGTTGGGCATCACCTTGGAGTGGCAGGTGGTCGGCAGGCCAACCACGTCGATGATGTCCTTGATGCCCACCGGGACGCCGTGCAGCTTGCCGCGGTGGCGCCCGGCGGCGATTTCCGCCTCGGCGGTGGCGGCGGCGGCCAGGGCCGCTTCGGCATCCAGGCGGATGAAGGCGTTCAGCTTGGGGTCCAGCCGCTCGATGCGGGCGAGCAGGGCGCGCACCAGTTCGGTGGGAGAGAGCTTGCGCGCGGCGAAGGCGCGGCTGGCCTGCGTGGCGGTGAGCCAGGCGAGATCGTCGCTCATGCGCCTGCTCCCACCTTCATCGGCGGCCAGGGCTCCACGGCGGGGTTGGTGGGGGTGTTGATCTCATTGCTGCGGCCGCCCTCCTTGAACATGGGGGCCTGCTTGGCGGCGGCCATCACGCAGTCCGGGAACTCGGCCAGCGCGCGGTCCAGCCCGGCCTGGCGGGCCAGAGCCTCGATCAATGCCTTGTCCATCACGGAACCCCTTGTGCGGCGAGGCGGCGATGGTGCGGCGGGGGCGGGCGCGGGCCAAGGGGGCGAAGCAAAAAAAACGGGCGGCACGACCAGGTCGTGCCGCCCATAAGGTGGCGCCGGCTCCATGGCCAGCGCGTAGGGGAGGAGTCCAGAACAATGCGTGTGGCCATCACGGCCACGGGTGTTACTATGCCGCTGAAATGACTAACGGATGGTTAAGGCCACCGGACAACGTGTCCATGTGATGCGTTCGGTCATCAATGCCGCATCGGGAGACGTGCCCATGACTGTTCCGCCACCGCGTACCGGCCCGCTGGTGGGGCTGAAGGTGCTGGAGCTGGGCCACTACATCGCGGGCCCGTTCTGCACCCGGGTGCTGGCGGATCTCGGCGCCGAGGTGATCAAGGTGGAGCCGCCGGCGGGCGACCCGGTGCGCGGCTGGGGGGCCACGATGAAGGGCCACCCGGTGTGGTTCAGCATCCATGGCCGCAACAAGCTTTCCGTGGTGCTGGACCTGAAGAAGGATCGCGACAAGGCACTGGCGCTGGCCCGGCGCGCCGATGTGCTGGTGGAGAACTACCGGCCCGGCCAGCTGGAGAAGCTCGGCCTTGGCCCCGAGGTGCTGCAGGCCGAGAACCCGCGCCTGGTGATCGCCCGCGTCTCCGGCTACGGGCAGAGCGGGCCTTATCGGGACAAGCCGGCCTTCGGGGCGATCGGGGAGGCGATGGGCGGCATCCGCCACCTCACCGGCCATCCTTCCGGCGCCAGCGACCTGCCGCCGCCGCGCTGCGGGATCTCGATCGGGGATGACCTCGCCGGGCTCTATGCCGCGATCGGGCTGCTTTCGGCGGTGTATGAGCGCGATGTGACCGGCACCGGCAAGGGGCGGATCATCGATGTGAACCTGGTGGATTCCATCGTGAGCCTGATGGAAGGGATGCTGCCGGAATACGCGATCGACGGGCGCATCCGGCAGCCCGCGGGGGCCGCCATTCCCACCGCCGCGCCCACCAACACCTACCCCTGCGCCGATGGGAAGTGGCTGTGCGTGGCGGGCAATTCCGACCTGATCTTCGCCCGGCTCATGGCCGCGATCGGCCGGCCCGAACTGGCCGCCGAGCCGCGCTTCGCCACCAACGCGCTGCGCTGCGCCGCCGCCGGCGAGCTGGATGCCGCCATCGCCGCCTGGACCCGCACCCTGCCCGCCGCCGAGGCGGAACAGCGCCTGGAGGATGCCGACGTGCCGTGCTGCCGGTTGTTCGACATCGCCGACATCGCCGCGGACACGCACAACCGCGCCCGCGGGGCGGTGCTGGAGGTGGAGGACCCGCTGATCGGCCGCACGCTGCATTTCGGCCCCACCATCCGCTTCGACGGCACCGCGCCGGAAGCCACCATCGGCTGGACCGGGCCGGCGCTGGGGGCACACACCGACTACGTATTGGGGACGGTGCTGGGGGGCGGACGCTAGCCCTTGTGGGTGGCCCCGCGCACGGCATAAGCGTGCGAAATCCGTGCGTTGCCGGTGCGATCTGCTATACTGCGGGCATGACGACCCGAAGAAAGCTGTTCGGCCACCTGTTTCCCACCCTTGCGGCGGCGAGCCTGCTGGCCGCCTGCGGGTCTTCCTCGCGCGCGCCGTCCTCCTCCTCCGGCGCCAGCATGCGGGTGCCCGGCATCAACTGCGCCCCCTTCGCGCGCGAGCTGTCCGGCATCGCGCTGTATGGCGAGGCGGAGAGCTGGTGGCACAACGCCGCCGGCCGCTACGCGCGCAACGAGCAGCCGGCCACCGGCAGCGTGCTGGTGTTCCGCCGCTCCAGCCGCCTGCGCTCCGGCCATGTTTCCGTCGTCACCCGCGTGGTCAGCCCGCGCCAGGTGCTGGTGACCCAGGCCAACTGGGTGCCGGGCCAGGTGGACGAGGATCAGCTGGTGGTGGATGTCTCTTCGGGCAACGACTGGAGCGAGGTGCGGGTGTGGTACCCGCCCACCAACGCGCTCGGCACCCACGCCTACCCCGCGCACGGCTTCATCCATCCGCGCCGCCCGGCCACCTATGCCGAACTCGCCCGCGCCACCCCGATCGCCGCCCGCTACGCACTGGATACGCGCGGCCGCCCTGCCCCCCGCGCGCGCATTGACGGATAGTCACCCGGCGCGGCGCCGAAAGAGTCCAATCATCGCTTGCATCGGGCGATGCGGCAGGCCATGTGAAGGCGACGAGGGAAACGCCCCATTATCGGGGGAACGCCCCGCCTGGAGGATGTCATGGGTAGCTTCAGCATCTGGCACTGGCTGATTGTTCTGGCCGTTGTGCTGCTGCTGTTCGGCAGCGGCAAGATCAGCGGCCTGATGGGCGACTTTGCCAAGGGCATCAAGTCGTTCAAGAAGAACATGGCCGAGGACGACGCCTCCATGGAGGCCAGCGCCACCGACAAGCCGACCGGCACCATCCCGGGGCCGAACGCCGGCACCCCGAACGCGAACCAGTCCACCGCCGCCCGCCAGGGCTAAGCCGGCAGGGAGCGAACCCCGCACCCGGACCCACGCCGTGCTCGCCCCCTCGGCCGTGCTGACCGATATCGAGGGGACAACCACGCCCCCCGCGTTCATCCACGGCGTGCTGCTGCCCTATGCGCGCCGTGCCCTGCCCGACTGGGCCGGCCGCATCGACCTGCCGGAAGTGGCCACCCTCCTGGCAGACATCCGCCGGATGGTGCCGGACCAGCCCGAACTGACCACCCTGCAGCA
This sequence comes from Acetobacteraceae bacterium, assembly GCA_044358135.1. Lineage (GTDB taxonomy): Bacteria > Pseudomonadota > Alphaproteobacteria > Acetobacterales > Acetobacteraceae > CAMDGX01. The sequence goes on along the minus strand of JBIKOJ010000291.1, from coordinate 535 downwards.
CTGGACCGACCGCGACCTCAAGCTCGCGCCGCTGCAGCAGTTGCAGGGCATGATCTGGGAACAAGGCTACGCCGAGGGCGAACTGCGCGGGGAACTCTACCCCGACGTGCCGCCCCACCTGCGCGCCTGGGCTGCCCAGGGCATCCGCCTGTTCACCTATACCTCCGGCTCCATCCCGGCGCAGAAGCTGATCTTCGGCCATTCCACCGCCGGCGACCTCTCGCCGCTGATCGCCGGGTTCTTCGATACCCGCATCGGCGCCAAACGCGACCCGGACAGCTACGTGCGCCTGGCCATCGGCATGAACGTGCCAACCCTCGCCGTGGCCTTCCTGTCGGACAACGAATCCGAGCTGGACGCCGCCACCACCGCCGGCATGCGCACCTGCCACATCGTGCGGCCCGATACCGCCACCCCACCCTCCGACCGCCACCCCACCGCCGCCACCTTCGCCGAGGCGGCCAGCCTGCTCGGGTTGCCGCGGGTTGGGTAGGGAAGGGGGGGGGGGGGGGGGGGGGGGGGCCCCGGCGCGGGG
>JBIKOJ010000290.1:0-5033 GCA_044358135.1 Acetobacteraceae bacterium | reverse complement strand
CAAGAGCCCCCCTCATTGATCCGCTTCGCGGCTCAATCCCCCGGCTTCGCCGAGGGGAGAGAAGGAAGTCAGGAAGTAAGAAAGAAAGGGGCCACAGAGACACAGAGACACGGAGGAGCAAGGCAAGGGAGGAGGAAGCAAGGTAGATGGCGGAACCGCTTCGCGTTCCGCCCTACGCCTGGGAGAATTGTGGTCTTCTCCCTTGGCTTGCTTCTTTGTGTCTTTGTGTCTTTGTGGCCGCTTGCTTTGGTGACGTGTCTTGGCGGTGGTTAGAGGCGGCCGCGGTCGACGCCTTGGGCGGGGACTTTGCGGACGCGGGCGAGAATGTCTTCGATGTTGTCGATCTCGCCTTCCCAGAAGGCGTCGATCAGGTCGCGGTTGGCGGTGGCCCAGCTGGAGACGCGCTCGAAATCGCGGGCGTGCAGGCCGCCGGCGACCTGGAGGACGATGGGCTCCAGGGTGAGGACGGTGATCACGGCCGGGTCGTAGCGGGTGCCGGGCGTGACCTCGATCACCACGTTGTCGCGGCCTTGGGCGCGGTGCAGCCAGACGACCTGCTGGAGGCCGGTGAGGTGCGAGCGCAGGCTGACGGTCTGGCGGGCGGGGCCGGTCTGGCGATCGGTGTCCGGGCGGGCGCGGTCGCGATCCCTGTCGCGATCACGGTCGCGGTCGAAACGGGGCTGGTCGGGGCGGGGTTCGTCCTGGGCCGGTCGTTCCTGATAGGGACGCTCCTGCTGGGGGCGGTCCTGGGGCGGGCGGTCCTGGGGCGGGCGATCCTGCTGCGGCCGGTCCTGCTGGAAGCGTTCCGGGCGGCGGTCTTCGAAGCGGCGTTCGTCGCGGCGGCCTTCGAAGCGGGGTTCGGGGCGTGGCTCCTCGGCGCGGGGGGCTTCGGGCTGGCGCGGTTCGCGCGCGGGCTCGGGGGCCGGCGGGCGCGGCGGCGGGGGCGCGGCGACGGGCGCGGGCTGGGGGGCCGCAGCGACAGGTCGGGCGGGGATGGCCGGCTGCGGGGCGGGCTGGGGCGCCGGGGCGGCGGGGTGTGCGGAAGGCTGCTCGGGGGCGGTGCGGGCGGAGAAGCCGGCGCCGATGGCGTCCTCGTCGATTTCCAGCCTGGGCAGGGTGCGGCGCAGCAGGGCAAACGCGGTGGCGCATTCGGCCTGGAAGGCATCCGCATCCTGGTCCGGCGCGCCGAAATGGGCCTGCAGGGCAGGCCAGGGGGCGGCTTCGATCGAGCGGTCCGGCTGGGCCGGCAGGGCGGCGGCGAGCCAGACATAGATGTCCAGCGCCAGGGCGGAGCGCTGCAGGGCGGCGACGGCGGCGCGGTCCAGTGCCACCTTCTCGCGCTGGAGATTGTCCAGGAAGCGGGCATTGAGGCGCACGGTGCTGCGCCAATCCGCACTGGTGCGCGGGCGGCCGCGGGCATCGAGCACCGACAGGCCTGGCCCGCCTTCGGTGGCGACCACGATGCGGCAGCCGAACAGGGAGGTGGCCTGGGCTTCCAGCGCCGGGACCAGCTCGGCCGGGATGGGCGGCTGCATGGCGGCGGCCAGGGCGGCGGCACTTTCGCCGAGCGAGACCTGCGACTGGTCCAGCCGTACGGCGGAGTCGCACAAATGCATCAGCAGGCGCCGGAGCATGGCGCCGCCTGGCACGCGGTCCCGTTCGCTGCCGGGCTCGATCGTGACGGCGGTGCCGCCGCGCTCATGCGACCAGGGCTGCGCGGCGCCGGGGCGCTGCGGCAGGGGGAACTGGCAGAAGCCGGGGTGATACCACAAGGCATCGGCCTCGCCCTCGGCGGGGCGGGCGCGCAATTCAGGAAGAATGGTCATGCTCCAGCGGGCTGGCTCGGGAAAACATCCAAGACGAAAACAACCAGGACACCCGTGCGGCGCGGATCGTTTCCCCGCCCCGGAGTCCTGCGTGGTTGGTCATGCGAGGCGATAGGCGCAAACCGGCCGGCGATCAAGCAGGTTGATGGGAAAAGCGCTCATGCGGGGGTGCGAAAGGCGAGCAGCGGGAGTGCGGCAACGATGGTGACGGCGGCGCCGACGGCCAGCACCCAGAGCGTTGCATCCGCCCCGCCATGCTCCATCAGCAGGGCGCCGAGGGAGGGGGAGGCGGCCTGGGCGAGCAGGCTGGGCATGGCGAGCTTGCCCATCAGCGTGGGGTAGCCATCCCGCCCGAAGATGGCCAGCGGGACGGTGCCGCGGGCGATGGAGCGGATGCCGGAGCCGCTGCCGTAGAGCAGCAGGCCAAGGGCGGCCAGGGCTGGGTCGCCGAACATCAGGCCCAATCCGGCGGCGGCCAGGACGTTGGAGGCGATCATGGTCCAGACCGGGTGGAAGTTGCGGCCGATGGCGGCTTCCACGAGGCGGGCGCCGACCTGGGCCGGGCCGATGAGCGCGCCGAGGGCGACGGCGACGGCGAGTTCCACGCCGCGGGCCTGGAGCAGGGTGAGCATGTGGACGGAGACCACCGTCATCAGCACCGAGGCGCCGGTGAGGTTGGCGGCGACCAGCCAGAAGGCCCAGCGCAGGCGGGGCGAGATCGGCCCCTTGGCGTGGGTGGCGGCCTTGGCCGGGGGCGTTTCCGTCTCCTTCGGCAGGCAGAAGGCGTAGAGGGGCAGCATGACGAAGAGCGCGATGGCGGCGTAGGCCCAGCAGGCGCCGCGCCAGCCGATTCGCTCCGCCATGAAGGCGGAAAGCGGCCAGCAGAGTGTGCTGGCGAAGCCGCCATAGAGGGTGAGCAGGGTGATGGCGGAGCGTGCCTGCTCCCCGTAGATGCGGCCGAGGGTGGAGAAGGCGGGGTCGTAGAGGCCGGCGGCCATGGCCAGGCCGAGGATGGCCCAGCCGAGGATGTAGACCGGGATGTTGGGGGCGGCGGCGAGCACGGCGAGGCCGAGGGCGAGCAGGACGGCGCTGGCGGCCAGGATGGGGCGGCCGCCGAAGCGGTCGATCAGGCGGCCGACGGGGGGCGAGGCGAGGCCGGAGACGAGGAAGCCGAGCGACAGGCCGCCCACCACCCAGGTGAGGCCCCAGCCGGTGTCGTCGTCGATCGGCTTCGCCAGCACGGCGATGAGGTAGTAGCTCATGCCCCAGGCGAGGATCTGGGCGGTGCCGAGGGCGCCGACGACGCGCCAGCGGGGGTGGGTGGAGGGAGTCATGGGAAGGATTCTTCTTTTTCTGAAGAAAAAGAAGCAAAAAGACTTTTATTCGTTGGGGCGGGGGTTAATACCGGGTTGGGATTGTGGTGGTTGTCCAGTGATGGATGGGAATCGGCCAGGATATGGCACGATCCTGGATTGCTTCGCTGCGCTCGCAATGACGGCATGGGGCCACGGTGGGTCGTTGAGATCTTGAGCGGGCACAAATTTATAAAAGTTTTTTGGTTCTTTTTTTCAAAAAAGAACATGCTTTCTTAGAGCCCTGCCCTGATTTCCGCGAGGCCGCGCCGTGCGGTGCCATCGGGGGCGAAGTTGTTGGGGTCGAGCCAGGCGGTGAGGGCGTCGCGGCATTTCGGCCATTCGTCGGCGGTGATGCTGTACCAGTCGGTATCGCGGCGGCGGCCTTTCACGGTGAGGTGCATGCGGTGGCAGCCTTCGTAGGTGAAGCCGAGGCGGTCGGCGGCGCGTTTGGAGGGGGCGTTGAGGGAGTTGCACTTCCAGACGAGGCGGCGGTAGCCGAGGTCGTCGGCGCTGTATTTGAGCAGGAGGTACATGGCTTCGGTGGCGGCGCGGGTGCGCTGCATGGCGGGGCCGAACCAGATGTTGCCGAGTTCGATGGCGGCGTTCTTGGGCTGGATTTCCATGAGGGTGAGCCAGCCGGTGGCAAGCCCGGTGGCGACGGGGCGGACGGCCCAGGCGATGGGGTCGTGGGTGGTGGAGAAATCCGCGATGAACTTCGCCAGCGCGTCCTGCGAGGCGAAGGGGCCATAGCCCATGTAGGCCCAGGAGTTGTCGCCGGACTCGGTGCCGGCTTTCACGGCCTGCCAGAGTTCCGGGGCGTGGCGGGGGTGGAGGGGTTCGAGCTCCACATAGCGGCCGGCGATGCGGTTGCGCACCGGGAGCGGGCGGGGGGTGGTGTCGACCTCGGGGCCGATGGGGGGGGGCTGGGTGCTCATGCGGCGTATCGTGCCGCAACGGCGGCGGGGCGCAATGGGCCAATCCGGGGGGAGCGGGGCGGACCGCGTGGCGGGGGAGGTGGCGGCTGTTCAGCCCTGGTTAACCTTGGTGGGACAGGTTGACCATTTGTTTTTGTCTGTCCCTATCGATGGCGTAATTATTCAGTATTTCATTATTGTTTTATTTTCCTGGTAATCATTGTATTTCTAGATCGCCTCCCGGCGCAGCAATGGCGCGAAACACGGAGGATTCACCCGATGGCCCAGATGCACGACAGATTTCCCACTTCGTCCCGGGGGTCTGCGCGCGCACGGCCGCTGGTGGCCGCGGCGATGGCCGCCGGGCTTGCGGCGGTGGTGCCGCAGGCCACGGAGGCGCAGGTTTCCACGATCACCGTCACGGACAGCACGCCGGGGCTGACGCAGGGGACGATGACGGGCGGGGCCTCGGCCCTGTTCCAGGTCGCCGGGCTGACGGGCGGGGGGACGACGCGCGGGTTCGTTTCCGTGTTCTATGTGCCGACCGCTTCAGGCACGTTCACCTTCGGGCAGACGAGCGCGCCGTTCAATTCCGTGATGTTCCTGGCGACCGGGGTGTTCAACCCGGCGAGCCCGGCGACGGGCGTGCTGGGGCTGAGCGACGATTCCGATGGTGCGGGCATTCCCGGCGTGACCATGGGGCTGTGCGGCGGCAGCGCGGGGCTGTGCCCGAAGCTGAGCGCGGCGCTGACCAGCGGCACGACCTATAGCGTGGTGGTGAGCTCGTTCGGGAGCACGGCCTCCATCCCGCTGCCGCTTGGGTTCTATACCGATGCGCCCGGGGCGTTCGCGGCGGCCGCGGCACCGCCGCCGGTGGCGTTCATGGTGGTGCAGGACTGGTCGGCGCCGATGGGCCTGGCGCTGGCGGCGGGGTTGCC
>JBIKOJ010000289.1:0-5034 GCA_044358135.1 Acetobacteraceae bacterium | reverse complement strand
TCACCACGCTCCAACCGCCGGCGCCGGCAGGTTGGGTGCGCAGCAGGCGGGCCACCAGGTTGCGCACCGGCACGAACTCCAGCTGCACGTTGAGGCCGATGCGCCGCAACATCTCGGCCCCCGCCAGCGCCATGGCGTGCGGCTCCGGCAGGTCGGCAATGGCCAGCACCACCACGAGCTCGCCGCGATAGCCGGCAGCTTGCAAGGTGGCGCGTGCCCTCGCCTCGTCAGGCGTGGACGTGGCGGGCTGGGCCATGGGCGAGGCAGGGCAGAAGAAGCCCACTCCGGTGCGGCGATGCTCCGCCGCGCTGGTGGCCGCAGCCATGAAGGCGGCCTGGTCCACCGCGCTGCGCACGGCGCGGCGCACCCGCGGGTCGTCGAACGGGTCGATGAGGTGGTTCATGCGCAGCGTGGCCATCGAGCCGACGGGGTCGAGCACCCGCAGTGAGAGGCGCTTCTCGGCCGCGATGGCGGCGTGATGGGTGGGGGGCGGGGCTTCCCACCAGTCGATCGTGCCATCGCGCAGCGCGGCCAGGGCGGCATCGGGCTCGGCCATCGCGATCCATTCCACCCGGTCGAACTGCGCCTGCTTCGGTCCGGCGAGGAAGGAGGGCGTGCCGGTGGGGCGGGGCACGTAGCGCTCGTTGCGGGCATAGGTGGCGCGGCGCCAGGGCTGGTATTCGTCGGCCAGGAAGCGGAACGGGCCGCTGCCGACCACTTCGTCGATCACCCGGGCATCGGAATGCTCGGCGAGGCGGGCGGGCATGATGGCGCAGACCTGCATGGCGCGGTCGCCCAGTGCCTCTGGCAGCAGCGGGAAGCGTTCGGTGAGGCGGAACAGGATGGTGCGGTCATCCGGCGCGGTCAGCGAGACGGCGGCACGCAGCAGGCTCTGGCCCATCATCGCATGGGTGCCCCAGCGGGTGATGCTGGCCACGCAATCCTGGGCGCGCACCGGCGTGCCGTCGTGGAACACCAGGCCTTCACGCAGGCGGATGCGCCAGGTGCGGCCGTTGTCTTCCAGCGTGTGGCCCTCGGCCATCTGCGGCTGGGCGGTGCCGGTGGCATCCAGGCCGTAGAGCGTGTCGTAGACCATCCAGCTGTGGTTGCGCGTTTCGATGAACGGCCACCAGCTGGGGTCCAGCCAGCCCAGCCCCTGGTGCGGCACGAAGCGCAGCGTGGCGGCGCGCAGGTCGGCGGCGAGCGCCGGCGCCGCGAGGCCTCCGGCCAGCGCGGCACGCCGGGTGATGCGGAGCGTCACGGGCGTATCCTAGCCGGCGGCGGTCTCGAAGGCCACGAAGGTGCCGCCTTCCGCACGCGAGCGGATCGCCGCATCCACGAACATCATGCCCTCCAACCCATCCTCGGCGGTCGGGAAATCGAGCGCCAGCGGGTCGACAGGATGGGACGTCAGGCGGGCGGCGACAAGTTCCGAAACATCCCGATACAAATTGGCGAAGGCTTCAGTGAGTCCCTCCGGATGGCCGCGGGCGATGCGCACCAGGCGTGACGCTTGCGGCAGCAGGTCGGCATCGCCGCGGGCCAGGCGCTGGAGGGGTTTTCCCTGCAGGGCGAGGGTGAGGTAGTTGCTGGTCTCGTGCCGCCATTCCAGGTGGCCGCGTTCGCCGAAGACGCGCAGCGTGATCGCGTTCTCCGTGCCGGCCAGCGCCTGGCTGCACAGCAGCGTGCCGGGCACGCCGCCTTCGAAGCGCAGGAACATCGCGCCGTAATCGTCCACGCTGCGGTTCGGCACGATGGCGCCGAGATCGGCGGCGAGGCCCACGAGCTTCAGGCCGGAGACGAAGCGGGCGAGGTGGAAGGCGTGGGTGCCGATATCGCCGAGCACCAGCGAGGGGCCGGAGCGGGCGGCATCGAGCTTCCAATCCAGCTTGCGGGTGCGCGGGCCTTCCTCCACCGCGGCGGACATGCCGGCTTGCAGGTATTCCACCTGTACAGCGCGGACGGGGCCGATCACGCCCGTGGCGGCCATGGCGCGAGCCTGGCGGATCATCGGATAGGCGGCGTAGGCGTGGGTGAGGCAGAACACCGTCATGGTGCGGCCGACGGCGGTGGCGATCTGCCGGGCTTCGGCCACCGTGTTGGTGATCGGCTTGTCGCAGATCACGTGCAGGCCGGCGGCGATGGCTTCGAGGCATTCGGCGTGGTGGCGGTGGTTGGGGGTCATGATGGCCACCGCATCGAGATTCTTCTCGCCGTCGACGAGGGCTTCGAGGTTCGGGTAGGCGCGGATGCCGAGGGAAGCAGCGCCCTCGGCGTTGCGGGTGGGGTCGGACGAGAGCACGCCGGCGGTGATCTCGAAGCGGTCATCGAGGCGGGCGGCGGCGCGGTGGATCGGGCCGATGAAGCTGCCGGGGCCGCCACCGAGGACGGCGAGGCGGAGCTTTCTTCCCAGAATCGGCCAGGCTTCGCTCACAGGTTCACGCTCCGGCCGCCATCGACGTAGAGGTTGGCGCCGGAGATGTATTCGCCGGCATCGGAGCACAACAGGAGGGCCGCGCCAACGAGATCGTCGGGGCGGCCGGCGCGGCCGGCGGGAACGCGGGCCACCATCTGCGCGCCACGGGCGGCGATCTGGTCGGCGTTGCGGGCGGTGGAGATGAGGCCGGGGGCGAGGTTGTTGATGGTGACGCCGTGGCGGGTGAACTGGCGGGCGAGGTTGATGGCCCAGTTGTGCTGGAGTGCCTTGTAGCCGGCATAGACCATCATTTCGGCGGCGGGCGAGATCTGCTGCACGCTGCCGATGGTGACCACGCGGCCCCAGCCGCGTTCGCCCATGGGGGGCACCAGGGCCTGGAGCAGGGCCAGGGTGGACCAGACGTTGATTTCCATCTGCGTGTCGTAGGCGTCGCGGGTGATGGCGCCGACGGGCTGGAGGATCTCGATCGAGGCGTTGAGGACCAGGATATCAACCTGGCCGAAGGCGGCGGTGACGTCGGCCGCCAGTTGCTCCGCGGTGCCCTTCTGCGAGAAATCGGCGGCGAAGGCCTGGGCGCCGTTGCCGCAGCGCTGGACGGTGGCGGCGGCGTCGGTGGCTTCCTGCGCGGTGCCGGCGTGGTGGATGGCGACGCGGGCGCCGACGGCGGCGAGGCCCTGGGCGATGGCGGCGCCGATTTCCCGCCTTGCGCCGGTGACCAGGGCGGTGCGGCCATCGAGGCGGAACTTGTCGAGCGGGTTGGGCGTGGGCATCGGGGCGGTCTCCTCGTTGCCGGGAGGGTGCCGCAAGGGGAGAAGGAAGGGAACCGCCAAGGCGCCAAGGGACGCCAAGAGGAACGATCCCCTTGGCGCCTTGGCGGTTTGCCTTGGCCTTACTTCGAAGCGTCGAGCGCCTGGCCGAGATCGGCCAGGATGTCGTCGATGTGCTCGATGCCGATGGAGAGGCGGACGTAGCCGGGGGAGACGCCGGTGGCGGCCTGTTCTTCCTGGTTCAGCTGGGAGTGGGTGGTGCTGGCCGGGTGGATGGCGAGGCTGCGGGCGTCGCCGATGTTGGCGACGTGGTAGAACATCTTGAGGGCGTTGATGAACTTCTTGCCGGCTTCGGCGCCGCCTTGCAGCTCGAAGCCGACCAGGCCGCCCATGCCGTGGGGGAGGTATTTCTTGGTGCGTTCCGCGGCGAGGCCGGTGGTGGTGGAGGGGTGGATGACGCGGGTGACATCCGGGCGGGATTGCAGGTACTTCACCACGGCCAGCGCGTTCTCGCAGTGGGCGCGCATGCGGAGCGCGACGGTTTCCACGCCCTGCAGGATCATGAAGGCGTTGAAGGGGCTGATGGCGGCGCCGAGGTCGCGCAGCAGGGTGGTGCGGGCCTTGATGATGTACGCGACGGGTCCGATGCCCTTCACGGCCTGGGTCCAGACGGCGCCGTGGTAGCTGGGATCCGGCGTGTTCAGTGCGGGCTGGCGGGCGGGGTGGGCTTCCCAATCGAAATTCCCGCCATCGATGATGATGCCGCCGATGGAGGTGCCGTGGCCGCCGAGATACTTGGTGAGCGAGTGCATGACGATGGCCGCACCATGGTCCAGCGGCCGCACCAGCAGGGGGGCGGCGGTGTTGTCCATGATGAGGGGGATGCCGAAGCGCTTGCCGATGGCGGCGACCTCGGCGATGGGGAAGACGCGCAGCTTCGGGTTGGGCAGGGTTTCCGCGTAGTAGAGGCGGGTGCGGTCATCGGTGGCCCGGGCGAAGGCCTCGGGATCTTCGGGATCGACGAAGCGGCATTCGATGCCCTGGTCCTTCAGCGTGTTGGCGAAGAGGTTCCAGGTGCCGCCGTAGAGATCGGTGGAGGCGACGAAGTTGTCGCCTGCCTTGCAGAGGTTCTGCACGGCCATGGCGCTGGCGGCCTGGCCGGAGGCGGTGGCGAGGGCGGCGACGCCGCCTTCGATCGCGGCGACGCGCTTTTCCAGCGCATCCTGGGTGGGGTTCATGATGCGGGTGTAGATGTTGCCCAGCTCGGCGAGGCTGAACAGGTTGGCGGCGTGTTCGGTGCTGTTGAACTGGTAGCTGGTGGTTTGATAGATCGGGACCGCAACGGCCGTGGTGGCTTCATCGCGGCGCCAGCCGGCGTGCAGGGCGAGGGTTTCGGGGTGGGTGGACATGGGTTCCTCCTCCGGAACGGATGCGGGCAGTTCAGCCCTGGTTTTGCGCGTGAGGCAAGTATTTTTTTCTATTCACGATTTAAATTCGTGAATATGTCACGTGGGCCATGGTGCCCTGTCTGGGCGCTGCCGTCCAAGGGGGATGGTGGTGTTTGGGTGAATTTATCGGAATGACATGAGAGTGGAACGTTTAGGGCGTGGGTGGGGTTGGCGCCTGGCCTGGAGCGGTGCGGTGCGGCGGGCGGGGCAGGGTGGGGGCGCCTTGCGTTGTGCAGGGACGGGGGAGGCGCGCTTGGGTGGGCCGGCGCGGCGCGGGATGGTGCCGGACGATGGGCGCAATTCGGGTGGGCGGAGCCTGGGCGCCCGGGTCAGGCGGGAGGACGCAAGGGGCGCGCGGCGGGGCGCGGCGCTTGGGGCGTAG
>JBIKOJ010000270.1:0-5968 GCA_044358135.1 Acetobacteraceae bacterium | reverse complement strand
GGGTGATGGCTTTGGTGCCTTGGGCGCGGAGTTCGGTGGCGAGGGATTCCGCGGCGTCGGGGCGGGAGGTGTAGTTGATGGCGATGGCCGCGCCTTGGGCGGCCAGGGCGCGGCAGGTGGCGGCGCCGATGCCTCGGGCTCCGCCGGTGACGAGGGCTACTTGGTTGGTCCAGTTGGGCATTTGGGGGGGAGTCCTTTTGGCCCTCATCCAAGCCTCTTCCTCAAGGGGAGATGGCTTTTGCGGGGGCTTGTTGTTGGGCGTTGGGGGGTGGAGGGGACCCCACCCTAGCCCTCCCCACAAGGGGGAGGGGATGGTTTGGGGGTTGTCGTTTGGCGTTGGGGTGTTGGAGGGGACCCCCACCCGTCGATCCGCTTCGCGGCTCAACCCCCACAAGGGGGAGGGGACGGTTTGGGGGTTGTTATGAGGCGTTGGGGTGGTGGAGGGGAGAGCCCCCCTCCGGCTCCCCCCGGCTTTGCCGAGGGGAGAGAAGTAAGTAAGGAAAGTTTTTTGGTTCTTTTTTTCAAAAAAGAACGCGCTTGCTTACTTTCCTTTGAAGATGGGCTTGCGTTTTTCGAGGAAGGACTGGGTGGCTTCCTTGAAGTCTTCCGAGTTTTCGGCTTCGTCGATCATGGCGGTGATGCGGGTTTGGTTGCGTTTTTCCTCGGTGAGGGAGAGCTGGTTGATGAAGTATTTGCTGGCGCGGATGGAGAGGGGGGCGTTGCGGGCGAGGGTTTCGGCGTAGGCGATGGTGGCGGCTTCGAGTTCCTCGGGGGCGTGGATGCGGTTGATGAGGCCGATCTGGAGGGCTTCCTCGGCGCCGAGGCGGCGGCCGGAGAACATGATGTCTTTGGCGCGGGAGGGGCCGACGAGGTCGACGAGTTGCTGGAGACCGGAGGGGGCGTAGGCGACGCCGCGCAGGGCCGCGGGGACGGAGAACTGGGCGTCGGTGCTGGCGAAGCGGAGGTCGGCGTTCAGTGCCATGCCCATGCCGCCGCCGAGGCAGTAGCCGTGGATCATGGCGATGAGGGGTTTTTCGAGGTCGAGCATGGATTGGCGGAGTTTGGCGGGGATGGCGCGGTTGGCGCGGGCGACTTCGGCGTTGGCGCGGGTTTTGTCGAAGGACTTGATGTCGCCGCCGGAGATGAAGGCGCGGGTGCCGCTGCCGCGCATGATGACGACCTTGATGTCGGGGTCGGCGGCGTAGGCTTCGATGACGGCGAGCGCGTCTTCAGACATGCCGGGGGAGAGGGCGTTGAGCTTACTGGGGTTGTCCCAGACGAGCCAGCCGATGGGGCCTTGGGTGTGGGCGGAGATGAGGCCGGATGGGAGGGGGATGGTCATGCTTGGGCTCCGGGGGCGTGCCGCGAGAGGGCGGCGAGGAGGGTTTCGGTTTTGGCGAGGCGGGGGCCGCGATCGTCGGATTGCGGGGGGATGAGGGTGACGCCCCAGGTGGGGAGCGTGCGGAGGGCGGCCTGGGTGGCGGGGTGGTCCAGCAGGGGCTGGTTGAGGGAGGGGGCGATGTAGACGGGGGTGCGGCGGCCGATGGCTTCGGCGGCGACGGCGAGGGGAAGCGTGTCGGCGATGCCGGCGGCGAGCTTGTTCAGGGAGTTGAAGGAGCACGGGGCGAAGAGGACGACGCCGTGCGGGGGGCGGGGGCGGATGATCGCGTCGAAATAGCCTTCCGCCAGGGTGACGCCGGGGACGGAGGCGAGGTCGTTGAAGGCGACGACGCGGGCGGTGTTGGGGCCGGGGATGCAGATGACCTGGGGGAAGCCGAGGGCAACCAGGCCGCGGAGGATCTCGGGGGCGCGGGCGGCGGTGGCGGCGCCGGAGAGGAGGAGGTAGGCGGTCTCGTGGGTGTCAGGCATGGCACAGCTTGGACCGAAAAGGGTGGGGGTGGGAACCACTCGGGGAGGGGGCTCGTTGCGGCGGGGGAAATGCGGCGCGCCTGGTCGTTCTGGTTTGGCGGCCGCCTGGCTGGGAGATGAGGCATGGCACGAGTGGACGAGACGATGACCGAGGGAACGCTGGTTCGGCCGGAGGGTGCGCCTTCGTTGCCGCCGCGGGTTTCGTGGGGGGCGGTGTTCGCGGGTGCCGTGGTGGCGGTGGCGATCGGGCTGATGCTGAACGCGCTGGGCGCCGGGGTGGCGGCGGCGATGGTGGATGCGGCGCAGCGGGATACGCCGTCGGCGACGTCGTTCGGGATTGGCGGGGCGATCTGGCTGCTGGTGTCGAACCTGATCGGGCTGGCGGTGGGCGGGTATGCGGCCTCCCGCCTGTCGGGCAATGCGGATGATACCGATGGGACGCTGCACGGGATGGCGGTGTGGGCGACGAGTTTCCTGATTTCTGCCGTGATGGTGGGGAACCTGGTGACGGGCGCGGCGAACACGGCGACGCAGGCGGCTTCCAGCGTGGTGGGGGGCATGGCGCGCGGGGCCGGGGCGGCGATGGCGCCGGTGGCGGAGCGGGCGAGCCAGGAAGTGGGGAACCTGCCGTCGGCGGCGCAGGGGCTGGTGGACCGGGTGCAGTCCACGCTGGCGAGCGGGGGGGATCCGGCGGCGATGAATTCGGATCAGCGCAAGGCGGAGATGGCTTCCCTGGTGACGCGGCGGGTGACGGAGGGGACCTTGTCCCAGCCGGATCGGGACCGGCTGAATGGGCTGGTGGCGGCGGAATACGGGATCAGCCCGCAGGATGCGCAGGCGCGGGTGCAGCAGGCGGAGCAGCAGGCGACCGAGGCGGCGCAGCGGGCTGAGGAAGCGGCGCGGCGGGCGGCGGATGCGGCGGCGACGGGGGCTGCGACGGCGGCGTTCGCGGTTTTCGGCACGATGCTGCTGGGCGCGCTGGCGGCGGTGTTGGGCGCGCGGCGCGGGACGCGGGAGCTGGTGGCGGTGCGTGGGGTTCGCGCGATCGCCTAATCCGTTCGACTTGGTTTGGATGGGCGGCGCGCTGCTTCGGTGGCGCGCCGCTTTTCGTTGTGCGGTGCGATACGACGCTTGCGGGGGCGGACTGATATCCGCCAGAGTTGGGGCGGGCAGGCGGTTCCTGTCTTTTCGATTGAAGACGGAACGGTTTTACGTGGTGCGCAAGCTGCTCGACGGGCTTTATCTGCTGGGGGGCATCGCCTCTGGCTGTTTCCTGGTGGCGATCCTGGGGTTGATGATGGGGTTGTCGCTGGGGCGGCTGCTGGGGATCGATATTCCGGCGGGGGATGATTTCGCGGCGTGGTGCATGGCGGCGTGCGCCTTCCTGGGATTGGCCTATACGTTCCGGTCGGGCGACATGATCCGGGTGGGGCTGCTGGTGGACAAGCTGGAGGGGCGGGCGCGCTGGGCGGCGGAGTGCCTGTGCCTGGTGGTTGCGTTGGGGTTCGTGGGGTTCTTTGCCGTCCATGCGGTGGAGTTCACCCGGATGTCCTGGGTGTTGAACGATCGGGCCACGGGGGTGGTGGCGATGCCGCTGTGGATTCCGCAGCTGGGGTATTCCGGCGGGCTGGTGCTGCTGGCCGTCGCGCTGCTGGATGAGTTGGTGCACGTGGGGATGGGCGGGGCACCGCGCTACGAGAAGCCGAAGCCTAAGACGGCGGAAGAGGTGATTGAGCAAGCCATCCAGAGCGCGGTTTGATGGATCTCGTCTCGATCAGCTTTGTGCTGCTGGGCTTCCTGATGGTGTTGCTGTTGGGGGGCGTGTGGATTGCCGTGGCGCTGCTGGCCACGGGGTGGGTGGGGATGCAGTTCGTCGGTGGGGGCATCCCGGCGGGCTCGGTGCTGGCCACCACGATTTGGGGCAATGCGGCGTCTTGGGAATTGGCGGCGCTGCCGCTGTTCATCTGGATGGGGGAGATTCTGTTCCGGACGAAGCTTTCCGAAGAGATGTTCCGCGGGTTGGCGCCGTGGCTGAACCGGATTCCCGGGCGGCTGATGCATGTGAACGTGCTGGCGTCTGGTTTGTTCGGGTCGGTTTCCGGATCATCGGCGGCGACGACGGCGACGGTGGCGAAGATTGCGCTGCCGGAACTGCTGCGGCGGGGGTATTCGGAGAAGATGGCGCTGGGGTCGCTCGCGGGGGCGGGGACGCTGGGGATCCTGATTCCGCCTTCGATCACCATGGTGGTGTATGCGGTGGCGGCGAATGTCTCGATCATTCAGGTGTTCCTGGCGGGGTTCATCCCGGGGTTGATCGTGATGCTGCTGTATTCCGGCTATATCGCCGGATGGCACGTGCTGTATCCGGAACAGTCGCCGCCGCCGGAACCGCGGATGACGTTGCGGGAGAAGCTGCGGGAGTCGGCGAACCTGATTCCGGTTTCGCTGCTGATCATCCTGGTGTTCGCGGCACTGGCGTTTGGGTGGGCGACGGCGACGGAGTGTGCGGCGTGGGGCGTGGTGGGCAGCTTCGCGATTGCGTGGTGGCAGGGGTTCCTGGACCGGAAGAGCTTTGCGGCCAGCGTGATGGGCACGGTGAAGGTGACCTGCATGATCATGCTGATCCTGGCCGGTGCCGGGTTCATGAAGCAGTCCATGGGCTATACCGGGGTGCCGAATGCGCTGGCGGCGTGGGTGGATGGGCTGGGGCTGAGCCCGCTGGCGCTGATCGCGGCGCTGACGGTGATGTACATCGTGCTGGGCACGGCGCTGGACGGGATTTCCATGATCGTGCTGACCACATCGGTGGTGCTGCCGATGGTGGAGCGGGCGGGGTTCGACCTGGTGTGGTTCGGCATCTTCATGGTGCTGGTGGTGGAGATGGCCGAGGTTTCGCCGCCGGTGGGGTTCAACCTGTTCGTGCTGCAAACGATGTCTGGCCGGGATTCGAACTATGTGGCGCTGGCGGCGCTGCCGTTCTTTTTCCTGCTTGTGGCGACGGTGGCGATCGTGACCGTGTTTCCGTGGCTGGTGATGGTGCTGCCGCGCGCGGTGTTTCCCGGCTGAGTTTTTTCCTTCCGCAACGAAAAGAGGACCTGATGTTCCGCCGATCCCTGATCCTTGCCACCGCCCTTGCCGCCTCCCTGCTGGGTGGGGCGGCCGATGCGCAGACGCGCTGGAACCTGGCGGCCGCCTATGCCGCCAACAACTTCCATACCGAGAACCTGGTGGAATTCGCCCGCGACGTGGAGAAGGCCACCGGCGGCAAGCTGGCCATCACGGTGCATGCCAATGCCTCCCTGTTCAAGGCGCCGGAGATCAAGCGCGCGGTGGCGACCGGGCAGGCGCAGATGGGGGAGGTGCTGCTTTCGATCCACGAGAACGAGAACCCGCTGTTCGGGATCGACGTGGTGCCGTTCCTGGCGACCTCCTTCGGGGATGCGAAAAAGCTGTGGGAGGCCTCCAAGGCGCCGGTGACCAAGGCGCTGGAGGCGCAGGGGCTGATGGTGCTGTACACGGTGGCGTGGCCGCCACAGGGCATCTACGCCAAGAAGGAGCTGAACTCGGCGGCCGATATGCGCGGGCTGAAGTGGCGCGCCTATAACCTCGGCACCACGCGCATCGCGCAGATCGTCGGCGCGCAGCCGCTGACGATCCAGGCGGCCGAACTGCCGCAGGCGCTGGCGACCGGGGTGGTGGACAGCTTCATCTCCTCCGGTGCCACGGG
The DNA here is from genome assembly GCA_044358135.1 of Acetobacteraceae bacterium. Classification (GTDB taxonomy): domain Bacteria; phylum Pseudomonadota; class Alphaproteobacteria; order Acetobacterales; family Acetobacteraceae; genus CAMDGX01. Next base: position 372 of record JBIKOJ010000270.1, on the reverse strand, counting down.
CTACGACAGCAAGGTGTGGGAGACGCTGACGCACCATTACGAGACGAACGCGTGGCTGCCGAAGAACGTCATCTTCGTGAACCGCGCCGCCTTCAACGGGCTGGATGCGGCGACGAAGGACGCAGTGCTGAAGGCGGCGGCCGAGGCGGAGACGCGCGGCTGGCGGATCGCCGAGGAAAAGACGCAGTGGTACCTGAAGGAACTCGCGGCGAAGGGGATGAAGGTGCTGCCGCCTTCCGCGCAGCTTAAGGCCGACCTGGCGAAGGTGGGCGAGCAGCTGACGGCGGACTGGATGGCGAAGGCGGGCGCGGAAGGGAAGGCGGTGGTCGACGCGTTTAAGAAGTAAAGGGCCGGGCGGGGCCCGGGGCCCCC
>JBIKOJ010000182.1:0-10943 GCA_044358135.1 Acetobacteraceae bacterium | reverse complement strand
GGGCTCTGCCCTGGACCCGCTGGGGCCTTAGGCCCCAGACCCCGGTTCTTGGGGTCATTATGTTGGATACGGGGTTCGTGCGGTTGCCCGGGGATATCGGGCAGCCGGCGAGCCATGGTGGGCCGGTGTTGTTTGAGACAGTGCCGATGGCCAGCGCCGTGCGGGTGGTGGGAGGGATTGCCTCCCTGACCGATCTGGCCCAGCGGGCAGCGGCGGTGAGGCCGTTCATTGCGGCGGGGGAGCGGTTGGTGGCGCGGGGGGCTTCTGCGATCACCACGTCCTGCGGGTTTCTGGTGACGTATCAGGCTGCGTTGCAGGCGGCGTTGCCGGTGCCGGTGATGACGAGTGCGTTGTGCCTGTTGCCGGCGATTGCGGCGGGGCGGCGCGTGGGGATTTTGACGTTCGATGCGGCGTCGCTGGGGGCGATGCACTTGCGGGCGGCGGGGTTCGAGGGGGAGTGTGCGATTGCCGGGCTGGCGCCGGGGTGCGGGTTTCGGCGCGAGGTTTTGGAGGATTCGCCCGAGGCCGATGTGGCGGGGCGGGAGGCGGATGTGTTGGAGGCGGCCGGGCGGTTGCCGGCGGATGTGGAGGTGGTGCTGCTGGAGTGCACGAACTTCCCGCCGCACCGCGAGGCGGTGGTTGGTTTGCTGGGTGTCCCAGTATTTGATGTGTGGGACGTCGTCCGGCGCCTCGACCACCTGTCGAGGCGCCATGGATGAAGTCTTTTTGCTTCTTTTTCTTCAGAAAAAGAAGAGTCTTATCCGGGATCAACAGGCGAGTAAGGCCCCTCTGCCGCCTCGATGACTTCGCCTGCTGCGAGCACGAGGTCTTCCCGGTAGCGTGCTGCGACGAGTTGGACGCCGGCGCGGAGGCGGCCGGCGTGGCCGACGGGGACTTGCAGGCTGGGCAGGCCGAGCAGGGGGATGGCGATTTGTTGGGGGTTGGTGGTCATCACCAGGGTTTTGCCTTCGATGCTGGCGTCGGCGCCGACCAGGTGGGGGAGGGCGTTGGAGGAGGGCATCAGGACGATCGGGTAGTCGGCGAGGAAGTTCAGCCAGCTTCGCAGGAGCCAGTCGCGGTCGGCGAGGGCCTGGATGTAGCCGGGGAGGTCCAGCGCGGGGGCGACGGATTGCCAGCCTTCGAGGGAGCGCTTGGCGGGCTCGTCGGCGTATTTGTGGACGTTGGGGGCGAGGGAGACGAGGACGTCGGTGCCGCAGATCTTGTTCCAGAGCTGGGCTGCTTCGTGGAAGTCGGGCGGAGCGACTTCCTCGACCGCGTAGCCGGCTTGTTCGAGGTATTTGGCGGCGGTGCGGGCGGCTTCGGAGAGGGCGGGGTGGACGGGGGAGCCGGGCGGCTCGGCCATCAGGGCGACCTTGATGGGGCGCGGGGTGGGGGGGCCTTCGAGGGGGACGTCCACCCAGCGGGGGTCGGTTCGGTCGGGGGCGGCGAGGACGGACAGGGCCAGGCGGGAATCGCGGACGGAGCGGGTGAGGGGGCCCTGGACGGCCATGAGCTGGCCGCCGATGGCGCGGCCGCCATAGGCGCTGGGGTTGTTGGAGGGGATGCGGCCGGGGGTGGGGCGCAGGCCGACGACGCCGTTGCAGTAGGCGGGGTAGCGGACGGAGCCGGCGATGTCGTTGCCGTGGTGGATGGGGCCGAAGCCGGAGGCGGTGGCCGAGCCGGCGCCGCCGGAGGAGCCGCCGGCGGTGTGGCGCTTGTCGCGCGGGTTGATGGTGTTGCCGTGCAGGGCGTTCTCCGTGAACAGGCGCATGGAGAAGGCGGGCGTGTTGGTGCGGCCGACGATGATGGCGCCGGCGGCGCGGAAGTTTTTGACCAGGGGGGCGTCTTCCTGGGCGATGAGGTCGCGGAAGTGTTCCACGCCGTTGTCGGTGGGGTGGCCTTTCTGGTCGGTGTTGACCTTGGTGGTGACGGGGACGCCGTGGAGCGGGCCGAGGGCGTCGCCGCGGGCCTGGGCTTCGTCGGCGGCTTTGGCGGCGGCGAGGGCTTCGTCATCGAGCCGGCGGACGATGGCGTTGACGGTGGGGTTGATGGCGTCGATGCGGGCGAGGACCGATTTGGTGGCCTCCGTGGCGGAGGTGCGGCCGGTGCGGATCAGATGGGCGAGATCCACGGCATCGAGTTGCCAGAGTTCGGTCATCGGAAGGGCCCCCTGCACGGAAAGCGTGATCGTGCGGCGGGTTCGCCTGGTTGTCACGGGGGGTGTGCGGGCTTGCCTCATTCAGCGGGGCGGCGGATGCTTCGCGGGCGTTTGCATCTTCACGGAACAGGGAACGAACGGGACATGGCCAAGGCCAGCAAGAGCGCCGCAAAGGGCCTCGACAGCACCTTCGAAGGGCTGCTGAAAATCGACACGCCGACCATTACCAACGTGGTGGCGACGTATCCGAAGAACCCGCTCTGCCTGGGGCTCTACAACCCCTGGACGGAGAACTGGTACACCGACAGCTCCATCCGCTGCATGTACCCGGAGATGGGGCCGCGGATCGGCTATGCCGTGACCTGCGTGTACGGGCTGCCGGACCCGAACTATCAGAACCGGCTGACCTTCATGGATGTGGTGGACGCGCTGGACGCGATGAAGAAGCCGACCATTCTGGTGATTCAGCAGAAGTGGCCCGAGGGGATCCTGCCGAAGGCGGGCCTGGCCGGCGAGATCATGATCACCACCATGACCCGCGTGGGCTGCGTGGGGATGATCAGCAACGGGCCCTCGCGCGATATCGACGCGGTGCGCAAGCTGAACTTCCAGATGCTGCTGGGTGGGGTTTCCGCGGGGCACGGCGAGATGGCGGTGCAGTCCGTGAACGTGCCGGTGAGCGTGGGCGGGATGGATATCGCGCCGGGCGAGCTGATCCATATGGACGAGAACGGCGCGGTGAAGTTCCCCGCCGACAAGGCCGGGATCGTGCTGGAGAACGCGCAGAAGATGCTGGACGGGGAAACCGAATACCTGGCGCGGCTGCGGACGGCGAATAGCGCGGCGGAGATCCGGGCGCTGAGCGGTGGGACTTACTCGGACAAAAAGAAGAAGTAAGCGGTTCTTTTTTGAAAAAAAGAACCAAAAAACTTTTCTGCATGGTGCTGGGGGTTATCCCCGGCGCCATGTATGAAGTCTTTTTTGCTTCTTTTTTCTTCAGAAAAAAGAAGATTCTTGCTTAGGAGTGAGCCCCATGCCGACCTATGACCGTTCGATCGCGCTGTATGAAGAGACCCGCCAGCATCTGGCCGGTGGGGTGAGCAGCAATGTTCGCTATGCCTCCACGCCGGTGCCGCTGTTCTTTGCGCGGGGCGAGGGGTGCCGGTTGTATGATGAGGATGGCAACGTTCACATCGACTATATCCTGGGCAACGGGCCGGCGATCCTGGGGCATGCGCCGCCGACGGTGTGCCAGGCGGTGGCGGACACGCTGATGCTGGGGCAGGTGTTTGCCGGGCAGCATGTGCGGGAGCTGGAGCTTTCGAAGCGGCTGACCTCGCTGATCCCCGGGGCGGAGCTGGTGCGGTATGCGAGCTCCGGCACCGAGGCGGTGCAGATGGCGTTCCGGATCGCGCGGGCGTTCACCGGGCGGACGAAGATCGTGAAGTTCGAGGGGCATTATCACGGCTGGGTGGACAATGTGTACGTGTCTGTCCGGCCGAGTGGGAATGAGGCGGGGGCGCCGGAGGCACCGGTGGCGGTGCCGGATACGCCCGGCGTGGCGCCCGGGGCGCTGGACGACATGGTGATCTGCGGGTGGAACGACCTGGAGTATCTGCGGGGGGCGCTGGAGGCGCATCGGGGCGAGATCGCGGGCGTGATCATGGAGCCGATGATGGTGAATGGCGGGTGCATCCTGCCGGCGCCGGGCTACCTGGAGGGGGCGAAGGCGCTGTGCGCGGAGCATGGCGCGGTGCTGATCTTCGATGAGGTGATCACGGGGTTCCGGCTGGGGCTGACCGGCGCGCAGGGGCGGTTCGGGGTGACTCCGGACCTGACGATCTTTGCCAAGGCGATGGCCGGCGGGTTCCCGATGGCGATGGTGGCCGGGCGGCGGGATGTGATGGAGATCCTGCAGACCAAGGGCGTGATGCATGGTGGCACGTATAACGGCAACGTGCAGAGCATGGCCGCGGCACTGGCGACGCTGGATATCCTGACTGCGGATGGCGGCGCGATCTACAAGGGGATGGAGGCGCGCGGGACCAGGCTGATGCAGGGGCTGGCGGAGCGGGCCAGGAAGCACGGCGTGGCGGTGCATGTGACGGGCGTGCCGACGATGTCCCAGACCATGTTCATCGGTGCGGCGCCGCGGAATTGGCGGGAATCGAGCCTGTGGGACCGGGAGCGCGCGCTGGCGTTCCATGGCGAGTTGCAGAAGCGGGGCGTGCGGGTGAACCAGAAATGCGCGTGGTTCCTGAGTGCGGCGCATGACGACCAGGCGATCGAGGAGACGCTGGCGGCGGCGGATGGGGCGTTCAAGGCGATCGGCTGAACACGGCCTGGCCCGCACGGGTTTGGCAGGCTTGCGGTCGAACGTATGAGATAATACCGTATTCGCAATCAAATGCGGAGGCGGTCATGTTCAAGATCCTGTCGCTGGATGGCGGTGGTTCCTGGGCGCTGCTGCAGGCCATGGCGTTGCAGCACCTGTATGGCGATGCGGATGGGCACACGATCCTGTCGCGCTTCGACCTTGCGGCGGCGAACAGCGGCGGGAGCATCGTGCTGGCGGGGTTGGTGAAGGGGCTGCGGCCTTCGCAGATCGCCGCGCAGTTCCGCACGCAGGCGCTGCGGGAGAAGATTTTCGTGGGGCGGTCCGCGCTGGCGCGAGCGGCGAGCAGCGTGCTCGCGCCGTGGGACGATGAGGGCAACCGGCGCGGGCTACGGGCGCTGATGAACGCGGACCGGAACCCGGTGGGGGATCTGACGCTGGAGGAAGCGGCGGCGCGGATCGTGCTGCCGCCGGGTCGGAAGGCGCCGCGGCTGATGATCGCGGCTTATGACGTGGATCGGAACCGAGGTCGGTTCTTCCGGTCGTTCGATTCGGAGCTTGCCACGGAGCAGTCTCGGTTCAGCCCGACGCTTGCGGATGCAGTGCATGCTTCCAGCCATGCGCCGGTGTTCTATTTCGCGCGCTGTGCGGTGGTGGCGGACAAGGAGCGGCCGGCGGACCGGCGGCGGTTCTGGGACGGGGCGCTGGCGGGGATGAACAATCCGGTGCTGGGGGCGGTGATCGAGACGATCGCCAACAAGTGGAACGGCGCGGAGATTGCGGCGCTGTCGATCGGCACGGGGACGGCATGGCGGCCTGTGGCCCCGGCGGATCAGGCGGAGGATCCACGGCTGCTGGCGCCGATGGCGTCGCTGGACCTGATCGATTCGGCGAAGCGGGTGGCGTCGACGATCCTGGGCGATCCGCCGGACAATGCCTCTCGCGATGCGCATTTCCTGATCGGGGCGGAAGGGGCGCAGCGCCTGGTGCGGATGAGCCCGGTGGTGCGGCCGGAGTGGAATCCGTCCGGGCGGTGGGAGGTGAACCGTGAGGTCTATAGGGCGATCGATGCGGCCGATCCGTTGGGGGCGCTGATCCAGCTGCTGGAGATGGATATGGACGCGGTGGGGCAGGCGGAGGTGGACCTGATCTTCCGGCTGGGGATGGCGTGGTTGGGCGATCGGGTGCCGAACCAGGGGCTGATGTGGAACCCGACGAACGGGGCGGTGGTGCGGGGCAATCTGCACTTCAGGGATGCGCTGGCGCAGTGGCGACAGCTGGACGACTGGCGCCCGCCGATCGTTTAGGTCTGACCCAAGGTAGAAAAGTCTTTTTGCTTCTTTTTCTTCAGAAAAAGAAGATTCTTACTTTCTTTCCCTTCTCTGTTCCATCGCGACCAGGAACATCCCGGCCGCGAGGATGATGGCTGCGCCGATCCATACCGCCAGCGGTGGGTGGTCGGCGAAGATGAGCCAGCCGAGGGTGAAGGCCCAGATGAGGCCGGAGTATTCCACGACGGCCATGACGGCGACCGGGGCGCGGCGGATGGCGGCGAACTGGAGGAGTTGGCCGCCGGCGCCGATGACGCCGATGAAGATGAGCAGGACGAGTTGCCAGGGCGTGGGCGTGACCCAGTGGAAGGCGACCCACAGGCCGGTGGCGACCAGGAAGAAGCCGTTCTGCAGCAGCATCTGCACCAGCGCGGTTTCGTGGCGGGCGATCTGGCGCATCAGGATGGCAGCGTGGGCCCAGAGCAGGGCGGCGGCCATCACGAGGCCGATGGCCCAGGCGGGGGTTTCGCCGACCAGCAGGCCGCGCGGGTCTGCGGCGACGACGACGCCGGCGAAGCCGAGGAGGATCGAGGCCCAGCGGATGGCGCTGACGCGTTCGCCGAGGAGGGGGATGGCGAGCAGCGTGGTGAGGATGGGGGAGGCGAAGTAGAGCGTCATCATCTGCGCGAAGGGCAGCAGCGGGGCGGCGGTGAAGTAGCAGAGCCAGGCGACGAGGGTGATGACGGCGCGGAAGAGCATGCGCTTCAGCACCGGGGAGGCGGCGATGGATTGCAGCGCGGGGCCGCGGCCGGCGATGAGACAGCCGGTGGTGATGGTGAGGCTGCGGAAGAACAGGGCCTGGGCAACGGGGAGGTAGGTGACGAGGTATTTGTTGGTGGCGTCGTTCAGCGCGAACAGCGCGTAGGAACCGACGCCGAGCAGCATGCCGGCGATCACGCTGTTGGATTTCATGGCCGTTCCCCTACTCCGCGGCCGACCTCAGCGCGGCACCCGCGGCGAGCGGGCAAAGCGGGAGGGCGGCGGCGCACAGGGCGGACAAGAGCAGCAGATGGGGGCGTGCCGCCAGCCCCACGGCGGCGGCGTCGGCTGCGGCGACGCCGAAGATCAGGGCGGGGACGGCCATCGGGAGGACCAGTAGGGGGAGCAGCACGCCGCCGCGGCGGGCGCCGAGGACGAGGGCGGCGCCTGCGGTGCCGATCAGGGAGAGGAAGGCGGTGCCGGGGAGGAGGCCGAGCAGGAGGGCGGGCAGGGCTTCATCGGGCAGGCGGAGCATGATGGCCATGGGGATGGCGGCGAGCAGCAGGGGCAGGCCGGTGGTGAGCCAGTGGGCCGTGGCCTTGCCCAGCGCGATGGCGGCGGGGGGGAGGCCGGAGAGGAGGAGGTGGTCGAGCGAACCGTCTTCCGCGTCTGCCCCGAAGAGGCGGTCGAGCGGGAGGAGGGCGGCGAGCAGGGCGCAGACCCAGACGATTCCCGGGGCGATGCGGGCCAGGGTTTCCGGGGCGGGGCCGATGGCGAGCGGGAAGAGCGCGCCGGCGACGAGGAAGAAGAGGATGGCGGCGAGGGAATCGGTGCCGTGGCGGAGTGAGAGGCGGAGTTCGCGGGTAAGCAGCTGTCTCATGCCGCGAGCCTGAGGGTTTCGGCGCCGGGCAGGGGCAGGGGGAGGTGGGTGGCGGCGATCACCACGCCGCCGCTGGCGCGGTGGGCGGCGAGCATGGTGCCGAGGGCGGCGACGGAGGTGGTGTCCAGCCCCAGGGTGGGTTCGTCCAGCAGCCAGATGGGGGCGGTGGCCAGGGCGAGGCGGGCCAAGGCGAGGCGGCGCTTCTGGCCGGCGGAGAGCATGCGGGCGGGGAGCGGGGCCAGGCGGGCGAGATGGAGGCGGTGCAGCGCGGTGTCGATCTCGGGCGGCGTGCCCCAGAAGGCGAGGTTCTCGGCGACGGTGAGGCCGGGCTTTACCGCATCCTGATGGCCCAGATAGGCGACGCGGGTGGCGTGGGTGGTGCGGTCGGACAGGGCATCCTCGCCGTTCCAGCGCAGGGTGCCCACTTCCGCGCGACCCAGGCCGGCCAGCACGCGCAGCAGGGTGGACTTGCCGGAGCCGTTGGGCCCCTCCAGCAGCAGCGCGCCGCCGGGGGGCAGGGTGAAGGAAAGGCCGGAAAAAACCAGCCTTTCGCCGCGGATGGCGGCCAACCCCTCGGCTTCAAGACCATCCGCCACGCGTTCATTGCCCCTTAGTGGACCTGGGGGCCCTTATGGGCTAATCCGGCGCGCGCAACCACCGGGCATCGGGCCGCGTACGCGCCCCATCAGCGAAGAGAGCCTCCATGAAGAGCATTGGCCGGGACAGCCTGAACACCCAGCGCACGCTGGCGGTGGCGGGCAAGACCTACACCTACTTCTCCATCCCCGAGGCCGCGAAGGCGATCGGCGATGTTTCGCGGCTGCCGGTCAGCCTCAAGGTGCTGCTGGAGAACGTGCTGCGGTTCGAGGACGGGCAGGCCTACACGGTGGACGACGCCAAGGCCGTTTCCGGCTGGCTGGCCAATGCCAGCAGCGCCAAGGAAGTGCCGTTCAAGCCGGCGCGCATCCTGATGCAGGATTTCACCGGCGTGCCGGCGGTGGTGGACCTCGCGGCCATGCGCGACGGTATTCTCCGCCTCGGTGGGAACCCGGAGAAGGTGAACCCGCTGGTGCCCGTCGATCTCGTGATCGACCATTCCGTGATGGTGGACTACTCCGCCAGCGCCGACAGCGCCGAGAAGAACGAGAAGGTGGAGTTCGAGCGCAACGGGGAGCGCTACACCTTCCTGCGCTGGGGCCAGACCGCGTTCGACAATTTCCGCGTGGTGCCGCCGGGCACGGGCATCTGCCACCAGGTGAACCTGGAATACCTGGCGCAGGCGGTGTGGACCGCTGATCTCGACGGCAAGACGTTCGCCTATCCCGACACCCTGTATGGCACCGACAGCCACACCACGATGGTGAACGGCATGGGCGTGCTGGGCTGGGGCGTGGGCGGCATCGAGGCCGAGGCTGCCATGCTGGGCCAGCCGATCGCCATGCTGATCCCGGACGTGGTGGGCTTCCGCCTGACCGGGCGTATGCCGGAGGGGGCGACGGCCACCGACCTGGTGCTGACCGTGACCCAGATGCTGCGCAAGCACGGCGTGGTGGGCAAGTTCGTGGAGTTCTTCGGCCCGGGCCTGGACGAGATGACCCTGGCCGACCGTGCCACCATCGCCAACATGGCGCCGGAATACGGCGCCACCTGCGGCTTCTTCCCGGTGGACCGCGTGACCATCGACTACCTGCGCCTCTCGGGCCGCGACGAGGACCGGATCGCGCTGGTGGAGGCCTATTCCAAGGCGCAGGGCATGTGGCGCGACGCCACCACGCCGGACCCGGTGTTCACCTCCACGCTGGAGCTGGACATGTCGACCGTGCTGCCGAGCCTCGCCGGGCCGAAGCGCCCGCAGGACCGCGTGCTGCTGCGCGATGCCTCCAGCGCGTTCAAGGGCGAGCTGACCAAGAGCCTGGGCGTGGCCGCCAACGACCTCGGCACCAAGGCCGCCGTGGCCGGCAAGAACTATGAGATCACGCACGGGGATGTGGTGATCGCGGCCATCACCTCCTGCACCAACACCTCCAACCCCGCCGTGCTGGTGGCTGCCGGGCTGGTGGCGCGCAAGGCGCGGGCGCTCGGCCTGACGCCGAAGCCGTGGGTGAAGACCTCGCTCGCGCCGGGTTCGCAGGTGGTGACGGAGTATCTGGATGCCGCCGGGCTTTCGGCGGACCTGGATGCCATGGGGTTCCAGACCGTCGGCTATGGCTGCACCACCTGCATCGGCAATTCCGGCCCGCTGGAAGACGCGATCGTGGATGCGATCGAGGACAACAAGCTGGTCGCCGTTTCCGTGCTTTCCGGCAACCGCAACTTCGAGGGCCGGGTGCACGCCAATGTGCGCGCCAACTACCTGGCCAGCCCGCCGCTGGTGGTGGCGTATTCGATCCTTGGCACGATGAACGAGGACATCACTACTGCTTCCCTGGGCACCTCCAAGGACGGCAAGCCGGTGTACCTGCGCGACATCTGGCCGACCAACAAGGAGATCGCCGACGTGGTGGGTGCCCACCTGTCGCGCGCCATGTTCCTGAAGCGCTACGGCGAGGTGTTCAAGGGGCCGAAGCAGTGGCAGGCGATCCAGGTGGAAGCCGGGGCGCAGACCTATCGCTGGTCCGACAGCTCCACCTACGTGAAGAACCCGCCCTATTTCGACGGGATCACGATGGAGCCGGCCGCGAAGGGCGACATCAAGGGGGCGCGCATCCTGGCGGTGCTGGGTGACAGCATCACCACCGACCACATCTCGCCCGCCGGCAACATCCGCAAGACCTCGCCGGCCGGGGAATACCTGCTGGAGCGGCAGATCCTGCAGCATGATTTCAACAGCTACGGCGCCCGCCGCGGCAACCATGAGATCATGATGCGCGGCACCTTCGCCAACATCCGTATCCGCAACGAAATGCTCTCCGGCGTGGAAGGCGGCATGACCCGCATCGGCAGCGGTGGGCCGCAGTCGATCTACGACGCCGCCATGAAGTTCAAGGGCCAGGGCACGCCCCTCGTCGTCATCGGCGGCAAGGAATACGGCACCGGCTCCTCGCGCGACTGGGCGGCGAAGGGCACGGCGCTGCTGGGCGTGCAGGCGGTGATCGTGGAAAGCTTCGAGCGCATCCACCGCTCCAACTTGGTGGGCATGGGCGTGCTGCCGCTGGTGTTCAAGAACGGCGTGGACCGCAAGAGCCTGGGCCTGACCGGCGACGAAGTGCTGGATATCCTGGGCCTGGATGAGCTGACGCCGCTGATGGACCTCGCCCTGGTGATCCACCGGCCGAATGGCACCACCGACCAGGTGGCAGTGCAGTGCCGCGTGGATACGCTGGACGAAGTAAGCTACTGGCGCCACGGCGGGATCCTGCACTACGTGCTGCGCGGGATGGCCAAGGCGGCTTGAGGCACGGACAGGAAAAAAGGCCAGGGCAGAGCCCTGGCCTTCCTTCTGCCATGACCCAAGGCCCTTTGCCCGCCTATCGCGCCCGTGTGGCGCACGGGGAGCTTGCGCCGGATGTGGCGCAGGAGGCGGCGGCGGTTCGGCTGCAG
>JBIKOJ010000288.1:0-5095 GCA_044358135.1 Acetobacteraceae bacterium | reverse complement strand
GCTGGCGCTGGCCGGGGCGGGGATGACGCTCGACCTTGCGGCGATCGCGGATGTGACGCTGCAGGAGATCGAGCGGATCGACCTTTCCGGCACGGGCAACAACACGCTGCGGCTGACGGCGCGCGAGGTGCTGAACCTGTCCTCCACCGGCAATGCGCTGCGGGTGACGGGGGATGTGGGGGACGCGGTGGCGTTCGACGATTCCGGCTGGGTGCGCGGATCCAACATCACCGGCTTCACGACATGGAGCAACGGGCAGGCGAGCCTGGAGGTGGCCAGCGGGGTGAGCCTGCTGAGCATCGTCCTGACCTCGGTGGACCTGGCGGACGTGGCGTTGGGGAGTGGCGGGTTCGTCATCATGGGACGCAATCCCGGGGACCAGGCGGGGCGTTCCGTCGCCTCGGCCGGGGACATCAACGGGGATGGGTTCGACGACATCGTGATCGGCGCGCCGAACGTCTCGGGCGCGGGCATCGGCATGGGCAACATTGGCGATGCCTATGTGGTGTTCGGCCAGGCGGGCGGGTTCGCGGCGGAGGTCGACCTGACGGCGGTCGCACTGGGGACCGGCGGGTTCGTGGTGCAGGGCGTCGCCGCCGATGACCGGCTCGGCTTCGCGGTGGCGTCGGCGGGGGATGTGAACGGGGACGGGTTCGCCGACCTGCTGCTGGGCGCGCTCGGCGGCGACGGGGGCTATGCGGGCGGCGACAGCGGCAAGAGCTACGTGCTGTTCGGCACGTCGGGCGGGTTTGCGCCGTCGGTGACGGCTTCGGGCATTCCGTCCGGCGGGGGCGGGTTCGCCATCAACGGGGTGGATACGTACGATTTCTCCGGGCGGTCGGTGGCGTCGGCCGGGGATATCAACGGGGATGGGTTCGACGACCTGATCATCGGGGCGTCGGGGGCGGACGGGGCCGCGAACGGGGCGGTGAATGCCGGCGACACCTACGTGGTGTTCGGCAAGTCCGGCACGTTCGGCGGGTCGCTGGAGCTCAGCACCGTGGCGGGCGGGTTCGGCGGGTTCGTGATCCATGGCGAGGCGGCCGACGACCAGTCGGGCCGGAGCGTGTCCTCGGCGGGGGATGTGAACGGGGACGGGCTCGATGACCTGCTGATCGGCGCACCCTATGCCGAGGCGCCGGGCGGCGATGCCGGCAAGACCTATGTGGTGTTCGGGCGCACGGGCGGGTTCGGGGCGGAGATCGCGCTGTCGGATATCGCGCTGGGCTCGGGCGGGTTCGTGGTGCGCGGGCGGGACCTGGGCGACATCTCCGCCTTCTCGGTGGCGACGGCGGGGGATGTGAACGGCGACGGGTTCGCCGACATCGTGATCGGCGCGCGCGACGGCGACGCGGCGGGCAATGCCAAGAGCTATGCCGGCGAGAGCTACGTGGTGTTCGGCACCGGGGGCGGGTTCAGCGCGGTGGTTGACCTCTCCAACGTCGCGAACGGCACGGGCGGGTTCGCGATCTTCGGGCAGGACGTGGAAGACACGTCCGGCTGGTCCGTTGCCTCGGCGGGGGATCTGAACGGGGATGGGTTCGACGACCTGGTCATCGGCGCGCGCTACGCCGATGCGGCGGGGAACGCGAAGACCAGTGCCGGCGACAGCTACGTGGTGTTCGGCCGCGCCGGCGGGTTCGGCGGCGGCGTGGACCTCGCTGCGGTGGCGGCGGGCACGGGCGGCTTCGTGATCCATGGCCAGGAGGCGAACGACCGGTCTGGTGTGTCGGTGGCCTCGGCGGGGGATGTGGACGGGGACGGGTTCGACGACCTGATCGTCGGCGCCTCCTACGCCGCGGCGGCAGGCAACACGCGGGCCTTCGCGGGCGAGAGCTACGTGATCTTCGGGCGGGATTTCCTGGCCAGCGTCTCCCATGCCGGGAGCGAAGCGGGCGAGACGCTGACGGGGACGGCGGGCGCGGACAATGTGGTGGCCGGGCGGGGCGACGACACCCTGGCCGGCAATGGCGGGGCGGACGTGCTGATCGGGGGGGGCGGGGACGATGTGATCCGCGTTTCCGGCACGGGTTTCGCCCGCGCGATGGGGGGCACCGGCACGGATACGCTGGCGCTGGATGGGGCCGGGCTGGCGCTGGACCTGGAGGCGATCGCGGATACGCGGCTGCAGGAGATCGAGCGCATCGACCTGACGGGCAGCGGCAACAACAGCGTGCGGGTGACGGAGCGGGAGGTGCTGAACCTCTCCTCCACCGGCAATGCGCTGCGGGTGGACGGCAATGCCGGCGACGTGGCCGACCTCGCCGGCGGCGGGTGGGTGCAGGGGGCTTCCTCCGGTGGCTACACGCTCTACACCAAGGGCGCGGCGAGCGTTTCGGTGGACGACGAGGTTTCCATTGCCTGTTTCGCAGAGGGCACGCGCATCCGCACGCTGCGCGGCGAGGTTGCCGTGGAGGCGCTGACGGAGGCGGACACGGTGGTGACGCGCAACGGCGCACGGCGCGTGCGCTGGATCGGGCACCGCACCCTGGAGGCGGCGCGGCATCCGCGCCCGTGGGACGTGCAGCCGGTGCGCGTGGCCGCCGGGGCGTTCGGGCCCGGGCTGCCGGTGCGCGATTTGTGGCTGAGCCCCGACCATGCGGTGTTCACCGCGGGGGCGCTGATCCCGGTGCGCTACCTGCTGAACGGGGCGACGGTGGTGCAGGAGACGGTGGCGCGCGTGACCTACTTCCACGTGGAGCTTTCCGATGATGCCGGCGATGCGGTGCACGACGTGCTGCTGGCCGAGGGACTGACCTGCGAGAGCTTCCTCGACACCGGCAACAAGGGGGCCTTCGCGAATGGCGGGGCGGCGATGATGCTGCACCCCGACTTCGCCCTGCAGGTGTGGGCGGCGGGGTCTTGCGCGCCGCTGGTACGCGAGGGCGGCACGCTGCTGGCGGTGCGCGCGGCGCTGGGCGCGCGGGCGGCAGCGATGGGCTGGGCGACGACCGATGATCCCGATCTCTGCCTGGTGGCCGATGGGCGGGAGATCACCGCGACCTGGGATGGCGACCGTGCCTGCTTAACCGTGCCGGCGGGCGCGCGCGCGGTGCGGCTGCGCTCGCGCAGCGTGGTGCCGGCGCAGCTGAACGTCTCGGCCGAGGATCACCGCCGGCTTGGCGTGGCCGTCACGGCGCTTCGGGTGGACGGCTGTGCCATCGGCCTGGACGACGCGATGCTGGCCGAGGGCTGGCACGCGCCGGAAGACGGGCTGCGCTGGACGGATGGCGATGCGATCCTTCGCTGTGGCGAAGGCGCCCTTGTCGACGTTTCAGTTGCGCTGCTGGAACGCTACTGGACCGCGCCAGCCCGGCCCATTGCGGCAAGCGCGGCCTAGAAGCGCGGGACAAGGTTGTTCGTGCGACGTTTGCCCGACCGCTCTCCAGCTTCGATCGCCGGCGTCGACAGCAAATCATCCCTGTAGTGCCGCGACTGTGTTTGCTGACACAGGGTCCAGGGGCGTGGACACCGCTTTACCGAACCACGGCGTGGTTTCCGAGGGCTGCTTCAAGTTGTGCGTAAGCCCTTGCGAGAGCTTTGCGCACGAGGCGCAGGGTGGGATACCAAGGTGGGTTATCGCGGCCTGTCAGCCAGCGCCATTCGGCGGCGTGGTGGAGCAGCAGGATGGTCGGTCGACCGTATCCATCCGTCAAGGGCCGTGGGGTCAATGTGACCTGCCCCTGATCGCAGGTCCGCGTGTTATGAGAAAGTCGGCTCGCGCCATGGCGCGCCCGGCTGGGCGAGCTGGAGCGGAGCGTAGGCGGGCCCAGCCGGGCGCGGCAGGATTGTCTGCGGGGCAGGTGGGCGATAGCCGAGGGCACTGTGCAGTCGGACGGTGTTGGAGTGCAGGCGCCAGAGTTCGATCAGCACCTTGGCTTCGTGCAGGGTGCTGAATATCTCCCGGTCCAGAAGTTCATCGCGCGGCTTGCCGTTGAAGCTCTCCTTGTAGCCGTTCTCCCACGGACTGCCGGCTGAACTCGTCGGTGACTGTCAGCATGCGAACTTCCGCCCATCATGCGTGCGGTCCTGCACGAAGTCGTAGGCCCAGACATGGCCCGGACAGCACGGCCGCAGCCGAATGCAGGAGCCGTCGGTCAGCCAAAGCCGGCCGCGCTTCGGCTGCCGCCGCGGCGCCTTCAGCCCCTCACACCATCAGATCCGCGCCACCCGCTTGGCATTCACCTGCCAGCCTTGGCGCCGCCACAGCGCCGTGATCCAACGGTAGCCGTAACGCCCAGGCGTGGACGCCAACCGCACCATCGCCTCGCGCAATGCTGCTTCATCGACCCGGACCCTCGGCTTTCGCCGCTGGGTGGAACGCGCCTGGCCCAAGGTGCTGCAGGCTCGTCGGTCGGACAGCCCGAGCGCCGAGCGAACATGCCGCACCCCAGCCCAGCGGCGCGTGGGGCTCAGACGTTCTCCTCAGCGTCAGACGCAGTGCGTCTGACCCTTCAGGATCAACTTGTCCAGCGACAGATCCGCCACCGCGCGCTTCAGCCGGGCATTGTCTCGTTCCACCTGCTCCGGACGGCGTGCCTGATCTACTTGCAGGCCGCCATACTCCGACCGCCAGAGACAACGGCTCGCCTCCGCTCCCCGGCCCGCGGCAGATCTCGCCCACCGGCCGGCGCTGCGCCAACTTAACCTCCGCCTGACGCAGCAGCCCAATGATCTGATTCGTCGTGCGCCGCCTCCTCAAACTTCTCCGCCACCTGGTAGAGCACCTCGACCTTGCGCAGCTTCTCGATGTGCACGGCGAAGTCGAAGCGCTCGAAAATGTCGCGCACGGCGGTGGAGACGCCTTGGATGTAACGAGCGTCGGATGTCCATCCCCAACAAGGACGCCGCGTCGCCGGGAGGTGAGTCAAGTGGCCAGGAACTCTCCTGAGCAATCTGATCGCCAGCGTCGACCAAGTCTGGGTGCATGACAATGCTGCTGTGCGAAGAAGAATGAAAGAAAGCTGCTGGTACGTGCAAGACATCGCACGGAAAGTGGTTCATTCTGCACCATGATCGGACCTCTCAGGGCGGCTGCAGCGCCTTCCAAAGCCCTCCCTTCGCCAACATCAACGCCAACATCTGGGCCTGCACC
>JBIKOJ010000115.1:0-17071 GCA_044358135.1 Acetobacteraceae bacterium | reverse complement strand
GCCCGGGAGCCCCGGGCGCAAATTCATGAAGTCTTTTTTGCTTCTTTTTTCTTCAGAAAAAAGAAGACGCTTACTTGCTTCCTTCGAGGATCTTAGCCGCCACCTTCTCCGCCGCCATCATCACCGGGAAGTTGGTGTTCGCCCTGGGCACCACCGGGAAGATCGAGGCGTCGCACACACGCAGCCCCTCGATGCCGCGCACCAGGCCCTGGGTGTCCGTAACCGCCATCGGGTCGTCCTCGGCGCCCATGCGGCAGGTGCAGCTGGCGTGCCACACGCCCACCGCTGCCTTTCGCACGAAGGCTTCCAGCGCGTCGTCGTCCTGCATCAGGGTGGGCAGGCTGTCGCCCTCCACGATCAGGCTGTCGATCAGCTTGCGGCGCAGCGCGGCCGGGCCGTCGAGCAGCTTGGCCAGGATGGCGGTGGTGAGGCGGTTCTTCACCGTCATGTCCGCCACGGCGCGCACCTTGTCGGAATAGCTCGCCGCGAAGGCGTCGGAGGCAACGGCCTGCAGCTCCGGCAGCGCGTGCAGGGCGGCGAAGCGGCGGAATGAGACCATCAGGCGCTCCAGGTCGCGGCGGTCTGACAGCAGGTTGAAATCCACGTCCGGGTGGGCGCGCCAGTCGGGCGTGGAGAGCGTGACGGTGCCGGCCTCGCTGAAGGTCTTGTTGACCCACATGTTCATCGTGCCGATCTGGTCTCCCACGGCGTGCCAGGCGGATTTGCTGGAGAGCGTCGCCCCCATGTCCCCGCCCGGCGCGCCAGGCACGCCGGAGGAGAAGCGTAGCACCAGGAAGATATGGCGCGCGCTGCGCCCGTTGATGCGGGCATGCGGCGGGATGAAGGAGGCGACGGCGATGGAGGGATGGTCCATCAGCCGCTGGCCGACGCCAGGGGCATCGAGCAGCACGGGAATGCCGAGGTTGCGCAGTTGCGCCGCCGGGCCGATGCCGGCGCGCAGCAGGTGGGCCGGGGAATGGATGGCGCCCGACGAGAGAATCACCTCCCGCGCCGCGAAATCTCCCGCGGTGGTGGTGACGCCGGTGCAGCGGCGGCCCTCGAAGGCCAGGCCGGTCACCTGGGTGCCGGTGAGCAGGCGCAGATTGGGCCGGGCGCGCACCTCGGCGGTGAGGTAGCCCATCGCCGCGGTCACGCGCTGGTCGTTCACGTTGGAGATCGGCACGGGGAAGTGGCCGTCCTCGAAGCAGCCGTTCTGATCCGGCAGGTAGGGCAGGCCGGTGCGGCTCAGCACCTCGGAATAGACTTTGGCGTGCATTGCCCACTGGTCCTGGAACACGCGGCGCACGCCGATCGGTCCCTCGGTGCCGTGCAACTCGCCGCCGAAATCCTGGTCTGCCTCCACGCGGCGGAAGAAGGGCAGCACATCGTCCCAGCCCCAGCCCTGGGCGCCGCGGGCTTCCCACTCGGCGTAGTCCTCCGGCAGGCCGCGATTGGCGAGCTGGCCGTTGATGGCGGAGCCGCCGCCGAGCACGCGCGCCTGTTCGTAACGCCGCAGCCGCGGGCGTTCGCCGGGGCGGTTGTGCGACATGGCTTCGGTGGTGACGCGCAGCTCGCTCCAGAGGAAGCGCGGGTTGAGGTAGGCCTTGCCTGGAAAGCTGTCGAGCACCTCCGGCGGCACCTTGCCGGGCGGGGTATCCTCGCCGGCCTCGATCAGCAGCACGCGGCGGGTGGGATCGGCCGAGAGCCGGTTGGCAAGCACCGAGCCGGCGGAGCCGCCGCCGACGATGATGTGGTCGTACTGCTCCATGGCGCGTCCCCCGGCTTTGTTGCCGGGATGATGCGCCATCCCTAGGCCTGGCGCACCCCGTCCGTGACACCCCAGGTATCGGCCACGCGGTAGCCGGCGGGGTAGGGGTCCCGGGGATCGACGACGTAGCTGTGGAAGCCGGTGATCCAGGCGCGGCCGCGGATGGCGGGGATGATGGCAGGCAGGTCGCCGGCCTGCGCCGGGGCGACGATCCGCCCTTCGAAGCGCGAGCCGATCAGGCTGGTGTGGTCGTAGCGGTCGCCGGGCTTCAGCAGGCCGCGCGCCGCCAGCGCCGCCAGCCGCGCCGAAAGGCCGGTGCCGGTGGGCGAACGGTCGGAGCGGCCCGGGGCGATGATGCAGGTGTTGCGGCTTTCTCCGCCCGGCGCGGTGAAGGGGGCGTGCAGCTGCACGATGGAAACACCTGAGATCGCGGGATTTTCCGGGTGCGTCACCGGGTAGCGGGCGCGGGCGGCGATCCGGATGCGCTCGCCCAGCACGGCCAGCTCACGCGCCTCGCCGGGCTCCAGCGCGAAGCCCAGCTTCGTCGCATCGGTCATGGCGTAGAACATGCCGCCATAGGCGATGTCGATGGTGATGGTGCCGTAGCCCTCCACCTCCAGCGGCACATCGAGGTGCGTGGCGAAGCAGGGGACGTTGGTGAGTTCCACCCACAGCACGCGGCCATCCTCGCAACCCGCCACGACGTCTACCGGGCCCGCCGGCATATCCAGGCGCAGGCGGGTTTCGGGTTCGGTCATCGGCACCATGCCGGTTTCCAGCAGGACAGTTGCGATGCACATGGTGTTGGAGCCGGACATCGGCGGGTATTCCGTCGGCTCCATGATGATGGCGCCGGCTGCGCAATCCGGGCGCCTGGCGGGCACGATCAGGTTCACGTGCCGGGCCACGCTGCCGCGCGGCTCGCAGATCAGCATCTGGCGGATGTGGTCGAAGTCGCGCTCCATGGCCACGCGCTGCTCGAACACGGTGGCGCCGGGCGGGGGCAGCACGCCGCCCACGATCACGTCGCCCACCTCGCCCTCGGCGTGGCATCCCACCACCTGGATCATCCGGTTGGCGCGCATCGCAGTGCTCCCGCGCGCCCGGGGAAGGGGGGCGTTCAGTCCACCGCGGCCGGATTCACCTGGCGCGAGGCGTCTGCGAACGTGTCCGAGATGAAGGGCGGGCGCTTGTAGAGGCCCTTCATCCAGCTTGCGAGCATGCACAATTCCTCCAGCCGAAGCACCTCGTCCAGCGTGCCGGGTGGAAAGCGCACCGCGAAGCTGGTGGCGATCACCTCCAGCGTCTCCTCCACCTGCTCGATGGACAGGCCGAGATCGGTTTCCAGCATCGCACTGCGGGTGAGGCGTGTTTCCTCAATGCCATAGTCGTCGCGGATCGTCTTCACGATCCAGCGGAACATGGTCATCCAGTTGGTCACGCCGTCGGTGGGTCGGGCCAGCATGGTTGCGCACCCTAGGTAGCAGGGCGAAACAACCCGTTAACAGCGGTTCCCGAAACCGCGCCGCCGCGCCAAAGTCTGTCTATGGCAGACCGTATCCGACTCGCCTTGCTGGCCGAGGTGCCGCAGGCGGCGCCCGTGGCCGCGCTGTGGCTGTATCGAGAATGGGGGCATCGCTATCCCGGCCGCACGGCGGCGATGGCGATCGCGCTGTTCCGCGAGCGCGCCCAGGCGGACCGGATGCCGATGGCCTGGATCGCGCTGGATGGCGAAATCCCGGTGGCCACCGCGAGCCTGATGGCGGTGGAGCGGCCGGGCGATGAGCTAGGCCCCTGGGTGGGGGGCGTGTTCGTCATCCCGTCGTACCGGGGGCAGGGGCTGGCGGTGCGGCTGATGCACGCGCTGGAGGCCGCCGCGCCGCGCCTGGGTGCAACGCGGCTGCTGCTCAGCGCCGCCGCGCCGAAGCTGTACCTGGCGCTGGGCTATGTGCCGACCGGTGCCACGAAGAATGGCGAACCGGTGATGGAGAAGCGATTTTCCTGAACGGGGGGGCGATGGGGCGCTGCCATCGCACCACGCATGAAAGTCGCAGAAGGTATAGGGCGGAAAGTCAAGCAAAGGGCATTAACGCTTTTAAGAACGGTTGAAGCGCCGAATAAAACCAAGGCTTTTCCTCAGAAAAAGTAAGGTTTTATTCATGGACCCGCACGCCGTCTTGGTGCGCCACCGTGCCGCGCGAACGCTCGAAGCACTGGCCGCCGTTCATAAAGCCTTCCGCCTCGCCGTCACCACCCCCAGCGCCCACACACCCCGGCGCGATGGCCGCTTGAACGTCATCACCGAGCAGGCCAGGGAGCACGGCCGCACGCTCACCATCAGCGCCGCCGAGGCTCACGCGCTCCTGCGCACCAGCACCCCCAGGAACGCCAGGAAGCCAGAACGCAAGATGCACCTGGAGGTGCAGGAGGCCCTTGCGCTGGCCATGGTGCGGCTGGGCGAAGCCACCACCACCACCGCCCCGCCCGAAGCCCTCGCCGCCGCCCGGCTCGCCGCCCGCATGCTCGCGAGGTGGCTTGCCGGCCAGGAGAAGCACGCAGCCGCGCCCGTGTCGTTGCGACTTTCCACAAGTCCGGTTCTCGCACCAAAAAAGCGCCGTTCTCAATCCGTTCTCAGCACCCCCGAATCCGGCTCGCCGCAGGCTCCGCCTGCATCCCGGCTCGAAGCCGTGCGCGCGCAGCACGAGAAAACCAAGGCCGAGAACAGCGCCCGCCGCCGGCACTTCCTGGCCGTGCGTGCAGCCACCCGCGCCGCCGCCGCTGCCGCGTCGGCCGCCGCGGCCGCGGGCGCTACCACGCCCGCGGTCCTGCCCCTCACCCGGCTTCCCACCACCCGCCAGGAGACAACCAGGCCATGCCCTCCGGCTTCCACGTCCCCACGTTCCGAGAGCCCCGCCAGCCCCACCGCCAGCACGGCGCAGGCACGGCGCCGTTGAGCGTCCCCAGCTACATGAAGGCCTATCACCGCCGCCGCACGGCCGCCGCCTGCACCGCCATCCGGGCCGCCGCCTCCGCCTGCCTGCGGCAGCGGATCACCCCCGCCAGCGCCCCAGAGCAGGCCAACGCCGAACTGGCCGCCGCCTGGGCCGCACACCTCGGCTTCACCCCGTGGCAGGACCGCCAGGCATGAGCACCAGGCCCGACAGCACCAGCAACCCCGAGCCCACGCCCGCCCCCCTGGATGGCGGCAACCTCACGGCGGAATTCTACCGGCTCCGCAAGCAGCTTGGGCTTGCCTCCCGCCACCCGCCCGCCACCGCCGAGGCGCTGGCGGCAGAGGTGGCCAACCTGCGCCGCCTCGTCACCCTGACCGGTCCCGGCGCCGGCCTGGATTCCTCCCGATGAAGCGCCCGGCCCGGCGCCTGCCGATGCGCTCCACCGTCGATCCCTTCGACAGCGCCCACATGCCGGCGGCCGACATCACCGAGCAGCTGCACGAGCTGCGGCGCGAGATGAACGCCCGCCGCGCGATCTACCCCGCTCTCCTGCGAACCGGCCGGCTCACCGAGCATGCCTCGACCCTCCAGGCGCACCGCCTCGCCGCCGCGATCGCCACGCTCGAGCAGGCCCGCGATGCGGAGCGCGACCTCGCGGCGATCGTCGCCGGCGATGGCCGCAAGGCCGCCGGAGATCCCGCGCCAGATCTCGCGGCGGATCCTCGGGCAGCCAGGCGCAAGCGGGATCCTGCGACAGCCAGGTGAAGGCCACGCCCGCTGCGCACCGCACGGCCGCGCTCGCTCGCCTGCCTTCGGCAAGCTCCCTCCCGCAGCCCTGCGGCGCTGGCGCGCATGCCCAGGCCCGGCGCGCGGACAGCGCACCCCACCAGCCTGCCGGGCAAGCGCGCCCCTCTTTGCGCGCGAAGGGCGCGCGGGCGCGCTCGCCATCGGCATCCTTGTGCTGCACCTGCAGAAATGCGGCGTGGCGGGCAAGCGCCCGCCACCGCTCCCGGTGCAACCGCAGTTCCACGCCCGGCACAGCCAGCAGGGCCGCGTGCCGCTCGCGGCCCAAGAGCCGCGCCCGTCCCGCAGCCCGGCCGGCCTCCCTGCGCATGTCACAGCGCTTGCACCCGCTCGCCCTCTCGGGGGCGTGCCGCCCCCCATCCCCCTGCACGCCCCCCCGCGCCCCGGCCCCCGCGCATCCCCAGGCGCCCGCCGGGGCATGCCCTGCGGCGCGGGGGCCGGTGCTGGGGGGCTCTGCACCCGCTCCGCGTCGCGCCTCCCCGGCTGCGCCGGGGCCCCGCCGCCTGCGGCGGCCCGGCGCTCGCTGCGCTGGCGCGGCCCCCCAAGAGAAGCGGGGGCCGCGCCAGGGTGCAGCACGCCCGCCGCGCGGCACCGAAGCGTGCCGCCGGCGCCGGTGCCCCCCAAGCGGGGGGCCCGTCGCCGCCGGCGGCCCGCTGCGCGGGCCGCTGGCGCCACCCGCAGCCTGTTCTTCCCCCCGGCATGCCGCCCCGGCCGCGGCCCCGCAAGGGCGCTGCGCGCCGGCTGCGCCGGGTGCCCCCTTGCGTGCCCGCGTCCGGCGCGGCGCTGCATGGCGTGGCCGCTGTCGCGGCCCATGCCCAGCAGGGCAGGGCGCCTCCCACTGGCTGAAAGGAACCCACCCGTGAACAACCAGGTCATCACCCGGAACCGCCCCGGCCGCCCCGCGCTCCCGCCCGCAGAACGCGCGGCCGAGGCCGATCTCCGGCTCTACCGGTCGGCCCTCATGATGGAGATTTCGTGTGCGGCCTCGCCGTCCTGGCCCCGGCCGGAGGAAATGCGCGCCCGGATCAACCAGGCTCTGCGCGAGATGGGCACCAACCGGGCCATGGCCTACGCCGAGCACATCGCCGCGCTGGAAGGCCGGCCTCACCGCCCTGGCGCCGCCCGGGCATGGCGGCGGGCCGTCGCCGGCGCCATCCTGCAGGGCCCGTTTGCGAAGGGCTGAACCCGGCACCCGCAGCGCGCCAGGTGCAAGGGACCTGGCGCGAGCCACCACCGAGCACCAGGCACACCGCGCGGCCCCGGCAGAGCCGCGCGGCGCCAGATTCACCGCTGATTTGGACGGGACCGCCGCACGCTACTGCCCGGATATGTGGAGCCGGCCGCGCCACGGCCGTTTGCAGGTTTCAGCCCCCGCGCTCAGGCCCGCCGCCTGTTTCTGGCCAGTTCTGAGGGGCTTTTTCAGGCCCCTTCCAGGGGCGGCGGATCGCCCGGCCAGGGGTCCGGCTTCGTCATCGAGCGCGGGCGGGGCAGGGCACCAGGTGCAAGCCCATGCGCCTCTTCCAGCACCGGCACCGCGGCGTGCCACGCCACCACCAGCACCGCATCGAGCCGGCCGTAGTAGTCCCACGGCCCCAGCCGTTCCCCGGTCACCCGATGGGTCCAGCTTGCCGGCCCTTCCTCCCAGCTTCGCGTCACCTGCCCGCCAGCCACCACGGGCCGCCGCTCGCCGCGCTGGTGCTGCCACTCGGCTTCGAAGGCCTCCACCGCCGCCGAGGTCTCCGCCCCCAGCGCCAGCAGCGCCGCGCGGTAGGGATCGGCCTCGCCGCCCTCCGCCCCGTCGCCGCCCCGATCGCGCAGGCGTTCCCTCAGCGCGGCGAGCTCGTCCGCCACCACCGCGCGGCCGTCGATCACCACGACGCCGGCATCACCCCCGAGCAGTTCCACCAGCATGGCAGCAGCGGCGGTTCCCCGGCGGTTCGCCAGACGGTGAACAACAGCATCACGAGAAGGGCGCCCACCAGGGTTGCCCGACACCCCCGGCACAAAGCGGCCATCCTCTGCACGCTGGCCTCCAGTTCCTCCACCCGGCCCTGCATCGCGGTCATCTTCCGCGCCAGTCGCCCGGCCCGCCTGAACGTCTGATCCACTTGCCAAGCCCCTTGCTTCCTTGCTGCCCCCCAAACAGAAAGCGGCCGGGCAGGGGGAAGCTGCCCGGCCGCGCTCTCACCATGGCGCGGGCTACCCCCCGCCGAGCGCCGCGCCCCCGGCCGGGGAACGCGGCACCCGCAACCTACCTCAGACGTTGCCGCGTCGCACCAACAACCGCCCCTGTGGACAAATCCGGCGAGGCCAGCCCGCCGCCCCAGCCTCGCGAACGGGCGGGCATCGGGCAGGCCGGATGAAGATGTATGAAGGGGTGGAACGAAAGCCCTTGATCCGGCGCGGGGAAGCGTGGTGCCTTTCTTCCGTTGGTCAGAATATCCCACTGGTGGTAAGAATGGCGCTGCCCGCCCGCATCGCGAAGCTGACCGACGAAGCCGGCGCAAGCTATCGCGTTCGCGAGGATCGCCCGCCGCCTGTCACCTTCGGCCGAGGAGCTTGGTTCATCATGTTCGAAGCGGAAGCCCTGGAAATCGCCCGCAGCCTGGACAGCGTGGCAGCCTGGAAGGTGCTTGTGGTGCTGCCGCGCCATCTGGACTGGACCACATGGAAGCCGCTTCGCCAGCAGGACCTAGCCGACGAAC
Organism: Acetobacteraceae bacterium; assembly: GCA_044358135.1. Lineage (GTDB taxonomy): Bacteria > Pseudomonadota > Alphaproteobacteria > Acetobacterales > Acetobacteraceae > CAMDGX01. The sequence goes on along the minus strand of JBIKOJ010000115.1, from coordinate 8,840 downwards.
TCGGCCTGACCAACGGCGCCATCAGCAAGGCCCTGGCCGAACTGGTGGCGCTCAAGGTCGTTCTCAGGAAGGGGAAGGGCACCGGCATCCGCTGGAAGCTGCCCGCCGAATGGGGCTTCAAGGGCACGCCGGGCCAGTTTCATCAGGCGGTGGCCAACCAAGCCAAGGAGGGAGCGTTAACGCCTCCCACTCCTGCGAATGTCGCAGAAGGTATATTATGGAAAGAGACGTGCCTGGGCGTCAGCCCAGATCTACATCGCGGTTCACATCCTTGTAGAGCAGATAGGCCGCATCGCCCCAGCCGGTGGGATAGAATTGCTGCGGGCAGTACGGGCCCATCCAGATGAAGTCGTCCTTCCACACCTCATGCCAGGTGCGGCCCAGCAGATACATGCCCTGGCCGGCGAGCATCAGCAGCCCGTGCTCCATGATGTGCGTCTCCACCATGGCGAAATGGGTGCCGGGCCGGAAATGCAGGATGTTCACCGCGAAGTCGTAGCGCAGGTCTTCCTCCGGCAGCAGGTGCTGCCAGCTGCGGCCGATGGTGTGGCGCAGCGTGTGGGTCACGTCGCTGGTATGGCGCACAATCGCCGGCGGAGCGCCGAGCCCGGCATCATCGAACTTCTTGCGAATCCAGGCGATCCGCGCTCCTTCCGCCGTCGCCAGGCGGTGCGGCGTTCCCGGCGGCAGGTAGGCATAGCCGCCGGCGGTCAGCGCGTGGCGCTCACTGCCAATCGTTATATCACATATTCCTTCTATGACATAGTAGAAATGTGAGATCCCGTCCATCCGCCCCGGCACGCCGGTGCCGCCCGCCGGCATCACCAGCAGCGCCTGCACGAACTTGGCGCCCATCTGCGGCGAGGTCTGGAAAAACACTGAGGTGCCGGGCCAGCCCGGCAGCCGGCTCTCCAGGATCCCCTGCGGCGGCATGATCGCGAAATTCGGGTCCACCATGGACCGGTTGTGCCCGGCTACGCCCGGCGGAATAATGCCTTGTTCCATGATCTTAGGCTCTCTCGTTTATTCGCAGCAGGAAGATGGCGCTGGGGCGCAGCAGGCGGCGGCAGTGCTGCCCTCGGTGTCCTTCGGCAGGTCCATCGCGGGGTTGGCAGAGAGGAAACCGCTCGGCTTCAGCATGAAGCCGGCATATTCCACCGGCATGATCGGCATGTCCTCGGGCTTGCAGACATGGGTGTGGCCGAAATTGTGCCACACCACGATATCGGCGTTCTCGATCGGCCGGTTCGCCTCGATCCAGGCCGGCAGCCCCTCGCCGCCCGGGTGCTGGTTGGGGAATTCCCCGGCCGGGAAGCGCTCGGCGGGGTCATAGGCCGTTACCCACAGGTGTTTGGTGGCGAAGCCCGCCCTGCCCCGGATCGCGCTGCCTTCCTGGGCCAGCAGCAGCGGTGAATCCGTGACCGCAAGCTTGTACGCCGGTGGATTTCCGACCACGTTCGCCTTGTTCGGATTGGAGATTTTCCAGTAGCGCCCGCTGCGCCCATCCGCCTCCCGCGCCGCATCGCGCTCGCGCGCCAGCACGCGGCTAGTGGTGTCGAACACGTTGCCGTACGGGTTGTCCTTCCCCCAGGGGCGTGGCACGAAGCCGTGCTCGCTGACAGAATTGCCTTCGCCGTCCAGGCTCATGTGCAGCCGGGCGCAGAAGAAATGCTGGTGCGTCGGCCCGCCGAGCCCCTCGCCGATCATGCCGCCCCAGGGATAGGGTTCGCCGGGCATCACCGCCGCGGTCTGGATGATGCCGGTGAGCTTGGCCTCCAGCTGGATCGTGCCGTCCTGGTAGAGGTACCAGTAGAAGCCGTAATCGTAGTTGCCGACGGTGGCGAAGAAGCTGATCACCAGCCGGCGGCTGCGCCGGACCTCGCGGATGTCGTTGCGGAATTCGTAGTGCTTCCAGAGGGTTCCGTAATCCTCCTCATGCATGCAGATGGCATTTTCCATCAGGAACGGCGCGCCGTGGTCATCCACCGCCGGCACGTTGAAATAGTGGATGGTGCCCAGGCAGTCGCAGCCGAGTTCCAGGCTGTTGGCGAGCTTGCCCAGGCCGTACTCGCCGGCATCGAAGGCATTCTTCCAGAAATGGTTGGTCGTGGGGTCCGCATAGGGCACCACCATCTCGGCAATGGAGGCGCGGTGGATGATCGGCCGTGTAACCCCTTGATCCACGAACGAAAGCCGGTGCAGCACCAGGCCTTCGCGCGGCGTGAAGCCCACCCGGAAGCGCCAGTTCTGCCAGGTCACGTCCCAGCCATCCACGGTGAAGCTCGGCCCCTCCGGCTGCACGATCGAGAGCGGCTTCACGTCCGTGCGGGTCGGCGGCAGCGATTCCGGGGCGTAGTTGCGCTTGGTGCGCGGCACAGGGATCGCCACGGGGTCGTCCACCAGCGTCAGGATGCGCTCGCCGATCAGGTCCACCACCGCCACCACGCCCTCGATCGGGTGGGCGTAGCCATTGTCCCGGGGGCTTTCGCGCCAATAGGCCACCGCGCGCACCAGGCGCTTGCCCACCTCTTCCGGGAAGCCAAAATGGCCGGCGGAGAAGGGGTCCACCTGCACCAGCGGCAGATCGGCCTCGGTGATGCCGCGCCGCTTCACGGCGGCCACCCAGCGCGGATCGGATTTCACGATCCGGTCGAGCTTCATGAACTCGTCCAGGATGATCGGCGGCTGCCCCGCCGTCTCCACCCGGCCGAAGGCCTCCACCGCTTCGGCGGTGAGGTTCACCAGCACCTCGAAGATCCCGCCGGTGGCGGTATCCAGCAGCACCACCCGCGCGGCCCGCGACACGCCCTGCCCCGGCCGGAACGCCAGCACCGCTGCCTTGGTCGGCTCCACCAGTTCCACCAGCGTGAACCGCATCGCCGGCTGGAACGCGGCATGGCCCGCCACCAGGCTTTGCACCGCGGCGAGTTCGCCCTCCGTCAGCGGGTCGAGCGGATGGCGGATGGCGGTGGCGGCGAGCGTGTCCATGGCGGCTCCGGCAGGATGTCGTTGCGCCGCAGCATGCCGTTTCGCCGGCCGGGCTCCAAGCGAATCCTAGCCCGCGAGTTCCAGCACCATCCCGTCCACCCCAGCCTCCACACCCGTCGGCAGGTTGGCCGCCAGCCAGGCCCAGTCCATGTCGGTGCCCATATGCGTCAGGATCGTCCGGCGCGGGCGCAGGTGGTCCACCCAGCGCAGCACCTCCTCCAGCTTGGCGTGGGTGTTGTGCGGCTGGCGCTGGAAGCAGCCGACCACCCAGGTGTCCACGCCGGCCAGCACCTCGAAGGCGCGCTCGTCCAGCCGCACCACATCGGTGGAATAGCCGAACCCGCCGATGCGCAGACCCAGCGTGGTGACCATGCCGTGGTCCTGGGCGAACAGCTTTACCGGGAAGCCGGCAGGCGATATCTCCGCATCTTCCGCCACTTCCACCGGCTCCATCACCGGGCGGTAGAAGCCGGGCGGGCGCCAGGGGCGGAAGGCGTAGGCGAAGCGGGTGGTGATGTCGGCCAGGGTCGGCGGGGTGCCGAAGGCCTGGAGCGGGCGGCCGATCAGGCGGTTGAGGATGCGAACGTCGTCCAGCCCGGTGATGTGGTCGGCATGGGCGTGGGTGTAGAGGATCGCATCCACCCGCCCGATCCCGGCCGCCAGCAGCTGGGTGCGCATGTCTGGCCCGGTATCCACCAGCAGCGTGTGCCCTTCGGCTTGCACCGCGATGCTGGTGCGGGTGCGCCGGTTGCGCGGCTCGGCGGGGTCGCAGGCGCCCCAGTCCCCTGCCCCGTCCTCGCCGCCGATCATCGGCACCCCGGCCGAGCCGCCAGTGCCCAGCAGGGTGACCCGGATCACGCCGCCTTCCGGAACAGGCGGCGGAAATTGGCGGTGGTCAGCGCCGCGATCTCCTCCGGCCCCATGCCGTGCACCTCGCCGAGAACGCGCGCGGTGTGCGCCACGTGGCCAGGTTCGTTGCGCTTGCCGCGGAACGGCACCGGGGCGAGATAGGGCGCATCGGTCTCCACCAGCAGCCGTTCCCTGGGCACGTCGCGGGCGATGTCGCGGATGTCCTGGGATTTCGGGAAGGTGAGGATGCCGGAGAAGCTGATGTAGCCGCCCAGATCCAAGGCCGCTTCCGCCAGGCCGCGGCCGGAGCTGAAGCAGTGCAGCAGGAAACCGAACGCCCCGTCTGCCGCCTCCTCGCGCAGGATGCTTGCGATATCCTCGTCGGCATCGCGGGCGTGGATGCACAGCGGCAGGCCGGAGAGGCGCGCCGCGCGGATATGCGCCCGGAACCCCGCCTGCTGCCGGTCGCGCGGGGCCTTGTCGTAGAAATAGTCGAGGCCGCTTTCGCCGATGCCGATCACCTTGGGGTGCTGGGCCTCGGCGACGATGTCTTCCGGCGTCGGCACCTCGCCCTCGCCGGCGTTGTGGGGGTGGATGCCCACGGTGCACCACACGTTGGGATGGGCTTCGGCCAGGGCGCGCATCTCGGCGGAGCGGGTGAGGCGGGTGCCGATGGTCACCATCTCCCCCACGCCGGCCGCGGCGGCGCGGGCGAGCACGCCCTCTAGGTCCTCGCCCTGGAAGTAATCCAGGTGGCAATGCGAATCGATCAGCATCAGGGCGTTACTCGGCCTCTTCCACGAAGCGCGGGAACACGCCCTGTGGCGGCGGCAGCGCCGTGCCCGCCGGCAGGGCGTGGGCCAGCGCATCGAAGCCGCGGCCATCGGCGGGCACGCCCAACTGGTCCAGCATCGCCGCGGTCTTTTCCGGCATGAAGGGCTGCAGCAGCGTGGCCACGGTGCGGATCACGTCGGCCAGCACGCGCAGCACATGGGCCATGCGCACCGCATCGGTCTTGCGCAGTGCCCAGGGGGCCTGGCGATCGATATAGGCGTTGGCGGCGCGGATGACCTTCCAGATCTCCTCCAGCGCCTCGCCGAAGGCCTGGCGGTCCATCTGCGCCCGCACCGCCGGCAGCAGCGCCGCGGCAGCGGCCAGCATCTCCTCGTCGTCGGCCGTGCGCGGGCCGGCTTCCGGCAGCTTGCCCTCGCAGTTGCGCGCGATCAGCGCGAGGGAGCGCTGGGCGAGGTTGCCGAGGTCGTTGGCCAGTTCCACGTTCAGCCGCGAGATCAGCGCCTTGCGGCTGAAGGTGCCGTCATTGCCGAAGGGCACCTCGCGCAGCAGGAAGAAGCGCAGCGAATCGAGGCCGTAGCTGTCGGCGATTTCCTGCGGGTCCAGCACATTGCCGAGCGACTTGCTCATCTTCTCGCCGCCTACCGTCCACCAGCCATGGGCGAAGATGCGCTTCGGCGGCGCAATCCCGGCGGCCATCAGCAGCGCCGGCCAGTAGACGGTGTGGAAGCGCAGGATGTCCTTGCCGACCACATGCACATCGGCCGGCCAGAAGCCCCAGCGCGGGTCGCTCTCGTCGGGGAAGCCGGCGGCGGTGATGTAGTTGGTCAGTGCATCGACCCACACATACATCACATGCGCGGGGTCGCCGGGCACCGGAATGCCCCACTTGAAGCTGGTGCGGCTGACGCTGAGGTCACGCAGGCCGGACTTCACGAAGCTGGTCACCTCGTTGCGCCGCGTCGCCGGCAGGATCACGTCGGGCGCGGAATCGTAGTATTCCAGCAGCTTGTCCTGCCAGGCGGACAGGCGGAAGAAGTAGCTCGGTTCCACCACCCATTCCACCGGCGCGCCTGATGGCGCCACCTTTGTGCCGTCCGGCCGGGTGGTCAGTTCGTCCTCGTCGTAGAACGCCTCGTCGCGCACCGCGTACCAGCCCTCGTAGCCACCGAGATAGATCTCGCCGCGATCGACCAGGCGCTTCCAGAGTTCCTGGCAGGCGCGCTTGTGGCGCTCCTCCGTGGTGCGGATGAAGTCGTCGTTGGAGATGCCGATGCGCTGTGTCATCGCGCGGAACATGTCCGACGTGCCGTCGGTGAATTGCTGCGGGGTCTGGCCCGCGGCGGCGGCGGCCTGTTCCACCTTCTGGCCGTGCTCGTCCGTGCCGGTCAGGAAGAACACATCGAAGCCGTCCAGGCGCTTGAAGCGTGCCATCACGTCGCAGGCGATGGTGGTGTAGGCGTGGCCGATATGCGGCGCGCCATTCACGTAGTAGATCGGGGTCGTGATGTAGAATTTTGGTTTCATGATACTTCCACTACGCCCGCGTCAGCGTGCCGGTGGCCAGCATGCGCAGGCCGCTCACCACGGCCTGGCGCTTGTCCAGGTAGGCACCCTCGGTCTCATCCTGCAGGCGACGCAGCGCGTGCCACAAATCCACCCAGGCGGAAAGGGGCCGATCGCCGATCAGCCTTGCCTGGTCCGGGTCGGCCCGCCCCCGCGCCGCCTCCCGCACCGCGGCGGCGATGCCGGCGGCGAGCAGTTCCATAAAGGTGCCGAAGGCGTCGTCATCCCGGCCCAGCGCATCGGCCACCGCATGGGCGCGGGCGACATCCAGCGTGGCGACATTGGCCAGCACCTCATCCACCAATCCTGCGTAGCCGATGGCACCGCGCCCGGCGAGATCGAGCGCGCGGCCGATCGAGCCATCGGCCAGCATGGCGATCCGCTCCGCATCGGCGTCCGGCAGTTCGGGCGCATAGCGGCGCATCAGCGTGGCGACGGTGTCCTCCGGCAGCGGCGAGAGGTCGAGGCGGCGGCAGCGGCTGCGGATGGTCGGCAGCATGGCGCCGACGGCGGAGCACACCAGCAGCAGTACGGCGCGCGGCGGCGGCTCCTCCAGGATCTTGAGCAGCGCGTTGGCGGAGCTGTTGTTCAGCTGCTCCGCCCCATCGATCACCACCACGCGCCAGCCGCCTTCGGCCGGGGTGAGCTGCATGAAGGGCGGGATGCGCCTTGCGGTTTCCACCACGATCCCCGCCCGCATGCGCTTGCGCTTGTCGTCCCACTCGCGCTCCACCGTCAGCAGGTCGGCATGGCTGGCGGCGGCCACGCGGCGGAAGGTCGGGTGGGTTTCCGGCAGGGCGAGGTCGTTACCAGGCGTGCCCCCGGCCAGCAGGCGGCGGGCGAAGCGATAGGCGAGCGTGGCCTTGCCGATGCCCTCCGGCCCCGCGATCAGCCAGGCATGGTGCATCCTGCCGGAGCGCATCGCCTCCGCCAGCGTGTCCTCGGCGGCTTCGTGGCCCAGCAGCAGCGGGTTGGCGCGCGGGGCCGGTGCGCTCACGCCCCCAGCCTTTCCCGGACGGCGCCCAGGATCGCCCCAGCCACCTGGGTCTCGTCCGGCGTGCCATCAAGCACCACGCAGCGGGCGGGCTCCGCGGCGGCGACGGCGAGGAAGCCTTCGCGGATGGCGGCGAAGAACGGGGCGCCGAGCTTCTCGTAGCGGTCGGCCGCGGCCCCGCGTGCAGCGAGGCGGGCGAGCGAGACCTCCACCGGCACGTCCAGAACCAGCGTCAGGTCCGGGCGGGCGCGCAGCAGGTTGGTGAGGGTGGCGATGGCGCCCTTGTCCGCGCCCTGGCCCCAGCCCTGGTACACCATGGTGGAATCGGCGAAGCGGTCGCACACCACCCACATCCCGGCTTCCAGCGCCGGCAGGATGGTGCGCTCCACATGCTCGGCCCGCGCGGCGAAGTGCAGCAGCGTTTCGGCGGGCGCGGACCAGTCGATCTCGCCGCCCAGCAGCAGGCCGCGCAGGTGCTCGGCGCCCGGTGCGCCGCCGGGCTCGCGGGTGAGCAGCACCGGCAGGCCGTTGGCCGCGAGGGCCTCGGCGAGGTGCCGCGCCTGGGTGGACTTGCCGCCGCCCTCGCCGCCCTCCAGCGTGATGAACCGGCCGACCGCCACCCTATCCGCCCGTGAGGAAGCGCGAGACCACCGCGATGGCGCGCCCGGGCAGGCCGAGGCGAGGCACGTCGGCGCCGGCGAGAAGCGGCACTTCCAGCTCCGGCACGCCCTGGCCGCTGACCGCCAGCGTGCCGAGCTTGGTGCCGCGCTGCACCGGGGCGGGCACCGGGGTGCTGTAGCTGAGCGTGACTTTCGCGCGGTTGCGCCAGCCGCGCGGCATGGTCATCACCACGTCTCGCCCGCCGACCAGGGGCACGGTGGGGGCGGTGCCGAGATGCACCGGGGCCTGCTCCACCACGTCTCCGGCGGTGAACAGCGTTACGTTCTCGAACTCGCGGAAGCTCCATTCCAGCAGGCGCTCGCTCTCCTCGGCGCGGGCGCGCATCGTCTCCAGCCCGTTCACCATCACGATCACGCGCCGCCCGTTGCGGTCTGCGCTGGCCACCAGCCCATAGCCGGCTTCATCGGTGTGGCCGGTCTTGAGGCCGTCGGCGAGGTTCTTCTGCAGCAGCGGGTTGCGGTTCTGCTGCTCGATGCCGTTGTAGCGAAAGCTCTTTTCCGCGTCGTAGTGGTAGTATTCCGGAAAGTCGCGGATGATGCGCCGCGCCAGCGTGGCGATGTCGCGCGCGCTGCTGCGGTGTTCCGGATGCGGCCAGCCGGTGGAGTTGCGAAACGTGGTGCGCTCCAGCCCGAGGTCGCGGGCCTTGGCGTTCATCAGCTCGGCGAATTGCTCCTCCGATCCCGCGATCCCCTCGGCCAGCACGATGCAGGCGTCGTTGCCCGACTGCACGATCACGCCGCGGATCAGGTCTTCCACCTTCACGCTGGTGCCCACCTGCACGAACATCTTGCTGCCGCCCATGCGCCAGGCGCGCTCGCTGACCGGCAGTTCCTGGTCCAGCTTGAGGCGGCCGCCGCGGAGCATCTCGTACACGATGTAGGCCGTCATCAGCTTGGTCATGGAGGACGGCACCATGGAGGCGTCCGGCTCCTTTTCCAGCAGCACGGCGCCGGTGACGTGGTCGATGATG
>JBIKOJ010000287.1:0-5102 GCA_044358135.1 Acetobacteraceae bacterium | reverse complement strand
TTGTGGGGGGGGGGGGGGGGGGGCCGGGTTCGCGCCCCGCCCTACGGGGGGTGGGGGCTAGCCGGTTTGGATGGGGAGGGTTTCGTCGCGGGCCCATTCGCCCATGGAGGCGTCGTAGAGGGTGAGGTTGTCGTAGCCGAGCTGGTGGAGGAGGAAGAGGTCGATGTTGGCGGAGATGCCGCCGCCGCAATAGACGATGACGTGCTTTTCCGGCGTGACGCCCTGGGATTCGAACTTGGCCTTGGCGTCTTCCAGGGTGGTGAAGGTTTTGGCCTGGGGGTCGATGAGGGTGGCGGCGGAGACCTGGACGCTGCCGGGGATGCGGCCGGGGCGGCCGTAGCGGCTGGGGGCGCTGCCGCGGAAGAGCTCGTCGCCCAGCGCGTTGACGATGACGGTGTTAGGGGCCTGCATGCCGGCGAGGACATCGTGCTTGTTGCCGAACAGGCCAGGGCGCGGCGTGGCGCGGAAGGTGGCCGGGGGGTAGCCCTTCGGGGGGCCGGCTTCGGTGGGGCGGTTCTCGGCGCGCCATTTGTCGAAGCCGCCATCGAGGACGGTGGCGTCCACGCCCAGGGCGCGGAGCATCCACCAGAAGCGGGTGCTCATCCACATGTTGTTGGCGCTGTAGAGCACGATCCTGTGGCCGCTGTTGGTGCCGAGGCCGTGGCGGCTGAAGGCGGCTTCGAGCGTGGCAAGATCCGCCAGCATGAAGCGCAGCGGGGTGTCGTTGCGGGAGAATTCGCCCTGGATATCGAGGTAGTCCGCGCCGGGGATGTGGGCCTGTTCGAAGGCGGGGCGGCCGGAGACGGCGACGTAGGGGGCATCGACGCCTGGCGGCGGGGGGACCGTGGTGGTGGTGCAGTCGTAGAGGCGGAGGTTGGGGGTGTTCAGCAGGGCTTCGAGCTGGGCCGTGGTGATCAGGGCGTTGGGGTCGCGCATGGGGTGGGTTTCCTCGCGTTTTGGCGAGGGTGGCATGGCGGGTGGGGGATGGCGAGGGGCTGTCGGGGAAGGCGAGGAAGCAAGAAGAAGATTCACCACAGAGACACAGAGGCACGGAGAAGCAAGGCAAGGGAGAAGGAAGCAAGAAATTTTGTGAGCATTCCGCCAAGTGATGGGGGTCTGGGGCCCCTCGGCCCCAGCGGGTCCAGGGCAGAGCCCTGGCCTTGTGCTCCGCTATGCCGTCACGCTTCGGGCACTCGGCGTCACGAACGGCCGTTGCGGGTCGTAGCGCGAGGGGTTGTCCTGCTTGTAGCGGATGTAGCTCAACGGGATGCTGAGGGCGGCCATCATGTCGACATCGGGACTGGAGGGGGACGAGGGCGGGATGACGAAGGTGGAGATGGGGGTGAGCCGGTCTGCGCGCAGCTCGGCGATTGCCACGGGCTCGATCACCGGGTCGCAGACGGGATAGGGGCTTGCCTCGTAGATGAAGCCGGCGTGATCGCGCGTGTAGTGCTTCATCAGGCGGTTCTTGAGGATTTCGAGGTTCTCCGCGATGCGGAAGCGCTTCTGGAAGCCGATCTGGCCGACCACGCCGATCTGCCACAGGACCAGGACGCTGCGGGGGTCGAAGATACGGTTGTAGATCAGGAAATCGGTGGCTTCGAAGCTTTGGCAGCCCACCCGGCCGGGATCGATCCGGAGGTCGGCGAACAGGCAATCCTCGGCCGAGACGGCCGGGCGCATTTATGCGGGGAAGCCTTCGGCTGTCGCCGTGATGATCGCTTCATGGGCCGGGAAGACAAACACGCCGGGGTGGCCGTAGAACACGGCGCAGACCTTGGACCCGGCGCGGACCCAGGACATGATGTAGTCTGTCATCTTGAGGTAGGTCTGCAGGCGCTCCACCGACGGGTCGTAGAAATGGTACAGTGATTCCGCGGTTGGGTTCAGCGATTCGAGCCACTGTGCCGTGACCGGGTCTGCGACGACATAGACGACCTTCTCGGCCTGCTCGATCAGGGACTTCGTTTCCAAGGTCATGTGCGCGGCGGCACTCAGGCCGGTTCCGACAATCAGCAAGCTCCCAGCCACAGGAACTCCCTCCCCACTGTGCAGGTGATGGACATGGCGACGGGTTGACGGTGATGGCGGGCCCGGCCGGTGACCGGACCCGCCCCTTGTTCACCGGGCCGTCTCTACAAGACGACCACGACGACGGTGGTATCGGCATCGGCAGCGGCCAGACCGCCGGGCCGGGCTGCTCCACCCGCGGGCCGCGCGGCTCCCACCAGGCGGCCGATGGTGGCTGGGTTCTTGCTGAAGACGGCATTCATTTCTTCGTGCGACAACCCTGCATGGGTCATGGCTCCATGGGGGTCGGCCTTGAACGACTGCATGGTCTGCGGGTTCTTGGCGAGATCCGTGAGAAACCCTCCGAGCTTTCCGGCCATCGTTCTTGCTCCTCACCTAGGTTTGGTTCTGCCCACTGTTGTCCTTTTGTTGTGGGCGACCGAGCGTTATCCCGCGGCAAGTGCGTGTCAATATCAATTTGAAAGAATGGTAATAAGAAACGATCGAGGAACACTTGCTTGTTCCGTATTGATTTTCCGCACGACACGATGGATGCCGATGGCAGGGCGGCGTGGTGTGTTGCGCGCCTTCGCGCGAGGGGCCAGGCCCCTGGACCTCAAATCATGGGATCAAAGGGCCGCCGGCCCTTTGCGGGTCCAGGGCAGCGCCCTGGCCTTCCCATGATTCGATCGGTCCGAGCCTGCGAGGCTTGGATTACCTGCCCTTTGCCGCGATCAGCTTCTGGTAGATGGCCATGTAGTCGTCGGCCATGCGCAGGTTGGTAAAGCGTTCCTCGAAGCGCTTGCGGACGCCGGCGCGGTCGATGGTGTCGATCTTTTTGGCGGCTTCGATGGCGCCTGCCATGTCATCGACGATGAAGCCGGTGACGCCGTTTTCGATCACTTCCGGCACGCTGCCGCGGCGGAAGGCGATGACGGGGGTGCCGCAGGCCATGGCTTCGATCATCACGAGGCCGAAGGGTTCCTCCCAGTCGATGGGGACCAGCAGGGCCTTGGCGTTGGAGAGGAAGCCGACCTTCTGGGCGTCGTTGATTTCGCCGATGTAGTTGACGTGGGGCAACTCGAAGAGGTGCTTGATGTCGCGGGCGAAGTATTCGTCGTCCGCACGGTCGATCTTGGCGGCGACGCGCAGTTCGGTGCCGGTGGCGCCGGCGATCTCGATGGCGCGGTCGACGCGCTTTTCCGGGGAGATGCGGCCGAGGAAGGCGAAGTAGCTGGGGGGCTCCGTGGGTTCCGGGCGCAGCAGGTCGGCGGGCATGCCGTGGTGGACGGTGCCGGCCCAGCCGAGATGCGGGACGGGTTTGCGCTGGTTGTCGGAGATCGAGACGATCGGGACATGGGGGAACTTGGAGTAGACGACGCCGAATTCGTGCAGGTCGAGCCGGCCGTGCAGGGTGGTGACGAAGGGCACGCCGAGGCGGGAGAAGACGGAGTTGGGCCAGTAGTCGATGTGGAAGTGCAGCACATCGAATTCATGGGCGCGCTCGGCCACCGTTTCGATCAGCAGGGCGTAGGTGGCGACCCAGTCGGCGATGGGGGAAAGGCGCAGGGCCTGGGGCCAGACGGGGACGAGCTTGGCGCTTGTCTGGCTGTCCCCGCTGGCGAAGAGGGTGACGTCGTGGCCCTGCTGGACCAGGGCTTCCGTGATCCAGTGCACGACGCGCTCTGTGCCGCCGTAGAGCTTCGGCGGAACGGCTTCGAAGAGCGGGGCGATCTGGGCGATGCGCATCTTGGGGACCTCTTGTGTGAGGCGGGTTTAGCTGGGGATATGGGCGAAAACTAGGCAGGCGTTCTTTTTTGAAAAAAAGAACCAAAAAACTTTTGTTTCCTTGCGCGCGCGCCGGCAGGGAGAGACGGGTGCAAATTCATAAAGTTTTTTTGCTTCTTTTTGTTCACAAAAAGAAGATTCTTACTTCCTGTCTATGAGGCTTTGATAGAGCCTCACATAGTCATCCGCCATCCGCCTTGCCGTCCAGCGTTCCTCGAAGCGGGCGCGGATGGCGGCGCGGGGGAGGTTGGGGAGTTGGGCGATGGCGGCGGTGGCTTCCTCGACATTGGAGACGATGAAGCCGGTGCGGCCGGGTTCGATGACTTCGGGAACGGAGCCGCGGTTGTAGGCGATGACGGGGCAGCCGCAGGCCATGGCTTCGATCATGACGAGGCCGAAGGGTTCGGGCCAGGCGATGGGGAAGAGGAGGGCGCGGGCACCGGAGAGGAAGGCGGGTTTGTGGCTGTCGTCGATCTCGCCGATGAACTCGATGCCGGGTTCGGCCATGAGGGGGGCGACGATCTCCTCATGGAAGGGGAGGTCTTCCTCGCCGATCTTGGCGGCGATCTTGAGCGGCATGTTGCAGGCGCGGGCGATGCGGATGGCATCGACGATGCCTTTTTCCGGGGAGATGCGGCCGAGGAAGGCGAAGTAGCCCTGGTTGGTGGCGGCGAGGCTGCCGGGGGTGGGGGCGAGAAGGTCGGCGGGCATGCCGTGGAGGATGGTGGCGGCGAAGGGGAGCGTGGGGGCGGGCGCGCGCTGGCTGTCGCTGATCGAGACCAGCGGGGCGGTGGGGAAGAGGCCGTAGACGGAGGGGACCCATTCCTGATCGAGGCGGCCGTGCAGGGTTGTCACGAAGGGGGTGGGCTGGCGGGTGAAGACGCTGAAGGGGTGGAAATCGATGTGGAAGTGCAGCACGTCGAACGCGTCGGCCTGGCGGCGGACGAGCTCGATCATGCGGGCGTAGGGGGCGTTGTTGACCTCAAAATTGCGCACGAAGCGGGCGGCGGCGTCGCGCACCGGGACCAGGGTGGCGGAGGTGCGGGAATCGCCCGAGGCGAAGAGGGTGACGTCGTGGCCGGCGGCGACGAGGGATTCGGTGAGCCAGTGGACCACGCGCTCCGTGCCGCCATAGAGGCGGGGTGGGACGGATTCGAAGAGGGGGGCGATCTGCGCGATCCGCATGATGGGCGGGAACCTCTGGCGTGGGGCGGCGGTATGCGCTGGAAATGTGGCACCATCGCGCCCGTGTCGCCATCCGGCGGTCATCAAGGGGCGCCGTGATCGTGCCGCATTGCTATGGT